>CAYZJD010000204.1:6721-8082 GCA_964478455.1 uncultured Solibacteraceae bacterium | reverse complement strand
GGCTCGCTGGTGAACCTGGAGCGGCCGCTCGCGGCCGGCGGGCGGCTCGGCGGCCACATCGTGCAAGGGCACGTGGACGGCACGGGCGAGTTCCTTTCGCTCGAAGCGCTCGGCGGCGGCAACTGGTGGCTGCGCGTGAGGACGCCGGAAGAACTCGACCGCTACCTGGTTTTCAAAGGCTCGGTGGCCATTGACGGCATCAGCCTGACGGTAGCCGAGATCGAGGGCGGCGTCCTGTCGGTCACCGTCATTCCGCACACCTACCAGACGACGAACCTCAAGACGCGGCGGCTCGGCGACCGCGTCAACATCGAGTGCGACATCCTGGCCAAGTACCTGGAGAAGCTGCTGGCGGCGCGCGAGCTGCCCGGGCGGTCGAAGCTGACCTTGGAGAAGCTGGAGGAGATGGGGTATTGAGGAGATTGAGTCATTGGGTGATCGGGACAATGATTCAATTGAGTCATCGGGACATCGGGTCATCGGGCCATTGACTCAATGACTCGATGACCCGATGATTGGATGCTCCAATGGCGCATGTACAATCGGCAGGCCCAGGGTCGAATGTGCGAAGAGATAAGGTGATGCTGACCAGATACCTTCGAGCGGCCATGCGGGAAGCTCGATACGAAATCCTGGAAGATGACGGTAGCTACTACGGGTGCATTCCCGAATTAAACGGCGTCTGGGCGAACGCTCCGACGCTGGAGGCTTGCCGGGAGGAACTCGAGGAAGTCCTCGAGGACTGGCTGCTTTTTCGCTTGTCGAGGCAGCTTCCTGTACCCGCAGTTGAGGGGATCGAGCTCCGAATTCGGGACGTCGCTTGATGGCGCTCATCGGGCCGATCAAGCGGAAGGAACATCTCGAGCCTCAGACGTCTCGGCTTTGGCGGACCTTACTCCGGCACAAAGCACCAGTTCATGCAGCGGGGCAGCTTCACCGTCAGAATCCCCAATCCCCACCAAGGCGAAATCGGTGTAGGGCTGCTCACCCGCATTCTGCGAGAGGCGGGCGTGTCCAAGGAGGAGTGGGCAGCACTATAGCGGCTCGTCGAGATTGAACTCGGGTCATTGATTGAACGACTCAGCCCGGCTGTTTCCACAGCGTGGCGAATTCGTCGGGGCTCATCTCGATGTCGCGCAAGATTCCTCGCAGCGTGCCGATACGCAGAGTCTGGCTACCGTGTACGGGCACGGTGGTTCTGAGGCTGCCACGTTGCATCACGTGATGGCTCCCGCGGACGCGGATTACGGCAAAACCCTTGGCTTCAAGGAACCGAACCAGATCCTTGCCCGATGGGCGGGGGAGTCTAGGCACGCGCCAGGTCTTTCAGTTCCAGGTCGAGCTGACGCAGTGAGATCGGG
>CAYZJD010000204.1:0-6621 GCA_964478455.1 uncultured Solibacteraceae bacterium | reverse complement strand
CTAGGCACGCGCCAGGTCTTTCAGTTCCAGGTCGAGCTGACGCAGTGAGATCGGGGCGTTGAGGCGCGACAGAGCGTCCTCCAGGCCGAAGGCCTCGATGTACGCCCGCAGGGCTTCCTTCAGATCGGCGATTGCTTCTTCTTCTGTTTCACCCTCGCCGTAAGCGGGTATGTCCGGGGCCCTGGCGGTAAAACCGCCCAGTTCGAGGTCGGGGATAATCTCGACCGTCAGCCACCGCATAGGCCTATCTTAACGAAGAGCCGGCCGCGTGTTCCACTCAACAGGGGCCGTGGCAGTTCAGGTTGAGGAGATTGAGTCATTGGGTGATCGGGTCATCGGGCCATTGATTCAATGACTCAATGACGCGATGAATCAATGAGCTAGTTCTTCCGCGATTTCGGTGGCCACTTTGCGCGCCTCCTCGACGGCGCCGCGCTCGAAGCTGATGGCGCCGACGCGGGCGTGGCCGCCGCCGCCGTAGCGCTCGCAGATCGTGGCCAGGTTGTGGCGGGGAGCGGCGGGCGCCCAGGGGTTGGAGCCGACGGAAACCTTCGTGCGGAAGCTGGAGGTGCTGACCGAGACCGTGTAGACGGCCTGCGGGAAAAGGTAGTAGGGGATGAACTTGTTGTAGCCTTCCATGTCCTCGTCGATGACGTCGAAGGCGACCACGCCGTTGCTGAGCCGCGAGCGGGTGCGAATGACCTCGATCGAGCGCAGGTGCCGCTCATAGAGGGGGCCGTACTCGTCGCGGATCTCCGGCCGGGCCATGATGTCCGCCAGGCCGTCGTGGCGCATCCAGCGGATGATCCTGTCCATGAGCCCGGGCGCGCGCGAGTTCTCGATGACGAGGGTGAGCTGCATGGCCGGCTCGGCGAGTTCGACGGCGGCCCTGGCGTCGTTGTATTGCGCCCCGTCGATGATATCGGCCCAGTGGACCAGGCCGGCGAGGTCCGCCGCCTCCCAGCCGAACTTGTCGCGCGCCACCTTGGCGATGAAGGAAGTGCAGGAGCGGAAGCCGGGGTCGAACATCTTCCGGCCGCTGGCGTCGCGCCGGAAGTGATCCTCGTCCTCCGCGCTGAGGAAGGCGCTCTGGTGGTGATCGAACCACCAGGTGAGGCGCGGGTCGGGCGAGTATTTGAAATCGACGATGGCGTTCTCGTCGCCGTCGAAAAGCGAATCCTCAAAGAGCTGCGCGGCTTTGTGGGCGAGCCCGGTGAATCCGAATTCCGCGCCGGGATGGAAGCGGCCTTCGATGAACCGGCTGAAGTAGGCAGCCGAGGCGGCTCCGTCGAAGCAGTGGTCGTGATAAAGAACGCGTACGAACATGACGTCGTCTTGAGCGGCCCGCCGCGGCTCGGCGCGCAGGCCGGAAAGCGACGGAAAACTCTCCAGCTTGCCTGAAAACGGGAGCAATTGCAAGCGCGAGTAGGGGAATGGGTTTCCTCTCCAGGCACATCGTGACCCACCAAGACCTGCCGGTGGGGCAGGTCCTTCCGTCAGGCGCTTCGGCCTGCCAGGCCGGCTCAACCATTCGCGGCGCGGGTACCCACTCTGAGGAATTCGTACAGGATCGACCAGGTGACGAACCACACGGGGGCCTGGTAGAGGGGCATCGCGGTCGGCGATGTCCACCAGATGCCCGCCGCTTTTGAGGGAAGGCGGCGGGGGCAGGCTCGCTTGGTCTCTGGGTCGTTGAAGGAGCGCGGCCTGAGCGGTGCTTCGACGAGCGCAGAAAATGGCGGGAGTCAGTAAAGTATCAGAACGTCTAGTACTCACACGTGCGGTTCTAGCTTGATTCTTGCGGCCCGTTGCCTTAGGCTTATCCAGTAGTTTTGAGGAGCATCCTCAACACCATCCATGACTGGAAGGAGAATCGCATGAAGAAACTCTTGATTTACGCGATTGCGTTCGCGCTGGTCGCCGCGGTCGCTCTCGCGCAAAACAACAACCAATGTCCTGGGGAAAAGGAGTACCAAGTCAACATCATTGGCGTGCCGAAGGCCAAGAACCCGGACATGACCAACAACAACGGCCACCGGATCTTCGTGTGGCTGAATGGGGTGTCGAAGGTCTACATGACCGGTGACACTGACCCTTCAGCCGACGGTCTTCAGTGCGGCAACAACTTCTATGTGGCCGATGCAAACGGAACTGACGGCGAAGCCAAATTGGTGGTTCCGTGCACACCCGTGAACGCCGGGAGTACCGACCCAGGTGTTTGTTACGACGTCTGGGCGACCCCCCTCGGCACACCGGGCGGAAAGGCTGAGGTGGATGTTGTGTGCACGTTCGACGACACTGTCGTTGCAGACTTGGTGGAGGGTAGCTGCGAAGACGTGCCGCTCGGAAGTTTCGACTTTGACCTCGTGCGCAATGGCGGCAAACCCGTGCAGAAGGACATCACGAACTACATGAGAGCGTCGGGCTGTTTCGATGCAAATGAAAGCGGCACCTGCGACCCGGGCGAGAAGAGTTTCAGCAACATCTGGATCTTCAATCTCGAGGCTCTCATTGAGTACTTCTGGGAGTACGACAATCAGGGCTTGCGGGTGTCCATGATCCGCTTCTGCGAGGGCACGGATTGCGGTTCGTTCGGCGTGGTGCCGGGAGCCTAGGAATCCGGTCCAGCACTGAGTCTTTCTGTGAGGTAACGCCGGGGCCCGGCCGCACCGGGCCCCTTTTCATCATGTGCATGATCCCTCCGAGTGTTCGTTTCTTGGCCGTGAGTGCATTATTGTCAGTGGCCGCAGCAAGCCTTCCGCTCCAGGCTCAAATCAAGATTCCTGCGTATCCGGTGGAAGGGATCGACTATGAGCCCTTGCCGGCGATTTTTGTGGTAGCGCCAAGGGGCACCGTTAGGGAAGCCTCCATCGAGATCATCAATCGGAAGTCGGAAGCGCTTGAAATCATTGGAATCGAGAACCCGAGCACGCGGTTTACCGCTCGCATCGAGACTTTGGAGCCAGGCCGGCGCTACCGCTTGACGGTCACGTTGAAAGGCGAAGGGCCTGTCGGAAAGCAGCGCGATGTCCTCTTGCTCAAGACCAATCTCGAACGGGCTCCAGTCCTCCGAATTCCCGTGAACACGTCCGTGCGGGAGATCGTGTACACGTTCCCCGGCGCCGTCTTCCTGGGACGTTTCGGGATCAGCGAGATCAAGGGGAAGCCGGAAGCGGCCCGGGGAATGGCCCAGATTCTCATGGTCTATCGTAAAGGCATGCCGGGATTCGAGATCAAGGTCACGTCGGACCTGCCGCTGAAGATCTCCTCCGAGCGGGGTCCGAACGGCGACCAGTGGGAAAACTGGGTTTGGCTGGACCCGGAGAGAGTAGAACCAGGGGAAATCAAGGGCACGATCTTCATCGAGACAAACGACCCAGACATCCCCAAGCTATCCGTTCCAGTCACTGGTCAGCTCCTGCCGAAGTAGACTGATGTTTGCGGGGTTCAAGCCCCGACGGTCGTCTTCCGGCTCATGAAAGGGCTTCTTTCACTTGCGGCTGCACTTGCGTGGTCCGCGTGTCTCGGCGTCACCACGCGGCCGGCTCACGCCCAGTCCTGGGTTCAGGGAGTGGTCTACGAGAGAGCCGGAGAGTCCACGCGCCCACTGCCACGGGCCTTCATTTCGGTCTGGTCCTTTAGTGGAGAACTTCTCGGCACAATGCGCACGGACGGGAGGGGCCGGTACCAGTTCGCAAATCTCCCTCAGGACCGCCTCACACTGGCGGCCTCCAAACCCGGATACCAGCCCCGGCGGGCTGCGGGACGCGCCGGCCCGCGCGCCATACTGGACTGCTCCGCCGGTTGCCGCCAGTCCGGCATCGATTTCGAATTGTCTCGTGGCGCTGTGCTCGCAGGGACCGTTCTGGATGGACTGGGTGAGCCGGTCGCCCGCGCCGTCGTCAGGGCGCGCCGGACCGATGCTCAGGCCGCCGGGGAGAAGCCCTTAAGCGATGAGACCGACGACCGAGGCCGGTTCCGGCTCGCGGGTCTCATGGGCGGCTCGTACACGCTGTCGGTCCAGGTGCGGGCGCGACGCGGGGAGGGCGAAATCGCCGCGAGGACTTTGAAGGTCGGTGAGGGAGAACAGATGCTTGATCTTGTTCTCACGCCGGCCGGCTCCGGTTCCTTTCGGGTCTCGGGCAGCGTCTCGGGCATTCCCTTCGGGGAGGGCTACAGAACCTGGGTGGAGATCCGGCCGCTGAGCGGCTCCGGGCGCGCTCTTCAGGCGAGCGTCGGCCCGGACGGCCGCTTCCAGTTCCAATCCGTTCCGGCGGGCCGTTATCGCGCGGATGCGGCTGTGGTGGAACTCGGGGCGGTGCAACGCACTGATTACTTTCTCGATGCCCTTGAGGTGATCGCAGACGTTGACGGGATCAGCCTCCAGCCGATTGCGCCGGCGAGCGTGGTCGGGACCGTGGAGGTCGCGGCGGGAACTCCACCGGCTGGCGTCACCATCCGGTTCACGTCCAGGGACGGATTCGGCTACCGCTTGACCAGGGTCCGGGGAGCCGACCGGCAGTTCGAGCTGAGTGGTTTGAGGCCAGGGACATACCGCGTGGAGGTGGATTCCGCGGTGTCTTACGTGAAGGGCGTCAAATCCGGAGGGGAGATCGCGTCCCCGGACGAGGTCGTTTTATCGCCTGGCGTGAATTCTCTCACGGTCATCCTGGCGGCGGACCACGGCCAGGTCCTGGGCGTTATCGGCGACCCGAAAACCGGCCGGCCGCTGCCGCACGCCCGGGTCGCCTTGCAGGGAGACAACGGCAGATACTCGGCCGAAGCCGATCAAGCCGGGCGCTTCCTGTTCAGCAGGGTCATTCCGGGCGAGTACCGCATCTGCGCCTGGTCCAGCCTCGAGCCCGAGCGCGTGGAAGACAAGGTGAGCTGGGAACAGGGTGGTTGCTACCTGAGGATGCTGCCGATCACGCCCTCCAGCCGGACCGAGATCGATCTGCCGGCGGCCCGATGAAGCAAATGGCGTTGTCAATCGCGGTCGTTTTGTGGTGCGCCGTCACGGGCTTCGCCGGACAGCTCCAGGTTCAAGTGGCCGGCATCGTGCGCTCGGCGAAGACGGGCGAACCGCTCAAGAGCGCCGCCGTCATCCTGAGATCGCGCGAAGCTGAGCTGAAGGTCTCCAGGACCACGACCGGCGCCGATGGCAGCTTCAGCTTTTCCGGTCTATCGCCAGGCCAATATGAGCTGACGGTTTCGAAGTTGGGTTATGGGACGTATGAAGGGAGCGGTCCCATCGCCGTCCTCCGCGACAGCACGGAGGTGATCAGCCTTGCGCCGAGTCTCTGGCCTCAAGGCGCCATCAGCGGCCGCGTTGTGGACTGGGAGGGCGAGCCGGTTTCGGAAGCCGAAGTCCGCGCCTATGCTGTCGTCTATCAAGAGTCAGGGCCGGCGTTATCCATGGCGGCCACGGCGGAGAGCGACGATACGGGCGAATACCGGCTCTTCAATCTGCCCGCGGGAAAATACGTGATTCAAGCCTCGTCGCCACCGGCGGGCAGCCCCTCCGGGCAGTTCTACGCCGGAACGCCGGTGGCATATTATCCCGCCGCGCGTGCGCCGGCTCAGGCGCTGCCGGTCGAACTGAGCTGGGGAGAGGACGTCACGCGCGCGAACGTGAGCCTGTCGCGCGGCCAGAGCTATGCGGTCGCCGGCGCCGTTTGGGATGCCGTGGCGGAAGGCCCGTGCGGGCGTTGTGTGGTGCAGGCGGTGCAGCAGGACGGCGTCTACCGCGTGAGTCTTCCGCAGACTGCCCGCGTTTCTCGCGAGGGCGGCTTCGTGCTCAGCGGTCTTTCGCCGGGAGACTACAGTCTGGTGGCGCGGCATGGCAGTGCGGCGGCGGAGACGCAGGTGAGCATCCGCGGCCGCCACGTTGAGGACGCACGCCTGGTTGTCGGGCTACAGCAGCCCGTCACGGGGCAGATCGTGCTCGAGAATGCGCCTGAGGGGACCGATGCAGCGGACTGGGTACCCGAACTTTCGCCGGTTGCGCTGCCCGAGTGGTGGCCGCGCGCGGAGGGCAGAATCGAGGCGGACCTCCGGTTCGCAATCCGCGAGGTGTCTCCGGCGCGCTACCGCCTGGGACTGAAGGGCCTCCCTCCCGGCGCCTATCTCAAAGCGCTCCGCGCCGGGGGACAGCCGCTCGCAACCCCTGAGATCCTTGTCCCAGGCGAGGGCGGGGTCTCCGGTCTGGAGGCGGCGGTTGGGTTCGACGGCGCGCGAGTTCAGGGCAAGGTGCGGGCGCCGGGTTCAACTGAGAACGCCCAGTTCGCAAGAGCGCTCGTGTTCCTGCTGCCCCAACAGGGCCAGACAGGCTTCCAACTACCCAAGACGGCCGAAACGGGCGCGGACGGCTCCTTCAGCCTCGGCTCTGTAGCGCCGGGCAGCTACACGTTGTATGCGATCCCGGCGACGGCAGCGCTTCAGATCTACGATCCAGCCGTCCAGGCGGCGCTTGGCAGATACGTAAAGCAGGTCCGTTTGGATGCGAAGGAGACCCTGACCGTCGAGGTCCCTCTGGCGCCTCAAGTGAGGTAGCGGAGGGGTGCTAGCGGACTGGCGCTGCTTGTGGGCCGCTCGGCGGGGCTGGTACCATGCCCTCTCGGA
>CAYZJD010000203.1:0-8112 GCA_964478455.1 uncultured Solibacteraceae bacterium | reverse complement strand
TGATGAAGCCGCCCGGCATGCCGGCGCGGTGGGCCTGCAAGATACGGCGAAGCCTCATGCGCTCCTCGTCGGAGCCGATCTTGCGCGACACGCCGAGGTGCTCCACCGTCGGCATGTAAACGACGTAACGGCCCGGCAGGGCGATGTGCGACGTAATGCGCGCGCCCTTTTGCCCGAGGGGCTCCTTGGCGATCTGGACAAGGATTTCCTGGCCCTCTTTCAACAGGTCGCTGATCGATGGCTCAGGCTTCTCCGGGCGGGCAGCTTCCTCAACCTCTGGACGCGGGGCGCGGGCCGGCGCTGCTTCCTCGGACTCGGTGCGTCCCTCCGGATAGCGCGTCTTGCGACGCAGCCGGCGGGTAACGCGGTGAGTATAAAGCCGGCCGCTCTCGCGAAGTTCGGCGGCTGAGGCGAGAGCAGGACCGGAGGCGTCCCCCTGCGGCGCAGCCTCCGCGCCAACTGGTTCTTCGGCCGGTGATTGGGCAGCGTCCTCGGCGGGGCTCTCCTCAAGGGAAATCTCCCCGGCCGGCTCGGCTTCTTCCGCCTCTAAAGCCGCTTCGAGTTCCTCCACGGCCGTTTCCACTTCGGCCAGGACCGGCTCTGCATCTACAGCCGGAACAACTTCCTCGGGTTCCGCGGCAGCAGCGGCAGTGCGCTCCAAATCCGCCGGAGGGATAGTCTCGTGCTCGGCGCCGGCCGATGCTTCTTCTGCGACCGTTGAGTCTGCTCGTTCTTCAGTGGCCGTCGCAACCGCTTCCTCTCCAGTAGCTGCGGCAGTCACCTCCTCCGCCATGGTCTCCTCTTCCGGGTGGCTATACTTGGCGAGCGACTCACCCGGCAGCACGGCGAAGTCACCCTGAGGGGCTTCTGCCTGCTTCCAGGCGGGTGCGGGTTCAGGAGCATACTTGGACTCGGGGAAACCCCGGCCTCGGTTGCGGCGCCTGCGGGAGCGACGCCCTCGGCGGTCGCGCTGGTCCCCTTCGGCGCCACGCTCGGATGCGGCTTCCGGCTTCTCGGCAACCGCCGCAGCCGGCTCCGCCCTCCGGCCGCGCT
Organism: uncultured Solibacteraceae bacterium; assembly: GCA_964478455.1. GTDB lineage: Bacteria > Acidobacteriota > Terriglobia > Bryobacterales > Bryobacteraceae > CAYZJD01. The sequence goes on along the minus strand of CAYZJD010000203.1, from coordinate 7,059 downwards.
CTTCGCCGCTGGGCATCTTGTCGTACTCCTCGTGCTCCTCGAAAAAGTCCGAGACGTAAAGGAAGGCGTCCCGCTCGAGCCCGATGCCCACAAACGCCGATTGCATGCCGGGAAGCACGCGGGTGACGCGGCCCTTGTGAATGCTGCCGGCGAGCGAGTATTCGTTCGCCCGCTGGAAGTAGATCTCCACTAACTGGTCATCTTCAAGCACGGCGACCCTGGTTTCGTGCCGGTCAGCCGAAATCACTAGTTCTTTTCCCATGAGTACTCCTCCGGTGAACGGAGGCGATTCAGCGGGCGGCGCGCGGCGGGAGATCGAGGAAGGCCTTCTTCACTGCTCGCCCTGGGGACGCTTCCTGTCCCGGGCGCGGGTTTCGGTCTACAGTAAGAACTTTTTTAAGGCCCGGCGGAAAACCGCGGCCCGAAATCGGGCCGGCGCGCTTTCCAACGCCATGCACAGGCCCGGGAACCGGCTGTCAATCCGATCGTAAGCGGCGGTTCCCGCAACTATCTCGAGTGCCAAAACCCTGTTGCTTCCGTTCTCTCTCGCGTTACCGCGGTTCAAACGCCTCAATTCACAAATCGCCGGAGCCGGACGCTATTCACCAGCCCGAGCATCATAAACACCGTGAGAACACTGGAGCCGCCATAACTCATCAGCGGCAGCGGGATTCCGGTGACGGGCATCCTGCCGACCAGCATTCCCACATTCACCAACAAGTGGAACAGTAACAAAGCCGCTGCGCCCATGCAGATGTACATGCCGGCCCGGTCGGGCGCTGTCTGCGCGTTCTGAACGATCTGCATGAGCACCAGAAAATACAAACCCAAAACCACCGCTACGCCGACGAAACCGTGTTCCTCGGCGAAGGCGGCCAGAATGAAATCCGTGTGCGGCACCGGCAAGAACCGCAACTGCGTCTGCGAGCCCTGGGTCACGCCCTTGCCCCACATCCCGCCGGAGCCGACGGCGATCTTCGATTGCGTCACCTGGTAGCCGGTCCCGAGCGGATCGCGAGCCGGATCCCGAAAGCTGGCCAGGCGCGCCTTCTGGTAATCCTTCAGCACCCACCAGCCCGCCGGCAGGAGCAGCGCGGCTGCGAGCAGTATTGCCAATCCATGCTTCCATTGGAGGCCCGCGAAAAGCATGCCGGTCGCCAGGATGGGCAGGTAGGTGAGCGAAGTGCCCAAGTCGGGCTGCTTCATCACCAGAGCCATGGGGATGCCCACCAGCACTCCCAGCTTGAGCAGATCTCGCGTCGCAAGCCGGTCTGTCTTCAGCTCGCTTAGATAACGAGCCACCAGCAGCACCACTACCAGTTTAACGAATTCCGAAACCTGGAGGGTGAAGCCGCCGGGCAGCGGGATCCAGCGGCGGGAGCCGAACACCTTTCGCCCGGCCAGGGAAACCACGATCAACGTGACGGTCGACAACAGATACAGCAACGGCACATGCTCGAGAATCGCGTGGTAATCGATCCGCGTGACGAGGATCATCAGCAGCAATCCCACGCAGACAAAGGCGGTCTGCTTCCACCAGCTCTCGCGCCAGACGGTGCCAAGGGTGGCGCTGTAAATCTGGAGGATGCCGAGCGCGCAAACGGCAAGGGTCAGCGCCAGCAGCGGCCAGTCCAGGTCTCGCAAGGAGCGGTAGGAGGTCATTGGCTCAGCGCTGCGCTCCCTGAACTTGCGCCGGGGTGTGAAACCCGCGCGGCCGCCACCAGGGGCGGCGCAGCCTGGCGCGCCTTCTTGTCGAAGTAAGCCTTGATCACGTCGCGAACGATCGGCGCCGCCAGGTTGCCGTGCTCGCCGCCCTCGAAGAGCGCCACCACGACGATTTCCGGAAACTGGCGCGGGGCGAAGCCCACGAACCACGCATTGTCCTTGAGCAATTGGCTCAACTTGGACTTCTTCAGAGCCTCATTGGAGGCGAGTTGCGCGGTGCCGGTCTTGCCGCACAGCTCGATGCCCGGCATCTGAGCGCGCGCGCCTGTGCCGCCTTCGTTGACGACGCCGTACATGCCGTAGACGACGCTCGCCACATGGTCCGGATTGAACTCAGCTTTTTGCGGCGGCTCTTTGCGGTCCTGCTCCAGCGTCAGGTGCGGCGCGCGCCATACGCCTCCCATCGCGAGGCCGCCGACCGCGTAAGCGAGCTGAATTGGGGTCACGGTGAGGGCGCCCTGGCCGATGGCGACCGAAATGGTCTCACCCGCGTACCACTTCTGGCGGAAGGTGCGTGCTTTCCATCGCGACGACGGCACAACGCCCTCGGCCTCGTGGGGCAGATCGATGCCCGTCCTGCGGCCCAGGCTGCAGGAGGCGGCGTATTCGGCGATCTGGTCGATGCTGAGGCGGTTCCCGACTGTGTAGAAGAACACGTCGCAGGATTGCACGATTCCCCGGTGGAGGTCGACTAAACCGTGGCCTCCCCTCAGATGACAGCGGAAATAGCGCCCATAGAAGCTTGCGCCCCCGTTACAGTAAACGTTGAAGCCGGGGTCGATGGCGCCGCTTTCGAGCGCCGCCAGCGCAACAATGGGCTTGAACGTGGAGCCCGGGGCCAGTTGCGCCTGGATCGCGCGGTTGAGCAGCGGATTATCCGGATCGCCGATGATCTCCTGCCACTCGCGTGACCGGATCCGGCCGGCGAACCGGCCTGGATCGAAGGCCGGCCGGCTGACCATCGCCAGCACGTCTCCGTTGCGGGGGTCGAGCGCGACGACAGCTCCTTTACGATTCTCCATCGCCAGCTCCGCGACCACCTGGAGATCCAGATCGATCGTGAGATGCAGCGATTTGCCAGGGACGGCCTCCTTCAGCCCAATGACCTGGCGCTCGCGGCCGCGGCTGTCAACGATGACCTGGCGCTGCCCGTCGACGCCCATGAGCGTGTCGTTGTACTGGCGCTCGATGCCGGCCTTGCCAATGACATCGCCCTGGTTGTAACGGGCGAATTCGGAGGTGTTCAGCTCGGACTCGCTGACTTCGCCGATGTACCCGATGACGTGCGCGGCCAGCCCGTTGCGAGGATAGAGGCGTCGCTGCGCATGAATCAGCTCCATCTCCGGAAAGGTGTCCATGCCGCGATGGGCTTCCACGAAGGAGAGGTCGGATTGCGTCAGTTCCTCTTTGATGATGATCGGCTCGTAGCGCGGGCGGGACCGGAAGCGGCGAAGGCGAGCGACGAGTTCCTCGTGGTCGAGACGCAGGCCGTCGGCGATCGCACGGAGGTGCTCGGGTTTCAGGTTCTCGCGGGACAGGATCAGACTGAAGGAGGAGTGGTTGTCCACCAGCACCCGGCCTTCGCGGTCAAGGATCTTGCCCCGCGGAGCAAGAATCGGCAAGGATTTAATGCGGTTGCGGTCCGCCTGGACGCTGTACAGCTCGGGATTGCGAACCTGGAGATCCCAGAAGCCGGAGATCAAAAACAGAAAGACGCCAACGGTGACGTATTGGAAGAACGCGATCTTGCCGGCAGCCAGCTTGGAGTCGTCGTGCGCGAGCGGCCGGGTGAGATACCCGTCGTGGTTGCGGTCGCGGCGAAACACTGGCACGTTGCTGCTTGCTGGCGGCAGTTTCCGGCAATTACCGCCGGCGGGCGCGTACATCATACCGCCGCGCGACCCGGCGATGCGCGGCAACCGAACGGCATCCGGAACGGCCGCTAGTCCTCGTCCTTCTTCAGTCTATCCAAAAGGTGAAAGAGCGGGACGGCAACGAGAGCGTTGAGGAACGCCATCAGCAGCGCCTGGCCGAACTCGGCCTCCCCGGCCTGCCCCAGGAGCCAGTGCGCCAGGGCCGCGTAGGCGAAGTAGTGGAGGAGGAAGAAGAGGAAGGCGAGCGTGAAGCGGATAGGAGCCCGCTCCACGTCGAAGCGAACGCTCACCGAGGCGGCGGCGAAACCTACCACCGTCTTGACCATGCCGAACATCCCAAGCGGCTGCTGGGAGAGTGCGTCCTGCACGAGGCCGATGCCCGCGCCGGCAAAGATGCCGAACATGGGGCTGCGGCGCATCACCGCGAAATACACGGTCACCAGCAAAGGCAGATCGAACAAGGTAAAGGGACTGAAAAAGAGCGGCACATAGACCTGGGACAGAATGGCCGCCAGCGGCGCTGCCAGCAGCACCCACAACCGGAAGCGCAATAATCTCCGCCCTCGGGCGCGGCCCAACGAGTACGTTTCACCGAACTGGTTCATCGGCTGGAGGCTTGGCAGAAGTCGCCGCGGGGCGATGCTTGGGGAGTTGCGCGGGAAGGTTCTTCCGGGTCGGCGTGGCGCCGGCGGCTTGCGGCTGCCCGGAGAGAACGGCTGGGGCGGCGCGAGCGGCTTCCGTTGATCCTCCTTCCCCGGGCGGCTGGGCTGGAGCGGAGGCCGGCTCCCCTGGCTTGATGTTGAAATCGGGAGTTGGACCTTCTCCGAACACATGGCCCTGCGCTTCGCCGACTCGCTTGTAGTGGTCCAGGAGCCGGTCGGCTTCCGTGCTGAGCAGGTAACTGCGATCTCCGGCCGTGGCGGCATCCGGCTGCGGTTGTTCCTCCTGGGGCGCCGGCAACATGTAGATCCCGGTTGCGGCCTGCTGAGACTCGGGAATGGGCTGGTGCAAACCCTCGATCACGATGAGCACCTCATCGAGGCCGCCTTCCAGCCCGCTGGGCATGATGTGTACTTGCTTGAACGTCTTGCCGTTGCCGGCGCTTGTCACCGGGCCGACGGGCAGGCCCCGGGGATATAGCCGGTCGTCGCCGGACGTGTAAAACCACTCGCCCACCTCGACCCGTTCTTCGTTCTGGAGATAGTCAACGATGCAGTAAGACGACCCGGTGCCCTTGAGCGTTCCGACCACGCGGTGCTTCTGGCTGACCACGCCGGCCGCGAAGTTCGCGTCGCTGACCAGCAGCACCTGGGACGAGGCAGGGTATACCGCCATCACCCGCCCCACGATGCCGTTCGGCTTGATTACGGCCATACCTTTCTGAACACCGGAGTTCGATCCCCGGTCCACGAAAACCACTCTTGATCCCTGCCCGGCTCCGGTGGCAATGACGCGCGCGGCCACCGTCTTCGAAGGAGAACGCGCCTGGAACGCGGCCAGGGCCTCGGCCCGCTCCGCCGTCCCGAGTTCGGCGCGCAGGTACTGGTTCTCCATCTTGAGCCGGCCGAGTTCCGCAAGCAGCCGGCGGTTTTCCTGCCGGACGCCGACCAGGTCGAAGTAATCCTCGATCAGAGAATTTGCTCTCGCCCGCCCGGTTTCGAGCAGACGGGCCAGCGGCGTCACCGCCGAAACCGCCCAGAGGCGGATCAGCCGCACGTCCTCGTTCGTTTTCACCTGGTAGGCAAGAAGAATGAGCTGCGCGAACAGCGCCAGCAGCAGGACGGTCACATTGCGGTAGCGGTTGAGCAGCGTTTCCATGACGCGCCCGGTCCCCGGATCATTCGAGCGAGATCCTGCGCAGCAATCGGAAGTCGCTTAGCATCCTGCCGGTACCGAGAACAACGGAGGCGAGCGGATCTTCGGCGATCGACACCGGCAGGCCGGTCTCCTCGCGGATGCGCTTGTCCAGGTTCCTCAGCAGCGCGCCGCCGCCGGTGAGAACGATGCCCCGGTCGCTGATGTCGGCGCTCAACTCCGGCGGCGTCCTCTCCAGCGCCACGCGAATGGCGTTCATGATCGTGCCGACGCACTCCGAGAGCGCCTCGCGGATCTCGCTGTCTTCCACAGTAATCGTCTTCGGCACGCCCTGGATCAAGTTCCGGCCGCGGACCTCCATCGTGATCGGCTTCTCCAGCGGATAGGCGGAGCCGATCTGCATCTTGATCTGCTCCGCTGTGCGCTCGCCGATCAGCAGGTTGTACTTGCGCTTCAGGTACTGCATGATGGCGTCGTCCATCTCGTTGCCGGCCACCCGGACCGACCGCGCGTAGACGATTCCGGACAGCGAGATGACAGCTACGTCCGTGGTTCCGCCGCCGATGTCCACGATCATGTTCCCGGACGGCTCGGTGATCGGCAGGCCCGCGCCGATGGCAGCCACCATCGCCTGTTCCACCAGGTGCACCTCGCTCGCCTTGGCCCGATAAGCGGAATCCACCACCGCGCGCTTCTCCACCGGCGTGATCTCGCTTGGAACGCCGATGACGATGCGCGGGTGCACCAGCACCCGGCGTCCGTGCGCCTTCTGAATGAAGTAGGTGAGCATCCGCTCGGTAACTTTGAAGTCGGCGATCACGCCGTCCTTCAGCGGGCGGATAGCGACAATGTTGCCCGGGGTGCGGCCGAGCATCTCCTTGGCTTCCTTGCCGACCGCCTCCACCTCGCCGGTCGTCTTGTTGATCGCGACGATCGACGGCTCGTTAACAACGATGCCTTTGCCCTTGGCGTAGACGAGCGTGTTCGCCGTGCCGAGATCGATCGCCAAATCGGAGGAAAAAAGACTGAACAGCGAACGAAAATTCATTTCAGAATGCGTGAGTACTCCTCAATAATTGCCGGGTTCGCCACAACAATCCGCCTCCCGTGACGACAAGGAATCCGCTGCAAGTCAGGGGAGAGCGGGAGCGGGCAGTCCCCTCAAATGCTAGCACAACCCTGCCCGGGCTTCCATGCAATGATCGATTCTCCATTTGATTTCAACGAGATCCATCAATTCTCCGGCTCCGGCGGGGATGCGGCTTGGTGGCAGGGACCGGCGGTCTGTAGAATGGGTCGTCTATGATCGCCCGCCGCGCCGCACTGGCGGCCTGCGCCGCTGCCGCGCTCGGTTGCGCCCGCAGGAAAGCCGCGGGCTTCCCCGGCTACGCGTTCGTCGCCAATGAAGAAGGTCAGGCGGTCGCCGCGGTCGACCTGGAGACATTCACGCTGGCCCGCCGCATTCCGGTGGATGGACGACCCACGGCAGTGATTGCCCACCCGGCTCGTGATGCCGTTTACGTCTTGACTCCCGACACGGGCGCCGTGCACGAGATCGTGGCTTCAAGTCTGGCGTTGCGCAGGCGGATGCGCGCCGCCGGCGGCGCGGTGTCGATGAGACTCTCGGCCGATGGCGAGACGTTGT
>CAYZJD010000202.1:0-8119 GCA_964478455.1 uncultured Solibacteraceae bacterium | reverse complement strand
GGACAAGCAACAAGCGATCATACCACGCGTTCGTCAGCCCCCCGCTCCAGCCGCGTCCTCTGCGCGGGAATGGCAGCGATGCCCGCCTGCGGTCGAGGTCTCTTAGATCCAGATCCGCTCTGGTGTCAGCTTCTCCCGCTGGAGTAGGCCGCGGCCCCGTTCATCGGTGACTCGTTGCAGGGCCGGTCGCCTTCCGGCCGTCAGAGCGCGAAGCTGTACGTTCTTGGGTGTGCCGGCTTCCCCAAGTGGACATGCGACGATATGCGGTGAACCAGGCATGGTTCACGGCACCTCCATGCCCACTCGAAGAACCTTTCTCAAACAGATCCACCTCGCCGCTCTTGCCGCCGGATGCCGTGTGGGATCTTCCGCGGCCGGCGAACGACTGGACCCTTTGGGACGCATCCACATCCCCATCGGCATCGCCGACACGCTGGATCCGCTCAAGACTTTCGTTGAGGCGGAGGGCAACTTTTCGCCGGGCTTTGGCAGCTACGGCATCTACTTCTGGCTCTATGACCGGAATGCGGAAAGGCTCTTCGCGCCCACCATGGAGGGGGTCGCGTGCGAGCACGGCCTCGAGCCGGCCGGCTACCTCATTCCTTGGACTCGCTGGAAGGCCGGGGCTGTGTCAGTTACCACAAAGCTGTGCGAGGCTGCCCACCGTTCTCCGGCGGGGAACGGCTTCGTCGCCGGCGCGCTGGTCCGCCTGAAGAATGCCGGACCTGACGACCGCCGCCTCGTTCTTTTCGCGGCGTTGCGTCCCATTGGGCCGGCCGGTTATGACGTCAAACGGCTCGAGGTGAGCGGCGACGGCCAGGCGCTGCGGGCGGACGGTCATACCGCCATCGTTGCCGGTGTCAAGACGAGCGCGGCCGGCATCCTCGCCGACGACAGTGTCGGAGCACTGGCTTTCAAGGGAGAGATGCCCGTGGACCGGCTCGCGGAGTCCTCGCGCGGCGACTGCTCGGGTGCGCTCTGTTTCGAGTGGACGCTGCAAGCAGGCGCCGAGAGGTCGCTCGGCTTCGTCTGTCCGGTGCTGCCGGGCAGAAGTGTGGCGCGTCACCAATGGGCGGACCTGAAGCAAAACGCGATGGTCGATGTCGCGGAACTCTTTCCGGCTGCGGGCGGCGTTCCGCAGCCAGACGCTGGGCTCCCTCACTACCGTTCGCTCAAGGCCGCCGACCTCTTTGCGCAGGCTGAGAAGTACTGGAATTCGATCTTCCGGAACTTCTCGCTCGAGTTGCCCGATCCACGCTGGATGGAGTGCATGCGGGCGATTCTCGGCCACGCGCTCTTGTCCATGAACGAGGGCGCTCCCGATGTCTCGGTGATCAACTACAACGTCTTCAACCGCGACGGCGTTTACGTCGCGAACATACTTCAGAAGTCGGGACTCTTCCACCTGGCCGGCTCCGCGATCCAGTACTTCCTGGCCCATCCATTCAATGGCCGGGCCTACCCGGAGGCGGACAACCCGGGGCAGATCCTGTGGATCCTCTCCGAGCACTGGCTCTACACCCGTGACCGGGATTGGCTCAACCGCGTCTACCCGTCCGTGCAGAAGATCGTGGCGCTGGTCGGGTACTACCGAACCACGCCGGCTCCCCATTGGGTTGACATGGGCCGCTTCGATTTCGGCGATGTGGTGCCGCTCCAGAAGCGCCGGGAACTCAAGCCCGGCCGGTGTGACGGACACAACCCCGCCTATACCGAGGCTTTCGATATCGCTGGCGTGCGCGGAGCGATTCGGATGGCCGAGGCGATCGGCAATCGCAAAGATGCGCGAGCCTGGGAGGAGCTTGCCGGGTCGTTCATGAAGTCCTGGGACGAGCGCTTCGGCGCCGAGATGCGGAAGTTCGAGTATGCGAACTACTGTGTCCTCTGGCCGTGCCGCCTCTATCCGCTGCACCAGGGACGCGCCTTCGAGCAGTTCCGTGACGCCGGCAAACAAGAGCCGGGTTCCTGGCGCTACTTCCCGCTGGCGACGGCCCACCAGGGATTGCTGGCTGGGAACCGGGATGCCGGATGGGCCACCCTGGAAGCTCACCTGGCCCATCCCCAGATGAAGGGATGGTACGCCTTCGACGAGTACGACAAGGGTCCGGGCAGTGGCTCGGGGGGCTGGCATAAGGTGCGAACCACTTGGCCGCACAGCAAGGAAAAGCCAGGTGAGAACCTTTCAGTGGCCATGCCCCACGGATGGGCGATCGCCGAAGTCTGGCTGCTCATGCGCGACTCCCTCCTGCACGAAGACGGGGGCCGGTTGGTGCTCCTCCCTGGTGTCAACCCGGAGTGGTTCCGCCACGCCTCGGGCATGAAGCTCTCCGGTTTCCAGACCCATTTCGGCCCATGTGACCTCTCCTGGCAGGTGAGAGGCGGTGAGGCCGTTCTTCGACTGACCGGCAAGGCCGACCCGCTGGATGGATACTTGCTGCGTCTGCCCGCCAGCCTCTCCGAGTCGGTCACCGCCGGCGGCGTGCCGCTTCCACGGAATGAGCGCGGCGATTGGATCCTGCCTCGCGGCGCCCGGGAAGTCCGCGTTTCCATCTAGCACTGGGGATTTCTCCGGCGTGCGGCGGCGAACCTCTCAACGGTCGGAGTGTCGTAAGCTGGCTCCAGGGAGGGACCCTGTGACTCCAGACCAATCCCTGCGGAAATATTTGCTCTGGCTCCTCGACGGCGGCGGAGCGCACCTCGATTTCAACGCGGTGATGGCGCGCTGGCCCGTCCGCCTCCGGGGCGCCACGGCCCCGGGCCTGCCGCACACAGCCTGGCAACTCCTCGAGCACATGCGCATCGCCCAGTGGGACATCCTGGAATTCAGCCGCAACCCGAAACACGTTTCGCCGGAGTTCCCCGAAGGCTACTGGCCGAAGACCCCTGCGCCGCCCAGCGCCAAAGCCTGGGACCGCAGCGTTCGCGACTTCCGCTCCGATCTCAAGGCGATGAGGGCCCTCGTCAAGAAGCCTTCCACGGACCTGCACGCTCGCATTCCCCACGGCGAAGGTCAGACGATCCTCCGCGAAGCCCTGCTCGTCGCTGACCACAACGCTTACCACCTCGGACAGCTCGTTTACATCCGCCGTGCCCTCGGCGCCTGGAAATAAGGCAGAGTAGGGCCCCGTCCCGCTGCGATAGGATGAATCCGTCATGAGACTGACCGCTCTTCTGCTTCTGTGTTGCTGTCTTGTTCTCGCGCAGCCGAATTCGCTGACGCCCAAGGAGGTCGCCGAAGGATGGATCCTCCTCTTCGACGGCGAAACGCTCTTCGGCTGGACTTCGGAGGGCGCCGCCGGGTGGCGCGTGGCCGGGGGCGCCATCGTCGCCGCTTTCGGCGACAAGGGCTGGCTGCGCACGAACAGCGTCTTCGCGGACTACATCCTCGCGTGCGAATTCCGCGGCGCGAAGGACGTCAACAGCGGCCTGTTCATCCGCTCGGCGAAGGAGGGAGCGCCGCACGAAACCGGCTACGAGGTTCAGATCTGGGACCAGAATCTGAAGTTCCCCACCGGCAGCCTGGTAAACCACATCCGCGCCAGGAAGGCGGCGTTGAAGGCGGACGAGTGGAACCGGTACGAGATCGAGGCGCGGGGAGAGCGCTTCGTCGTGCGGCTCAACGGGAAGAAGATACTCGATGACCGCGATGCCAAGAGCAAGCTCGGGCACATCGGCCTCCAGTACAACAAGGACAACAGGATCGAGTTCCGCAATCTCAAGCTGAAGCCGCTCGGCCTCGCGCCGGTCTTCAATGGGAAGGACCTCGCGGGCTGGCGCGTGGTGGACGCGCCGAAGCCGCCCCAGGCGCCGCCCGAGTGGAGCGTGCGGAACGGCGCGATTCACGTCGAGAAGGGCCCGGGGCAACTGGAAACAGAAACCGAGTACGGCGACTTCATCCTTCAGCTCGACATCCGCACCAACCCGCAGGGCCCGGACCACCATCCGAACAGCGGGGTCTTCTTCCGCGGCGATCCGAAGGGTTACTGGACCGGCTACGAGTCCCAGATCCGCAACGAGTACAAAGAAGGAGACCCCGCGCAGCCCGTGGACTGGGGCACCGGAGCCATTTACAACCGCCAGGCCGCGCGCAAGGTCGTTCCCAACGACGGCGTGTACTTCACCAAGACGATCGTCGCCCGCAGGCGTCACATGGCCGTCTGGGTGAACGGCTACCCCGTGACCGATTGGGAAGATACGCGGCCCGAGGGAAAGAACGCGCGGCAGGAAGCCCGCCTCGCGCCGGGCCCGATCAGCTTGCAGGCCCACGACCCGACGACGAACCTGGACTTCCGGAACATCCGGGTTGCGCAGTTGCCGCGCTAGTGCCCCTAAGGCCGTGCGCTACCCCTTGTCCAGCCGCGTCAGGCCGGCTTCGCGCGCCCAGCGGATGGCCTGCTCAAACTCGCCGCGGGTGATGCGCCGCGAGATCTCGGGATACTCGAACGCTTTGTGCTCGGGCCGGTACTGCGCCATGATGTTGACGTAAGTGCCGGGCGTGAGTTTCTGCGCCACCCACCGGACGAACTTATCCGTGCCCGCAATGTTGTTCGGCATCACGAGGTGGCGGATGATCAGCCCGCGCAGAGCGATCCCGCTTTCGTCCACCACCAGCTCGCCTACCTGCCGGTGCATCTCTTCGATGGCGGCCGCCGCCACCTCCGGGTAGTCCCGCGCGCCCGAGGAGTACTTCTCGGCCATCGCCCCGTCGGTGTACTTGAAGTCCGGCATGTAAATGTCCACGATGCCATCGAGCAGCCGGATAATCTCCACCGGATCGTAGCCACCGCAGTTGTACACCAGCGGCAGACGCAGCCCTCTGCGGATCGCGGACCGCACGCCCTGCACGATGTTCGGCACGCAGTGCGTCGGCGTGACGAGGTTGATGTTGTGGCACCCCATCTCCTGGAGGTCCATCATGAATCGTCCGATGGTGTCGTCGCTGACAAAGGAGCCGTCGCCCCGGTGGCTGATCTCCCAGTTCTGGCAGAACACGCACAGCAGGTTGCAGTTGCTGAAGAAGATGGTGCCCGAGCCGCGCCGGCCCACCAGCGGCCGTTCCTCGCCGAAGTGCGGATGGATCGAGTAGACCTTGGCGCGCGAGGTCGATGAACAGACGCCCGTCTCGCCCTTCAGCCGGTTGACGCCGCACCGCCGCGGGCAGAGCCGGCAGCTTCGATAGATGGAATACAGCTCCGGGGCGCGCTTGGCCAGCTCGCCTGCGCGCTCGAGCTTCAGGTACGCCGGCTCGAACTCCTTGCGCGGCATCACGTGAAGAGGCGCCTGGGAAGCCCGGCCGGCGCAGGACTCCAGTGCGGTGGCCGACAGCAGCGAGGCTTCGAGAAACTCGCGCCGCGTGGAGTCGTCCATACGGGCCGCTCCTTTCCGGCACCTCAATTATACGGCCCGCGGCAAACGGCTTGCGCGTCACCGTTCCTCAGCGGCCCGCCCCGCAAGCAACTCAGCCGGTCATCGGATCCGCCAAGGGGGAGGGCGCTGGTGCATTACCGTTGCCTTCGGGGTAAGAGCGAGCAGCCTACAGATCTTCGGGCCGCAAGCCGGTGTGCTTCGCAATACGGCTCAAGATCTTGCGGCCCAGTTCATCATTGTCGTGAAAAGCGAACTCGTAGTCAGGCCAACCGTTGCGGGCCAGCAACCTGTGAGAGCCGCTCTGTCGTTTGACCCGCCAGCCGATGCGTTCCAGCGCAGCCAGCACGCGCCGAGCCTTAGTCGCCGGCCAGTTGCTCACTGAGCACCAGAAACGAAACGTTCAGCGCCGACACCGGCAATTCGCCGTGTTTCACTCGATCGGCGATTACCTCGATGGCGAGCCTCTCGGTGTTGCTAATAGCCTCCTCGCGGGTTTCCCCGTAAGTCATGACGCCGGGCAGCTCCAGCGCCTCGGCGATCCACCGGCCGTCATCTTCCCGGTCGAGTTCAATTGAAAGGTGCACTTCCTCATTGTATGCCAGGCTGGCTGCTGCTCTTGTAGGGACGACCTGCCGGGGTGGTGAAACGCCGGGCCACGGGCAGCGCTATCCACGCGCCGGGCAGCTTCGTCTGATCCCTGCATTACATCACCGGGCACGCTGACCAAGGGGCTGACGCAGGAACTCGCGAGCCGTACAATCGTTTCTGCGGCGGGAAGCAGGCTCGCATTCGCCAGGTTCAGGTGGAGTATTGCGGAAGAGACCGCGAAGGAAGCCCTGGGGCCAATGGCGTTGGGCGTGGGATGTGGCGTTCGTTGAGTCGGGGAAGAACCAGATCGACCTGCCGTTATGTAGGAGTGACATTTTGAGCGCGAGGCCCAGGAAGACGCTCTTTTTGCGACTGATAGTGATCGCAGTGGTGCTTTTCGTTAGCCCGGGATTCGTTTTTGGGCAACGGGCGTCTTTCGGATTCATCGGAGGCGCCAATCTCACGCGGGACTTTCCGATCTCCAGGCAGACCTTCTTTGACCCCAGTCATCCGGAGGGCCTGACAACCTTCGACCTGTTCTCGGACACTCTCAGCTTTATCACAGGTTTGTCGGTCGAGGTGGAATTCGGGAAAGCACTTTCGCTCGAGGGAAACGCCCTGCACCGCAATCTCAAGCTGCAGCGTCGATTTGTCTTTCCGAATGGATCTTGGCAGGATGCCGGCCGTTTAGTGGTGAGCACGTGGCAGTGGCCAATCCTGCTGAAGTACCGTTTGCCATCTCGCGAGACGGTACAACCGTTCGTCGAGGCGGGGCTGTCGTTTCGCACGCGGGAGAATCCGGCGCCGACGGAGCCGTCGCAGATCGGCGGCATTGTCGGCGCCGGGGCCGAGTTTCGTTGGGGGCGCTTTCGTGTGTCGCCTGCGCTTCGGTACACCCGTTGGCAGTATGACGGGGACTTTCCCCGGTTCGCGACCAAACGCGATCAAATCGAGTTCGTGACCGGGATCAGCTATGCGACGTCGGTGCCGTCCTGGAAGGTGAGCGGCAGGAAGCTGTGGTTCGGCCTGATCGGCGGGATTCCGTTTACGAGTGGGCTCGAGCAGCGGCCTGAAGGAGCCGGCGAATTGCAGGGATACATCGGAGGCCTTGCCGCCGAGCTTGAGTTGAATCGGCATCTTTCGATCGAGCTGAACGGGTTATACAGACCGTTTCGCGGCGACCTATCCGAGTTTACGGTTCTGACGTGGCAATTTCCGGTGCTTGCGAAATATCGGTTGCGGCCTGAGTCGAGGGTTCATCCTGTCCTTGAAGCGGGGCCTTCGTTCCGGCTTCCAGGGAATCTGAATGCCTACAATCCATCGCGTTTCGGCTTAACCGCCGGGGGCGGCGTCGAGACCTACTACAAGGCCCTGAAAATTGGTCCGGTGCTGCGATACACGCGGTGGACTCGCGACTCGGTGGAGCGCGGCCTTCTTCCGGGCCCGCGCACCGCGTCGAACCAAGTGGAACTGCTCTGTTCGTTTACTTTCTAAAGGGGCCAGCCTGATCTGGCCCATTTTCGCGGCCGGAAGAAATGGCGCAGATCAGGCTGACCCCTTTTTACTTTTTACATATACATGCCGCCGTTGACGTTGATCACGTGCCCGGTGATGTAGCCTGCCTCCTCGCTCGCAAGAAACGTCACCGCCGCGGCCACGTCCTCGGGCCGCCCGAACCGCTTCAGCGCGATCATCTGAAGCATGCGGTCCTTGACCTCCTGCGGCAGCTTCGCCGTCATGTCGGTTTCGATGAAGCCCGGCGCCACCGCGTTCACGGTGATGTTGCGGCTCGCCAGTTCCTGCGCCAGACCCTTGGTCAGGCCGATGATGCCCGCCTTGGAGGAAACGTAGTTCGCCTGCCCGGGATTGCCCGACTGGCCGACCACCGACGCGATGTTGATGATGCGCCCCCAGCGCTCCTTCATCATGCCCGGCGTCACCTGCTGGATCGTCCAGAAGGCGCCGGTGAGGTTGATCTGGAGCACCAGGCTCCAGTCCTCCGGTTTCATCCGCACCGCCAGCGCGTCGCGGGTGATGCCGGCGTTGTTCACCAGCACGTCGATCTTGCCGAACTCCTTCAGCGCCGCCGCCACGCCCTGTTTGATCGAGTCGAGCGACGCGCTGGCGGTGCGGATGAAACCGGAGGACTGGAGCCTGGTGCTCC
>CAYZJD010000201.1:0-8170 GCA_964478455.1 uncultured Solibacteraceae bacterium | reverse complement strand
GGGCGGTTCCGGTCTCTCGACCCGGATGAGTCCCGGCAAGTCGGCTTCCGTCCGCCGGGCAAAGCGCGCCATCCGCAGCCTCTTGCATTCCACCTCTGCTGATAACTACCTGCCCTCTGGCTAGATTCGGTCCCGCTTCGGCCGCAGGGGCCTGCCGCCCTCAGAACATTTCGTAGATGCCCGTTTGGCGCGCTGGCAGAGCGATCTCCCCGCCCTTGAACTCACGGCGCTCCCGCAGGTCGTGGAGTACGCCGAAAAAGCCGGCAGGCGCTTGGACGCTCAGGCGCGCCGCCGCCGGGTTGTAGTTCACCACGTACAGCAGTTTCCGGTCTCCCAAGCGGGCAAAGCGCGCCTCGATCTTCCACTTGTCCGCCCCCTCCACGGCGCGCACGCGCACGGTCCGAGTCACCCCCGTTTCCTCGAACAGCGCGTCCAGCAGGCGCGCGTAGCTGCGTCCCTCGAAGGAGCACGCCGCGTAGTACACCGCCCCCTCGCCAAGGACTACGCGCAGCATGGCCGGACCCCCGTCGGCGAAGCGGAACAGCGTCTCGGCCGCTCCCCCGGCTTCGATGGACTGCCGCGCGCCCCGCCCTTCCAGTTCGCCGATCGAACCGGAGAACGCTGCCTCCGCGGGCTTTAGCTTGAATGCCGTCTCCGTGAAGTCGACCGCCTGGGAAAAGCTCTGGTCGTAGCCCTGCGCCATGGCGGCCACGCTGCCAGGTCTTGGATACCTGGTCGCCCGCACCGCAATCCCCAGCCGCTCGAGGTACGGCTGGTGTCGATCGTACTCGTCGCCGAGCAAAGACTCCGGCACAACCAGCACCCGTCCTCCCCGCGCCGCGTACTCCCAGATCTTCGCGGCAACGCCGGCCGGCACGTTTCTCGCCGCCGGAACAAGCAGGAGCTTGTAACGGTCGAGCCATTCCTTGGCGATCTGGCGCTCGGTGACGAACGTTACGCGCGCATCCAGGTACCGGCCGGCCTCGTAAGTGTTCTCGAGTTCGGCCAGGTACGGCGTGCTGTGCCAGGTGAGCATCTCGGGCGGCAGTTGCAGCGTGGAGGTCTGGGAATACAGGATCGCCACCTCGGCGGGGACGCCGGCGAACGCCGCGATTTCTTTGTTCAGACGGCGCGCGTCCAGCGCCGTCCGGAGGACCTCGCCGACGTCCTCCAGGGGAATGTCCGGGCTGTGCGCGAGCGAACTGTGAATCACGCTCCGGAACTCGTTCGAGGGCTGGGCGGGCCAATGATAGATCTGGATCACCGACTTGCCGTGCAACATATGGGGCAGGAGGTGTTCGACGCCGTCGGCGGCGTTCATCTCCGGGTCCGCCAGCGGCTTCTTCGCTTCCGACAAGGCCAACTGCAAATCCAGCCCCATCGTCGAGCCGCCCTCGTGGATGATCAGGTCGTCTACCTCATTGACGATGCGCTCCTCGTCGATGCCGGTGGTCCCGGTACGGCCCGCCAGCATGCTGCTGCTGCCGCCGGCGGCCAGCGGCACATCCGGATCGATCTGCCGGATGCGGTTCTTCACCCACAGCAGGTAGTCGGTGAAGCGGTCCATGTTGAAGCGCGCCCAGTCGTACCACAAGGCGCGATTGGTGTCCGGCAGCGGGCGCGAGTTCTTCACCGGGGGAGCGGCGATCTCGCCAAAATCCGCGTGACGGGCGCCGCAGAGCTCGTTGACGCGCGCGATGCCGCCGTGCCTGGCCCGGAGCCAGTCGCGAAACATCTGCTGGCTGCGCTCGCAGTAGCAGACGTACATCAGCTCGTAGGCCATGATGTCGTAAAGAAGCTGCGGGTTGTCGTGAAACTTCGGGATGTTCGCGCGGATGTATTGCTCGACGGCGTCGCGGATGTGAGGACTCTCCAGGCAGATGACCACGTTCTCGCGCTTGCTGACGCCCATCGAGTGAAGATCCCGGATGAGGTGGCCGCACCAGCCGTCCCATCCCACGCGGCGGGCATCGGGATGCTTGTGGAAGGCCTCGTACACCGGCGAATCATCGATGGTCCACCGCGAGCCGCCGCCCACGGAATAACTCTCGATGTGCTGGAGCGGCGTGGCGAAGAACCGCTCGAGCATCCGGCTGGGGGAGTGAAGCGACAGCACCATCAGCGGTTCGCCCCGGTCGTCGCGGAAGAACCAGTCCTTGATCGGCCGGCCCTTCAACGGCGGCAGCGGCCGGATGAGCGCCTCGGGCGCCTGCGTGTCGTCCGTGGCCGGAAGCCGCGTGACGCCGGCGACCAGGTCCTCGAGTTCGTGGCGGGCCCGGCGGCAGCTTTGGGCCACATATGTGAACATGTCGCGCTTGCTTGCGTCGTTGTTGAACCAGGCCAGGGTCGGGCGGACCCGGAGCCCGAGGTCCGCGGTCACCAGGTGCCGCTCGGCGTAAATGGTCTCGATCCCTTGAGCCTGGACCGCCTGAATCGTCTTCTCGAGTTGTTCCCGCTCCCGCTCGGCCATCGCCCGCAACCGGGCGATGGAAGGGGCTTCGGGCACGTCCTCGGGTCTCGCCACCTGCCGGACGGTGAAGAAGCGGTCTTCGAGGACGGTCACCGTATCCTGCGGCGAACGGCGCGATGCCGTCTCGCCGCCCTCCTCTCCGGCGACAAGCCGGAAGTTGTCGGCGTGAATGACCCAAGGGAGTGTCTGGCGTTCCGCCGACAGCTCCAGCCGCCGGATGGATCCGAGCGAAAGGCTCCGGCTTTCGGAGGCCGTGCGCAAGCTCCTAAGCTTCGCCTCTACATGGTTCCACCCCGGCTGCACCCAGATCTTGCGTGGTGCCTCGTAGTGCTCGCTTTCATCCTCGATGCGCAGGCTGAGGGCCGACACGCCCTTGCGCGCGCTGTAGACGTCAAACAAGAGCCGGTCATACGTGCTCCAGTCGCCGGGTATCTTCGAGACCCCGGCTCGCACGCGGTCCGCCGTGAAGCGAATCCTGCCCGACCGCTGCCCGTGTGAAGCGTTCCCGCTCACGGCTTCGACCGGCCCTTCCCAACGGCTCGCAGAACCGGCCGGCTCGAAGTCCTCCAGCACCAGTACCCGGCTGGCCGGCGCGCCCGGAACGGCCAGGAGGGCCATCGCGAGCGGCAGCCAAGTCACCGGGTTCATCAGCGCCATCCTTGCCGCTATGAGGTGTACATCGCCACCGAATGGGACGACCGGCCTTCCTCGGTCGGATTGAAACTTGTGAAGAACCGGTTGAGGACCAGTGCCACGGCGCCGAGCAGAGAGGAATCGGCGGCGTGTGTTGAAGGGTAAATGCGCACCCCGCTCAGGTAGTAGCCGGCAACACGGCTGCGCACGGTCCTCCAGATGGGCTCCTCGATCATGTCCCAGGCTTCCGCAAGCCAGTCGCCCACCACGATGGCCTCCGGATTGAGCGCCCAGATGAGATTCGCGAAGCCAGTCCCAAGATGACAGGCGGTTTCGTCGAGTGCACGCCGCGCAACCGGATCTCCCTCCCGCGCCATCCGGACAATGGCCGTGGCGTCCACTTCAGCCGCGCCGTCCCCACCGTGCGCGTTCAGTTCGGAGTACAGCCGGCACAGTGCCAGGTCGCAGGCGTACTGTTCCCAACAGCCGGTACTGCCGCATACGCACCTCCGTCCGTCCGCATAGAGAGTGGTGTGACCGAACTCCGCGGCTTCCGAATTTGCGCCCTGAAGGAGCTGGCCGTTGATAATGACGCCGGTGCCCAAGCCGCCGTTGGCGCTGACGAAGACGAAGTCGCGCAGTTGGCGGCCGTTGCGTTCGGAGAACCACATCTCGGCCAGCGCCGACAGCTTGGCGGTGTTTTCGTAATAGAAGGGGAAAGGGAGTTGTTTGCGCAGCGCCGCGCCGGCATCGATGCCGAACCAGTTGAGATTCTCGGCGGCGATCACCCTGCCCGAGGTCCGGTCTATCGTTCCCGGCAGGCCGACCCCGGCCCCGAGCACGCCCTCGGCGGGGATGGGCTTGACCAGCGTGCGGATCGCGGAATGCACGCGGTCAAGGTAGAGTTCCGGGTTGGTGTGACACGCAATGGCGCTTTCACGCAGGACGCGCCCGCTCCAATCCGCCAGCGCCACCCGCGCGCGCGCGCGGGTGGCGCTGGCGGATTGGAGCGGGCGCGTCCTGCGTGAAAGCGCCATTGCGTGTCACACCAACCCGGAACTCTACCTTGACCGCGTGCATTCCGCGATCCGCACGCTGGTCAAGCCCATCCCCGCCGAGGGCGTGCTCGGGGCCGGGGTCGGCCTGCCGGGAACGATAGACCGGACCTCGGGCAGGGTGATCGCCGCCGAGAATCTCAACTGGTTCGGCATCGATGCCGGCGCGGCGCTGCGCAAACAACTCCCTTTCCCCTTCTATTACGAAAACACCGCCAAGCTGTCGGCGCTGGCCGAGATGTGGTTCTCCGAACGCAACGGCCGCCAACTGCGCGACTTCGTCTTCGTCAGCGCCAACGGCGGCTTGGGCACCGGCGTCATTATCAACGGCCAGCTCCTTCAGGGCGCAAATTCGGAAGCCGCGGAGTTCGGTCACACCACTCTCTATGCGGACGGACGGAGGTGCGTATGCGGCAGTACCGGCTGTTGGGAACAGTACGCCTGCGACCTGGCACTGTGCCGGCTGTACTCCGAACTGAACGCGCACGGTGGGGACGGCGCGGCTGAAGTGGACGCCACGGCCATTGTCCGGATGGCGCGGGAGGGAGATCCGGTTGCGCGGCGTGCACTCGACGAAACCGCCTGTCATCTTGGGACTGGCTTCGCGAATCTCATCTGGGCGCTCAATCCGGAGGCCATCGTGGTGGGCGACTGGCTTGCGGAAGCCTGGGACATGATCGAGGAGCCCATCTGGAGGACCGTGCGCAGCCGTGTTGCCGGCTACTACCTGAGCGGGGTGCGCATTTACCCTTCAACACACGCCGCCGATTCCTCTCTGCTCGGCGCCGTGGCACTGGTCCTCAACCGGTTCTTCACAAGTTTCAATCCGACCGAGGAAGGCCGGTCGTCCCATTCGGTGGCGATGTACACCTCATAGCGGCAAGGATGGCGCTGATGAACCCGGTGACTTGGCTGCCGCTCGCGATGGCCCTCCTGGCCGTTCCGGGCGCGCCGGCCAGCCGGGTACTGGTGCTGGAGGACTTCGAGCCGGCCGGTTCTGCGAGCCGTTGGGAAGGGCCGGTCGAAGCCGTGAGCGGGAACGCTTCACACGGGCAGCGGTCGGGCAGGATTCGCTTCACGGCGGACCGCGTGCGAGCCGGGGTCTCGAAGATACCCGGCGACTGGAGCACGTATGACCGGCTCTTGTTTGACGTCTACAGCGCGCGCAAGGGCGTGTCGGCCCTCAGCCTGCGCATCGAGGATGAAAGCGAGCACTACGAGGCACCACGCAAGATCTGGGTGCAGCCGGGGTGGAACCATGTAGAGGCGAAGCTTAGGAGCTTGCGCACGGCCTCCGAAAGCCGGAGCCTTTCGCTCGGATCCATCCGGCGGCTGGAGCTGTCGGCGGAACGCCAGACACTCCCTTGGGTCATTCACGCCGACAACTTCCGGCTTGTCGCCGGAGAGGAGGGCGGCGAGACGGCATCGCGCCGTTCGCCGCAGGATACGGTGACCGTCCTCGAAGACCGCTTCTTCACCGTCCGGCAGGTGGCGAGACCCGAGGACGTGCCCGAAGCCCCTTCCATCGCCCGGTTGCGGGCGATGGCCGAGCGGGAGCGGGAACAACTCGAGAAGACGATTCAGGCGGTCCAGGCTCAAGGGATCGAGACCATTTACGCCGAGCGGCACCTGGTGACCGCGGACCTCGGGCTCCGGGTCCGCCCGACCCTGGCCTGGTTCAACAACGACGCAAGCAAGCGCGACATGTTCACATATGTGGCCCAAAGCTGCCGCCGGGCCCGCCACGAACTCGAGGACCTGGTCGCCGGCGTCACGCGGCTTCCGGCCACGGACGACACGCAGGCGCCCGAGGCGCTCATCCGGCCGCTGCCGCCGTTGAAGGGCCGGCCGATCAAGGACTGGTTCTTCCGCGACGACCGGGGCGAACCGCTGATGGTGCTGTCGCTTCACTCCCCCAGCCGGATGCTCGAGCGGTTCTTCGCCACGCCGCTCCAGCACATCGAGAGTTATTCCGTGGGCGGCGGCTCGCGGTGGACCATCGATGATTCGCCGGTGTACGAGGCCTTCCACAAGCATCCCGATGCCCGCCGCGTGGGATGGGACGGCTGGTGCGGCCACCTCATCCGGGATCTTCACTCGATGGGCGTCAGCAAGCGCGAGAACGTGGTCATCTGCCTGGAGAGTCCTCACATCCGCGACGCCGTCGAGCAATACATCCGCGCGAACATCCCGAAGTTTCACGACAACCCGCAGCTTCTTTACGACATCATGGCCTACGAGCTGATGTACGTCTGCTACTGCGAGCGCAGCCAGCAGATGTTTCGCGACTGGCTCCGGGCCAGGCACGGCGGCATCGCGCGCGTCAACGAGCTCTGCGGCGCCCGTCACGCGGATTTTGGCGAGATCGCCGCTCCCCCGGTGAAGAACTCGCGCCCGCTGCCGGACACCAATCGCGCCTTGTGGTACGACTGGGCGCGCTTCAACATGGACCGCTTCACCGACTACCTGCTGTGGGTGAAGAACCGCATCCGGCAGATCGATCCGGATGTGCCGCTGGCCGCCGGCGGCAGCAGCAGCATGCTGGCGGGCCGTACCGGGACCACCGGCATCGACGAGGAGCGCATCGTCAATGAGGTAGACGACCTGATCATCCACGAGGGCGGCTCGACGATGGGGCTGGATTTGCAGTTGGCCTTGTCGGAAGCGAAGAAGCCGCTGGCGGACCCGGAGATGAACGCCGCCGACGGCGTCGAACACCTCCTGCCCCATATGTTGCACGGCAAGTCGGTGATCCAGATCTATCATTGGCCCGCCCAGCCCTCGAACGAGTTCCGGAGCGTGATTCACAGTTCGCTCGCGCACAGCCCGGACATTCCCCTGGAGGACGTCGGCGAGGTCCTCCGGACGGCGCTGGACGCGCGCCGTCTGAACAAAGAAATCGCGGCGTTCGCCGGCGTCCCCGCCGAGGTGGCGATCCTGTATTCCCAGACCTCCACGCTGCAACTGCCGCCCGAGATGCTCACCTGGCACAGCACGCCGTACCTGGCCGAACTCGAGAACACTTACGAGGCCGGCCGGTACCTGGATGCGCGCGTAACGTTCGTCACCGAGCGCCAGATCGCCAAGGAATGGCTCGACCGTTACAAGCTCCTGCTTGTTCCGGCGGCGAGAAACGTGCCGGCCGGCGTTGCCGCGAAGATCTGGGAGTACGCGGCGCGGGGAGGACGGGTGCTGGTTGTGCCGGAGTCTTTGCTCGGCGACGAGTACGATCGACACCAGCCGTACCTCGAGCGGCTGGGGATTGCGGTGCGGGCGACCAGGTATCCAAGACCTGGCAGCGTGGCCGCCATGGCGCAGGGCTACGACCAGAGCTTTTCCCAGGCGGTCGACTTCACGGAGACGGCATTCAAGCTAAAGCCCGCGGAGGCAGCGTTCTCCGGTTCGATCGGCGAACTGGAAGGGCGGGGCGCGCGGCAGTCCATCGAAGCCGGGGGAGCGGCCGAGACGCTGTTCCGCTTCGCCGACGGGGGTCCGGCCATGCTGCGCGTAGTCCTTGGCGAGGGGGCGGTGTACTACGCGGCGTGCTCCTTCGAGGGACGCAGCTACGCGCGCCTGCTGGACGCGCTGTTCGAGGAAACGGGGGTGACTCGGACCGTGCGCGTGCGCGCCGTGGAGGGGGCGGACAAGTGGAAGATCGAGGCGCGCTTTGCCCGCTTGGGAGACCGGAAACTGCTGTACGTGGTGAACTACAACCCGGCGGCGGCGCGCCTGAGCGTCCAAGCGCCTGCCGGCTTTTTCGGCGTACTCCACGACCTGCGGGAGCGCCGTGAGTTCAAGGGCGGGGAGATCGCTCTGCCAGCGCGCCAAACGGGCATCTACGAAATGTTCTGAGGGCGGCAGGCCCCTGCGGCCGAAGCGGGACCGAATCTAGCCAGAGGGCAGGTAGTTATCAGCAGAGGTGGAATGCAAGAGGCTGCGGATGGCGCGCTTTGCCCGGCGGACGGAAGCCGACTTGCCGGGACTCATCCGGGTCGAGAGACCGGAACCGCCC
>CAYZJD010000200.1:0-8236 GCA_964478455.1 uncultured Solibacteraceae bacterium | reverse complement strand
ATGTTGGCGGACGCGACCTCACCCCAGGGCCCCTTCAGCATGAAGCCCCCGCCGAACTCCAGGGCCATCTGCGGGTGCATGTCTTTCCCCATCGGCGTATGGCAGTCGGTGCAGCCGCCGATCGTTACCAGGTAGGCCCCCCGTTTGACCGGGGTGGACAAGTCCGGCGCCGGCACGGATGTGACGGGCGGAGGGGCTTGCAGGCTCGCCTTGACCGGAGGCGGCAGCTCGATTCGCGCGATCGCGTTTCGCACGGGAGGAATCGACCGAATGTACGCGATGACGGCCGCCAGGTCCTCATCCGACATGGAGCGGTAGCCCATGTAGGGCATGATCGGGAAAAGCACTCGGCCGTCGTGGCCAATTCCGTTGCGGAGCGCGTTGGCAAACTGTTCGTCGCTCCACGTTCCGGCTCCGGTCTCGGCGTCCGGCGAAATGTTCGGCGCGACGATCTTGAAGGGAAGTATCTCGCCCGGGAAGAGAGCGCCTCCCCCTTTGGTTCCCTCGACGACCGGCGCCTCGGACGCCTTCCAATCGACTTCTGCGTGGCAGTCAAAGCAGTTGAGAAGACCCTCCGCCAGATACCTTCCGCGCTCCAGGCGCGCCTGCCTTCGCTCCTCTTCGGCGGTTGGCCCACTGCGTTCTCTCGTGCCACAGCCGCAAATTGCCGCAATTGCGAATACGAGTGTGGGTATGCCCAGTTTCGTGCGTGCCATCTGTTCCCCTCTTCGTGTGAACTTCCCAGATTCATCCCTTGTAGCAGACGCACCTGACCATGTCAAAATGCTGAGCCGCCGGTTGTACAATCCAACCGATGAGCACTCCTTTTGGATTGATCGGGCGCACTGCCCTTGTTACCGGCGGCGCGAGCGGCATCGGAGAAGCCACATCGCGCGTGCTCGCCGGCGCCGGCGCCCGCGTCTTGATTGTCGATATCGACCGGACCCGCGCCGAACGACTCGCCTCCGAATTGCCGGATGCCGCGCCGCTTGTCTGCGACATCAGCGACGAGCCCGCCGTCCGCCGCATGTTCGCCGGCATCCCATCGCTCGACATCCTCGTCAATAACGCCGGCATCGGGCTCGTCGGCAACATCGAGGAAACCGAACTCGCGGACTTCCAGCGCCTCTTCCGCGTCAACGTCGAGGGCATGTTCCTGGTCACGAGGCACGCGCTGCCTCTGCTCATCGCTTCACACGGCTCCATTGTGAACGTCGGTTCCGTCGCCGGCCTCGTGGGCGTCAAGCGCCGCTTCGCTTACTGCGCCACCAAGGGTGCCGTCGTGGCCATGACCCGTCAGCTCGCCGTCGACTACGCCACCCAGGTGCGCGTCAACTGCGTCGCCCCCGGCACCGTTGACACGCCCTTCGTCGAGGCGTACCTGGAGAAGTACCACAAGCACGAAAAGGACAAGGTCCGCGCCGAGCTGAACCTGCGACAGCCCGTCGGCCGGCTCGGCAAGCCCGAGGAGATCGCGCACCTCGTCCTCTACCTCTGTTCCGCGGAGGCGGCCTTCGTCCAAGGATCCATCGTCTCCATCGACGGCGGCTGGACCGCTGCTTAAGCTTGACTTCCCGGCGCCAGATCCCGCAGAATTGAAGAGCGCGGGGCGTGAAGGAATGCCTCCCCGCACGGCTCCCGAAGCCGTTGATCTAACTGCCCTTAAGACCGTTTGATGCGGCTCGGAACAAAGACCGTCACGCTCTGGCTTATCCTGGGCTTCCTCGTCTTCATCGCCGCACTTCTCGCTGCCCCCGGCACACCTCCCGCTGGCCGCGGCCCGGCGCACAAGTCTTCCGTCACCGTCGCTCGTCGCAAGCCGTCTACTGGCAGTGTTCAGAAGGCAAAGACGCCGGCCAAGCCGAACGTCGTGGCCGGCAAGAGGAAACCTGTCCGCAAGGCCCGGCGACGGCGCGTTTATTACAGCCCGTGGACCGAGCCGACCTATGCCGACTCCACCATCGGCGATAGCGTAGACGGCGAGGAACTCACGGTTCGGCGGGCCGCGGTCGCCGCCCTCGGTCCCTATAACGGCTCCGTCGTGGCGGTGGACCCGAACACTGGCAGGGTGCTCAGCATCGTCAACCAGCGGCTCGCGCTCAGCAGCGGCTTCCAGCCCTGTTCCACCGTCAAGATCCCCGTCGCGCTCGCCGCGCTCATGGAGGGGATCATCGACCGCGACACGATGCTTCGCGTCTACCGCCGCAAACGGCTTAACCTAACCGAAGCGCTCGCTCAGTCCGACAACCCCTTCTTCGCCAGTATAGGCGTCAAGCTGGGCTTCCAACGTGTCAGCTATTACGCCCGTCTCTTCGGCCTCGGCGAGCGCGCCGGCCTGAACATCGCCGGAGAACACCCCGGCTACTTCCCCGAGACGCCTCCGCCCAGCGTCGGCATCCTCACCAGCTTCGGCGAGGGCATCCAGCTTACGCCTCTCCAACTGGCAGCCATGCTCTCCGGCATCGCCAACGGCGGCACTCTCTACTACCTGCAATATCCTCGGTCGCACGAGGAGGCTGGGAGCTTCGTCCCTCGCATCAAGCGGCGTCTCGATCTGCGGCCCTGGATTCCCGAGATCACCCCCGGTTTGGCCGCCGCAGTGGAGCATGGCACGGCCAAGCGCGCCAGCTACGACCCCGGCGAGCCCATCCTTGGCAAGACCGGCACGTGCACCGAAGACCGCAAGCACCTGGGCTGGTTTGGCTCGTTCAACGAGGTCGGACGGAACAAGCTCGTCGTTGTCGTGCTGCTCACCGGAGGCAGGGGAGTCAGCGGTTCGACCGCCGCTGAGATCGCCGGCAACGTCTACAAGCGCCTGTCGGAGGAGAACTACTTCGCCTCCAGCCGCCCCTTCTCTCCAGCCGCGCTCGTCTCCACCCAGTCCTGCTGCTCGCAGTAGTAGCCGGCGGCACTCGGAAACACCCGCAGCGGGCGGCTCATTCCTTCAAAGCGATGAGGACCTTGGCTGTGATCTCGTCCACGAGGGCAGGCAGCGAGGCGTCCAGGGCGAGCGTGACAGCGGCGCGGACGCGCTCCGGGTCGATCTCCGGGGCCTGAGCTGGGGCCGCGGGAACACCCTCGGCGGCATGCAGAACGGGAGGGGCGTGCGGCTTGGGAGGCTCGGCCGGTGGCGCAGGCCGGGACGATGGCGCGGACGTGGCTCCGAGCAGGGGCTTGAGCGTGGCCAGCACGAGGGAAGCCTCGAACGGTTTCCGCAAGACCGCGTCGGCGCCGACACGGCGCGCCTCCTGTTCGTCGAGCGGTTCGAGCGCCCCGGCTGTGAGAATCACGCGTGCGTGGCCGAAGCGCGGGTGGTTCTTGACGTGAGAGCAGACTTCGTAGCCCGACCGTCGAGGCAGCAGGACGTCGGCCAGGATGACGTCGGGCGCAGTATCTTCCAGGCGAATCAGAGCGGTTTCTCCGTCCGTGACCGTAACGACCTCGAACCCTTCCTCCCGCAGGATGCGCTCTCCGATGCGCTGGGCGTGCGGGCTGTCGTCGGCCAGCAGGACGAGGCTCATGGAGCAGGCGCCTTCTTCTGTTTCTTTTTGTCGTCCTTCTTCTTCTTGCCCTTGTCTGTCGTGGAAGCGGGCGCCTGCTCTTGGGCCGCGGCCCCGGTAGCCGGCCCCACGCCCGGCGCCTGCCTGGAAGTCGCCGGTTGCCCGCCGCTCATGCGGGCGTCCGGCTTGGTGTCCAGCGCGGTCGAGTCGGTAACGGTGGAAACCGATACCTCGGCGGTTGGCGCCCCGGCGCTGGCGGCCGCCGACGGCACGCTGGCTGGGATCGTGGGCCGCAGGCTGGTCATGGCCGGCTCGCCGGACTTGGCGGCCATGGACACGTCCGGGCTCTTCCTGAAAATCCCCCAGAAGTGACTCATCAGGCCGGGATTCTTCGTGTTCTCGAGTTCGTATTTCAGCCGCGCAAGCGCCACCGGATCGGCTTCGGGGACCGGCGCCTCCATGGCGTTCAGCTTCTTCTTGGCCTCATCCACATAGGAGCTGAGCGGATAGTCGCGAACAATGCGGGCGTAGGCCGTCGCGCTCCGGTCGCGAAAACGGGGACCCATTCTGGCATAGGAGTCGCCCAGCCGCCAAAGGGACTCGTCCGCTTTGCTGTACAGCGGGTAATGATCCGTCAGGGACTGGAGGCGGTTGGCCGCGGAAGGATAGCTGCCCTTGTTGTGATAAAACGCCCCAACGCGATACTCGTGCTCCGCCAGAACTTCCTGGATCTGGCGCAGCAACTGCTGTGCGCGCGGCGCGAACCGGCTGTTGGGGAACTGTACCAGCACCTGGCGGCACTCGTCCTCGGCCCGAAGGGCGTGCATGGTGTCGCGATCGGGCTTTTCCATCTGCCGGAAGTGGATCATGCACACTTTCTCCGCTGCCTCGGCCGCTTCCTCCATGGTGGGGTAGAACAGAATGAAGTCCTTGTACTCGGCTTCGGCCTGGGCCAGGCCGTGAGCGCCCCCTTCGCGAAACCAGGAATCGGCGATCGCCAGCTTGGCTTTGGCCAGGTACTCGCTTGTGTCGTACGTGCTGATCAGCGTCTGGAGAGTGAGGCGGGCGATCTCGTAGCGCCCCTTCTCGACGTCCCTGATCGCCTTGTCGAAGAGTACCTTGTCGGGCTGAAGGGTGTCCTTGTCGATTGGGTTCTCGTAGCGTTTGCCGCCGCAGGAGACGAGCAGCCCCAGCGCCGCTACCACCAGCAAAACAAGAGCAAGAATCTTCGGCCGTTTTAGCATAAACTCACCAACCGGTTATTGAATCTCCTCACGCCCTCACCGCAACCGCCTCGCGCGCCAGCCTCTGCATCTCGGCGAAAACGGCGCCCGGATCCGGGCTGTGAAAAATCGTGGACCCGGCGACAATCCAGTCGCACCCGGCGCGAACCACCTCAGCTACATTCTCCAGGTTGACGCCGCCGTCAATCTCGATGGGAAACCGCAGGCCCAGCTCCCGTCGGCGACGGCTGAGGGCACGGACCTTGTCGAACGTTCGCGGAATGAACGTTTGCGCGCCAAAGCCGGGGTTCACGCTCATCAGGAGCACGTAGTCGGCAAGATCCAGAACTTCCTCTACCATTGTAATCGGCGTCGAGGGGTTGAGGACGGCGCCCGCCAGCGCCCCTTCGCTCTGGACGAGCCGCAGCGCGCGGTCGAGGTGGGGACAGGCCTCCTGGTGGACCGAGATCTGGTCGGCGCCTGCTTCGACGAACGCCGCGACATGATCTTCCGGATTGGTGATCATGAGGTGGACGTCGAGGCTGAGTCTCGTCACCTTGCGGACCGACTTCACCACCGGAGGGCCGACCGTGAGGTTGGGCACGAAGTGGCCGTCCATGACGTCGATGTGGAGCATGGACGCGCCGGCCGCTTCCACCGACGCGATCTGTTCGCCCAGGCGCGCGAAGTCCGCCGACAGGATCGAGGGAATAACTTGAACCATTTTAGGGACTTAGCCCGATCGTAGCACAGCCGCAAAAAAGCCGTCCCCGGGGTCGCGCCCGGGGATGCGGCGCAGAACTGTTTCCGGGCGCCGCACAAGAACCTCCTCCACAACCTGCTCGTTTTCCTCCGGCTCCAGCGAACAGGTGGAGTAGACGAGCACACCGCCGGGCGTGAGCAATTCGAGGGCGTTGCGGAGCATTTGTACCTGCCGGTCGTGGAAGGCCATGAAGTCGGCGGGCTGAACGCGCCACTTGATCTCCGGGTTGCGGCCGAGGGTGCCGGTCCCGGAGCAGGGCACATCGAGGAGGATGCGATCGAAGCAGCGGCAAAAAGGAAGGGACCGGGCAGCATCGAGCACGACCAGATCGCAGGGAAGCGGGCGCAGGCCCGTGAGCCGCGCCGGTGAGACGTCACAGGCGACGGCGAGCACGCCGCTCTCCAGAGCCTGGGCCGTCTTGTTTCCGGGCGCGGCGCACAGGTCCAGGAACATCAGGCCGGGCCTCAGGTCAAGAAGGGGAACGATGGATTGGGAGCCGATGTCTTGCTGGCGCAGCCCGGCGGGCGGCTCGCCGGTCGCGCGGTAGCACCCGGGAACGTCCGTGGGCTCCAGGCTGCTCGAATCGACGCTTTGGCCCGGGGGCACGCGGACGTACGTCTCCGGAGGACTCAGAAACGCGCGGGCGATCCCGTCCGCGGTTCCCCTGCCGCATTGCCGGTCCCAACGCTCAAGCATCCACGCGGGGATGGAAAGCTCCGTGGCGCGATCCGGCCAGGTCACCGGCTCTCGGTTGACCTTGCGCAGCAGCGCATTCACGAGGCCGGCGGCGGAGCGCTTGCCGGCGCGCTTGACCAGGTCCACGCTCTCGCCGACCGCAGCGTAAGACGGGACGCGGTCGAGGCAGCGCAACTGGTAGATGCCCATGCGCAAGGCGGTGCGGACCTCGCTGTCGAGTTTTTCGGCGGGGCGGCCGGAGAGCGTCTCGATGAGGAAGTCGAGCTGAGCGCGAAACCGGAGGCAGCCAAAGACGATGGTCGAGGCAAGGGCGGCGTCGCGGGCATCGAGGTCCGTGGCTTCGCGCAGCAGATCGGAAGCGAAGGCGCCGCGCTCGACCCGTTCCAGGATCGCGAACGCCTTGCTGCGCGCCGGGGACATAGCGGTAACACGCGCCGGAGGAGCGGCCGAACGCAGTTCCTATAATAGTTGCTTGGACCTGGGCAAGACTTTACTCCGCAGGGTGGGCGAGGCCATCCACCGTTTCCGGATGATCCGCGACGGGGACCGCGTGGCGGTGGCGCTCTCCGGCGGGAAGGATTCACTCACGCTGCTTGAAGCGCTGCTCATGCTCGAGAAGCGCGCGCCGGTGGAGTTCACCGTTTGCGCCTTCACCATCGAGCAGGGCAAGTTTCTGCGACCGGTCGAGCCGCTGGGCGAATATCTCCGCGCGCGGGGGGTCGCCTGGACTTACTACCACGACAGGCCGTCGACGCGGCTTCTGGACGAGCAGCCGGAGCACGGCTGCGATTTGTGTAGCCGCTACCGGCGGCGGGCGATCTACGAAGTGGCGCGAGGACTTGGCGCCAACGTCATCGCCTTCGGCCACACCGCCGACGACTTCTGCGAAGCCCTGCTGCGCAACGCGCTCTTCAACGGGCGCCTGAGCGCCATGCCTCCGGTGACCTATTCCCGCGCCCGGGATTTCCGCCTCATCCGCCCGCTCGTGTTCACGAGCGAGGAGATCACGCACGCCTTCGCCGAATCGCTCGGCGCGCCGGTGATCCCTTGCGGCTGCTCCCAGAAGACCGGGACGGTGCGGCGCTCGCTGCGCGACCTCTTCTCGACTCTCGAAAAAGACTACCCCCACCTGAAAGAGACGCTGCTCGCGGCCATGGGCAACCTCGAGCCGTCGCGCCTGCTCGACCCACGGTTCCTGGACCTGGAGGCCGCCAAGCCGTTGCTGCCGGTGATCGGCGAATCGTGCCCTGGCTGAGACCCCCCAGCTTCTCGTGATGCACGAGTTGCATTTCGTTCAATAATGGAAACGGTCATGACCGTCAGGCTGGAACTCAGGCCGGACGTCGAGGCGAACCTCGCCGCCCAGGCGCGCGCCAGGGGCGTCCCGCTTGACGCCTACCTCCAGAGCGTCATCGAAGATCTCGGCCGGACGCAACCCGCCCGCCCGGCAAGCCCCCAGGACATCGAGGCAACGCTCGATCGGCTAGCTGAGATGGGCAGAGATCTCCCTCACTTGCCTTCGTCTGCTTTCAGCCGCGAGAGCATTTATCGGGACCACGACTGAGGTCAGGTTGACAGTCCTGGTTGACACAAACATCCTGTTGCGCGCGTAGCCGGTCGTCATGCTTCGCCCAGTCGAGCATCATCTGCACCACGCAAAGATTCTGTTACGGCTGCTGATTTGTGACGGCCCCGAGTACGCGACGGTTCGAATCCCCTGGCGGACTGCATGCATATGCATGTACAATTGTCTCGTGAGGACGACGATCGCAATCAAGCCCGAGCATCGCGCCAGACTCCTCGAGCTGGCCGCCCGCCGGGGCGAGAAAGGTTTCTCTTCTGTGATCGCCGAAGCCCTGGATTCATACCTCGAAGGCGTGGCCGAGAAGGAACTCTTGCGCCGACGCGCCCTCCGCCTCCGGGGAACGCTATCCAAGAGAGAGGCTGACCGATTTCGGGACGAGACCAACGCCTTGCGCGGATTCTGGCGATGATTGTGGCGGATACGGATGTGCTCATCGATTTCCTCGCCGGAGCCGCGCCGGCCGCGGCTC
>CAYZJD010000199.1:0-8257 GCA_964478455.1 uncultured Solibacteraceae bacterium | reverse complement strand
TGGATGAGCGGCGTGCGGCTCGGCGCGCTGGGCCTGGTGCCGTTCAGCGCGGGGATTCTGGTGGGACTTGCCGCGTTCGGGATCTGGCCCGAACTCGCCGGACAATTCGGCTGGACCGGCGGGCTGGTGCTGCTGATCTCGGGCTTCGCGCTGCTCTGGGTGGTGAACCGCTATGTTTACCCGGTGTGTCCGTCCTGCGCCCACACGCATGATCACGACGCGTGCGCGGTTACGCTCCATGGTTTCGCGCTGCCGCTGATCGTAGCCGGCGGGCTGCACAGCTTCATGGACGGGTGGGGGATTTCGGCGTCGCAGAGTGAAGGCGGCCTCGGGGCGGCGATTCTGGCGGCTGTAGTGCTGCACAAGATCCCGGAAGGGCTGGCCTACGGCGCGATGTTGCGCGCTTCCTTGAAGTCGCGCTTCGGCGCGCTCGCCTGGTGCGCCTTGATCCAGTCGCCGACGCTGGCCGGAGGATGGACGGAGTCGCTGGTAGCGCCGCACCTCGGCCCGGTCTGGATCGGCTACCCGCTGGCGATCGCCGGTGGCAGCTTCTTGTTCCTCGGGCTGCATGCGGTTCACGGTGAATGGAGGCGCCGCGGCGCGAGGACAGCCTTCGGACCGGCGCTCACGGGCGCGGCCGGAGCGGCGGTGTTGCAAACGGGCCTGAGGGTGTTGCTGCGGTAGGTTGTCCGTCGCTGACGCTCCGGGCTCGGCGCAAACACGCGCCGAACTGCGATGGTGAGGGAGCGGTCACCCTGGCGGGCGGCGGCGGTGCCAGTCCGTCTGATCCTGGAATGCCTTCCCCAGCGCGATGAGGTGGTTCTCGTAGTATGGCCGGGCGACAAGCTGGATGGCGACAGGCAGGCTCCCCGCGAAGCCGCATGGCAGCGAGAGCGCGGGCAGGCCGGCGAGGTTGCCGGCGGCGCCGAGATCGCTGAAGCCGCGGTCCTTCGGCTCCGGCTTGGGAGTGAAGCCGCTGTCCACGGGCACGCTGATCTTTGTCGCCGGGCCAAAGGTGCTGGGAGAGACGATCACGTCCACCTGGGTGAAGAGCTTGCGCATCGCGGCGCGGATCAGGCTGCGGATGCGCATCGCTTTCAGGTAGTCCTTCGCCGGGATGTCGAGGCCGGCCTTGAGTCCGGCGATTTGCTTCAGGTCGGCAAGCCGGTCAACCTGGCCGCTGCGGATCAGCGGCTCGAACACCGCGGACCCTTCCACGCTGATGACCGTGCCCGCGACGGCGTTGTACGGGAAATCGGGCAGACGCGCTTCCACCATCCGAACACCGAGGCCGCGCAGCACATCGAGGGCGGCGCGGAAGGCGGGGCGGGCGGCCGGGTCGGCCCACCCCTCGATATCTACCGGCGCGAAGCCGACCTTCAGCTCCGACGGTTTGCGCGCGAACTGCGGCGCGTAGTAGAAGCTCTTGCCGGCCGAGCCTGGATCGTTCGAGTCGCCTCCGGCAATGACTCGCAACACGTGCCCGCAATCTTCGGCGGACCGGCACATCGGGCCGATCTTGTCCATGGTCCAGGAGAGCGCCATCGCGCCGTAGCGGCTCACCAGGCCGTAGGTGGGGCGCAAAGCGGTGATGCCGCAGTAGGCGCTGGGGGTCAGGATGGAACCCCATGTCTCGGAGCCGAGAGCAAAGGGCGCCAGTCCCGCGGCCACGGCGCTGCCCGAGCCGCTGGACGAGCCGCCGGCCCAGCAGGAGCGGTCCCACGGATTCAGGCCCGGGCCGGTGAGCGATGCAGCCGCATAGCGGTAGCCACCGCCGCCCGCGAGTTCGACCATCGCGAGCTTCCCGGTGAGGACCGCGCCTGCTTTGTCCAGCTTCCGCAGCACGGTCGCGTCGTAATCGAAGACCTGGCCGCCGTACGGCTTGGCTCCCCAGGTGGTGGGCGTTCCGGAGAGGCAGAGCAGGTCTTTCGCGGCGTAAGGAACGCCCTGCAACGGCCCGCGGAAGCGCTCGCGTTTGATATCGCCGTCCACGTCCTTCGCCTTGCGGACGGCGCGCTCGCGGAGCGAAAGCGCCAGGGCGTTGTAACGCGGCCCGAGCTTTTCGAGCCGGTCGCAGAAGGCGCGCGCCAGCTCGACGGCGGAGAACTCGCGTGCCTTGAGCTTCGCGTTCAGCTCGGTGATGGTGGCGAAGAAGACGTCGTCGCTCAACTCGGCCATCGGGTTCAGGCCTCGAAGCGAAAGGCCGGCTCGGTCGCCATCGGGACCGGGAACTTATCGAGCACCTCGGCGTCCTTGCGCACTTCGGCTTTGGCGGCGGCTAGGGCCTCCTGCGGCAAGGACCGGCTTTCTTGCGCCCGGACGCCGAAAGCCAAAGGCGCGAGGGACCCCGCGATCGCCGTCCCCAACCGGCGGCGCGTGACTCGTTGAGACATAGCGTCATTATAGTCGGCAGCCCGGCTTCGGTCTGGTGTGCCAGAGTATGGAGTGATGCTGACCACCGAACAGATCACGGTTCGCACGCTCGGCCCATGCACGATCGAGTCTCCACTCCCCTATTCGACCGTCCGAGGCGACGGCATCGGCAACTTCATGCCCGACGACGCGCGGATGCTGTATCGCGTGGACTACTTCCGCGGCGAAATCATCCCGCAAGAGCTGGCCTTCGAGAAAGCGGGCCCGCGCCAGTACCTGTTCTTTCGTCCGGAGGAGACGAAGGCCGCGATCGTCACCTGCGGCGGCCTCTGCCCCGGAATGAACAATGTCATCCGCAGCGTGTTTCTTCAGTTGCACCACCACTACGGCGTGCCGGAGGTGTGGGGTATTCGCTATGGTTACAGAGGCCTGAACCCGGCCAATGGATGCCCGCCCGTCCGGCTGACGGAGGAATTTGTCGAAACGATCCACAAGCTCGGCGGCACGGTGCTCGGCACGTCCCGCGGCCCGGAAGACCCGCGCGTGATGGTGGACTTCCTTGAGGCGCAGGGCATCCGCATCCTCTTCTGCGTGGGCGGAGACGGCACCCAGCGCGGCGCGCACGAGATCGCCGAGGAGGCTTTGGGCCGCGGGCTGCCGCTCGCCGTTATCGGCATTCCGAAGACCATCGACAACGACCTGAACTACGTCTGGCGGTCGTTCGGGTACTACACGGCGCTCGACAAGGCAAGAGAGGTGCTCGATTGCGCCCACGCCGAAGCCAAGGGTGTCCCGAACGGGATCAGCGTGGTGAAGCTGATGGGCCGGCATGCCGGGTTCATTGCCGCCGGCGCGACGGCGGCCAGCCAGGAGGTGAATTTCACTCTGATCCCGGAAGTGCCGTTCGCGCTGGAAGGCGAGGGTGGCTTCCTGGCCTGCCTCAAGCGGCGCATCCTCGCGCGCGGCCATGCGGTGATCGTCGTTGCCGAAGGCGCTGGCCAGGACCTGATCCAGGCCGGTCCCGTCGAAAGAGACGCTTCGGGCAACGTGAAGTTGAAGGACATCGGCGTATTCTTGCGCGACAAGATCGAGGAGTATTTCGCCCGCGAGCGCATTCCGGTGAACGTGAAGTACTTCGATCCGAGCTACGTGATCCGGAGCGTGCCGGCAGATACCGACGACAGCTTGCTGTGCGATCGCCTGGCGCGAAACGCAGTCCACGCGGGCATGGCGGGGAAGACCGACTGCCTGATCGGGCTCTGGTACAACATCTTCATTCACGTGCCGATCCCGCTCGTGATTTCAGAGAAAAAGCGTCTGTCTCCGGAGAGCGAGGTGTGGATGGCGGTGCTGGCGGCGACGGGGCAGCCGGCGAGATTCGGATGAGGTCTGGCAGAGATGAAGGTTACGTTCAAGATCGGTGACGTGGAAGTTCGCTCGGAATGGAACAGCGGCGAGACGGCGCGACGAATCTATGAGGCCCTTCCCATCGAGTCATCGGGCAATTATTGGGGCGCGGAGTTTTACTTCGAAGTGCCGGTGAGGACCGGCTATCAGAAGGACGCGCGGGACGTCGTGGAGCCGGGCACGGTGGCTTACTGGCCGGCGGGCCACTGCCTCTGTCTGTTTTGGGGCCCGACCCCGGCGAGCGAAGGCGATGAGTGCCGCGCCGCCAGCAAGGTCAACATAGTGGGCCGCGTGGAGAACCCCGAGGTGCTGCGGAAGCTGAAGGCGCGAAAGGTCAGGGTGGAAGCGGCGTAGCGGACCAGGCTCGCTCAGCCGTGCGCCAGCGCTTCCTCGGCCGCTTTCTGCATAGCGGCGCGGGGCGCCGGCTCACCGGTCCAGATCTCGAACTGCCGGGCGGCCTGTTCGAGAAACATCTCCAGCCCGAGGATAACCTGCTTGCCCTGCTCCCGCGCGCGGCGGATCAGCCGGGTCTCGAGCGGGTTGTACACCATGTCGAAGACGAGATCGGCCGGGATGGCGTCTTCGAAGAAACACTCATCCACGTGCGGGAACATGCCGAGGGGCGTGGCGTGCACGAGCGCGTCGAAGCGGCGCTCGATCGCCTGGTCCCGTGAGAGGGCCTCGGCGCCGCAGGCTTTGGCCAGCGCGCGCACCCGCTGGAGATTGCGCCCCGTAATAGCGACCTTGGCGCCGGCATCGGCGAGGGCGAAGACAGCGCTGCGGGCCGCGCCGCCATTGCCCGCCAACAGAACGGTCGCGCGGCTCAGGCGCAGCCGCTTGCCGAGCGGCACGAGCACGCCGTCCACATCCGCATTGGCGCCGCGCCACTTGCCGGCCTTCTTCCAGACGGTGTTGACCGCGCCGATGCGGCGGGCCAGGGGTTCCACCGCATCCAGCCAGTGCAAGATGCGCTGCTTGTGCGGGATGGTGACGCTGAAACCGGAGACGGGCAGATCGGCGGCCAACTTCATAAAATCGCTCAGGTGTGCGGGCGCCACCAGGAACGGCAGGTAAACGGCGTCGATCCGGCGCGACTGGAACGCCCGGTTGTGAACCGCCGGTGAGATCGAGTGGCCCACGGGGTCGGCGATGACGCCGTAGATCCTGGTCTCGCGCGACAACCGCTCGATGCGGTAGAGGTGGCGAAGCTGATGAGCGCTGATCTGGCCCGGCGCCGTGCCTTCCGCCTCGCACGGCGCGGCGTACGTGAAGAGCGCGCCGAACGCCGGCGCCAGAATTCGCGCCGGAAGGCCGATCTCCCCCATGGTGAAGACCACCATGCGCTGGCGCGGATGCGAACGCGCCAGCGCCAGCGCCCTCTGCATGTCAGAAGGCTTGCGGGCGGTCGTAGCCAGCTTGTAGGCGTCGGCGGGGAGGCGGGCCATCCGATTGAAGACGGCCTCGAGCGCAGGCGTGTTCTCGAAGTTGTGGTAGGAGAGGATCAGCCAGGCCGAGGCGCGCAGGTCTTCCAGCCGGCCGCGGGCCGCGATGGCGCTCTCGATCTCAAGATCGATTGTCCGGGCGCCGGCGCGGGCGGCCGCCTGGAGGATCCGAATCTGCTGCTCGATGTTTCCTTGAAAGCGGCCCTGGTTCGCGGCGCGCCGGCAGGTGGCGAGAATGAGACACTCCGGATGTTGCGCGGCGAATTTCGCGATCGCCTCGATGCCGGCTTCGGGATTCTCGAGGTAGTCGAGACGGAACTCGAAGAACGTCTCGCCCTCCTCCCATTCGCGACGCGCCGCCGCGAGCAACTCCACGCGGCGAGCGAAGCCGAGAGCCACGCACACGTGCGGAATGGAGGGAGGAGCAGGCATCGTTCGGGAGACGAACCAGAATAGCACGTGCTTCGCGGCGCGAGGATCGCGAAATCGTCGTGCCTCGCGACGATCTCTTGACCACCACAGAGACACGGAGGCCACAGACGAAGGCCAGAGGGTCTCCGAGAAGACCTCCGTGTCCTCTGCGCCTCTGCGGTGAATGGCTTTCTTTGGTTGCGGCTACGCCGCCGGCCCGCTGGCAGCCTGCTGCTTCAGGCGTTCGCGCCAGGCGTCGAGGATGGCAACGGTGGCGGTGGCGCCGAAACGGTCGCAGCCGGCCTGGTAAACCCCCAGGGCTTTGTCGAGAGTCCTCACGCCTCCGGCGGCCTTGACGCGGACTTCGGGGCCCGAATAAGCGCGCATGAGGCGCAAATCCTCCAGCGTGTAGCCCCCGGGGCCGAAGCCGGTGGAGGTCTTGACGAAATCGACGCCGGCGCGAGTGGAGATCTTGCAGGCGATGATTTTCAGCTCGTCGGTCAGGTAACAGTTCTCGAAGATCACCTTGAGCAATGCGCCGGCTTCGTGGCAGGCCTCGGCGGCCTGCCGCAACTCGGTTTCAACAAACTGGAAGCGGCGGCTGAGCAGCCTGGAGATGTTCAGGACCATGTCGATCTCTCTGGCGCCGCGGCGCAGGAGATCGCGGATCTCGTAGAGCTTGGCGGCGGTGGTGGCCGAGCCGTGAGGAAATCCGGCGACGCTGCCGACGGCGACGCCGCTCCCGTTCATCCACTGAACGGCGAGATCGACGTCAGCCGGGCGCACGGTGACGCTGGCTACGCCGTACTGCCGGGCGCTGCGACAGCCCTGTTCGATCTGCTCCTCGGTCAGTTCCGGCCGCAGCAGGGAGTGGTCGATCAGCCGCGCAAGATCCTCGTACGAGGCAAGCGGCGGGCGGGGCGATTGGTTACTGTTCATGGGTCATTCGTGAAAACGGGGCAAGCCGCCGGGCGTCCGGCGCTATCTGCGTTTTGCCTTCGGCGGGACCGGGGAAAGGCCGAGCGCTCTCAACTGCTCCTTGGCCTTACCCGTCACCCCGGCGTTCGGGAATCGCTTGATCAGGGTATAGAACTCGTCGCGCGCCTTGTTGCGCTGCCCTGTCTTCAACAGCGCCATTCCCTTCATGTAGTGGGCGTCGGGGGTCTTGTTGTTCTCCGGATACTTTTCGAGCACCAGGTCGAATGCGGCTACAGCCTGATCGAGTTCGCTCTTCTGATAGTGAATCTCGCCGATGTAGAACTGGGCGTTCGGTGCCAGCTCCGTGTTCCCGAAGTATTGCAAGTACTCGGTGAAGCCTTTCAAGGCAAGATCGAAGTTGCCCCCGTTCTTGTCGCGCAGCGCATCCTGGTATAGAGCCTCCGCCGACAGACCGGACGGCGGCACGCCGGGACCGCCTGGAGGCGCAGGCGGCGCCTGAAGGGTTCGAACTGCATTGGCCATGTCCACGAGCTGCTGTTCGAGCTTCCCAAACCTGGCGTTCACGTCGGCCATGGATTCCTTCACTGCCTGTAGCTCGGTGGCCATGTCGTCCACTTTGGCGCCGATGTCCGCTACCGGCTTGGATACGGTCCTCTCCTGCTCGCGCATGCGTTCGCGGAGATTGTTTTCGAGCACGACGACCGATGTGTTCGCCTTGTTCACGGAATCGAGGGCCTGCTGGACCAGAACCGTCAGCCTGGTGAAGTTTTCGTCCAGGGTCTTGGACATCGATCGGACCTGGTCCTGAAGAATGGCGATGTCCCGCTGAAGCTCAACGTACTCCTTCCGTTGAGCCAGGCACACCGCCGGGACAGCCGCCAGCAGCCATGGGACCAGCCAACGCAAATTCATGATGGATCTCTCAGGGAACACGGGCGTTCCTCCCTTGTCCGGCACCGGCCGGAACGCGCCCGCCGCAAGCGGGAAACGGGAGCGGCGGAAGCCGCTCGCGACAGCAGAGGGCCGGGCTTCGCCTGCCGCAGCCCTCGCCCGAAGAGACTACTGGCCAGCGACGATGTGAGCGCGGCGGTTCAACTGCCAGCAATCCTCGTTGGACTCCGTGCACTGCGGGCGCTCCTTGCCGTAGCTGATCGTCTTCAGCTTGTCGACGGGCACGCCCATCTGCGTGAGGTACTCCCTGGCGGCAGTCGCGCGCCGGTCCCCGAGGCCGAGGTTGTACTCCGCCGAGCCCCGCTCGTCGCAGTGGCCTTCGATGACGACGACCGCCGCCGGGAAGTCGCGGAAGATCGCCTTCAGCGCGTCGGCGTTGCGGCTCAGCGTGGCCCGGGCGTCTTCGCGGATGTCGCTCTTGTCGAAGTCAAAGTACGCATCCTGCACCTCGCTGGCCAGCCGCTCGCTAAGGCTTTTAACCGGGGGCGGCGGCGGTGGAGGCGGCGGGGGTGGAGGCACGGTCACGTTCACCGTCACCGATCGCGAATCGGATCCGCCAGGTCCCTTAGCGCTCAACGTGTATGTGGTGGTGTTGCTCGGGAAGATCTGGCGACTGCCGCGAGCTTGCACCGCGCCGATGCCCTGGCTGATCGAAATGTCGGTTGCATTGGCAACATCCCAGCGAAGCGTGGCCGCCTGCCCGCGCTGGATCGTGGAAGGCCTGTCTCTTATAC
>CAYZJD010000198.1:5006-8271 GCA_964478455.1 uncultured Solibacteraceae bacterium | reverse complement strand
ATCGGCGACGGATCGGTCTGCATGGATAATGGCGGCCTTGACTTTCCGAGGCGCGGCAAGACTTACAGCCGCGGGATCGAACTCGTGAAGGTTCTCGTGGACGACGTGTCGGAGACCGACCGGTGCACGCCGGCGGCCGGGGGCCGCGACTTCGGGACGCCAAAGACGGTTGTGGTGACCTACGAGGCAGCGGGCAAGTCTGAGACGATCACAATCACCTTCGCCGATTCGCACCGGGACGTGAACATGTCCAGCACCGCCGACCTGAGCACGTTCGCGGACGTGCCTGGGCAGGGCCGGAAGCGGATCATCAGGCAAGACGCGACCCTCAAGAGCATCGCGGTGGATGGCGCCCTGATCCAGTGCCCAGGCCACTGCCGGGTGACCCTGCTCGGCAAATAGGAAAACCGGGGACAGCCCGCATGTTTCCGCAGGAGGCGCGGACTATAGCCCGCGGCGAAGGCCTCGAGGCGGGGAGGCTGGGCGGCGAGGTGCAAGGCGGCGCGGGACACGCTCACTGTTAGCGATTGATACAGATGCAAACATTCGCTTCGGTCTGGTGGTATACTGGTTCGCGTGGTGGTCCTCGACCCGTCCGTTGTCATCGCGCTTGCCAAGATTTGCGATCTTGACCTTGTGGAGCGCACCTATGGCGGCGCGGTGATTGGGCCGGTCGTATTTGAGGAAGTCGTCACGGCGGGGAAGCGCGCCGGCGCGCGCGGGGTTGAGCAGGTAGAGCACGCCCTTCAGGTCGGCTGGCTGGACGTCGTTCGTACGACCGCCGCGGAACGGCGGCTTTCCGAACAAATCCTAAAGACCTCGCGGCTCCACCGGGGTGAGGCGGAGACGCTGGCCATCGCCAAGCGCCGCAGATTCGCGGCCGTTGTGGACGACAAGGAAGCACGAAACATGGCGACCGCACTCAAACTCGATTTCGTGGGGACCGCCGGAGTACTGCTAGAGGCGTTCATCCGCGGACACATGACTCGGGCTGGACTGGAAGACGCCCTGATGGAGCTGTCGCGAGTGATCTGGCTGTCGCCACAGGTGATTGCGGGCGTCCTGAAGGTCGCCAGGGAGGAGGAACGGTGAGGAACGAGCAAATGATCGGCACGCGGGTGCCCAGCGGTTTGCTGCGGGACCTGGAGACCATCGAGACGGCCGAACAGGCTGACCGGTCCACCACGGTCCGCAAGTTGCTGATGCGGGCAATCCGTGACTGGAAACTCGAGTACCATGCCCAGGCGTACGGCAAGGGACAAATCACACTCGCTCGGGCAGCGGAAGCCGCCGGCGTGACGCTGTGGGAGATGATTTCGTACGTCCAAGCCCACAAGGTTTCCGCACAGTACGACGCCGACGACCTCTACGCCGACCTGGCGCGCATCAAGGCGCGCCTGCGGCCCAAGCGGCGAACCCGATAGCCGAGTGCTTTCGCTGCGCGCCGGTCTTCAGGGGGCGGTGCGGCCCGCGATCTGGCTGATCTTGATGATCACGAACTCGGCCGGCTTGAGCGGAGCGAAGCCGACCACAATGTTGACTACGCCGAGGCTGATGTCGTTCTGGGTGGTTGTTTCGCGATCACACTTGACGAAATAGGCCTCGCGGGGACTCCGCGCCTGGAAGGCGCCCTGGCGGAACAGGTCGTGGAGGAAGGCGCCGGCGTGAAGCCGGAGTTGCGCCCATAGCGGTTCGTCGTTGGGTTCGAACACGGCCCACTTCGTGCCTCGGTCGAGGCTCTCTTCGATGAACAGGGCCAGCCGCCGGACGGGGATGTACTTGTACTCGGAGGGGGCCTGGCTCGGGTCGATCAGCGTGCGGGCGCCCCAGCTCACTACCCCACCCACCGGCAGCAGGCGGATGGAGTTCACTCCCAGACGGCTGAGCGTCTCGATCTCGGTATCCGCCAGTTCGCGCTCGACGCCCTGCGCCCCGACGATGCTGGCGCCGGCGCCCGCCGGCGCCTTCCAGACGCCCCGCGTGGCGTCGGTCCGCGCATAGAGCCCGGCGATGCTGCCGCTCGGAGGAACGGTTCGCAGCTTCCCCTGGTTGAGCGGGTCGCCGATCTTGATCCAGGGGTAGTAGATGGCCGCGTGGTCGCTCCTCAGTGCCGGCGCCCTGGCGGCGTCGCCGGCCATCTCCTCGGGCGTCAGGTTCTGCCTGCAATCGGCGATGAGGAACGCCCGGCGCGACTTCGAGTACGCGGACGCGTCGCTGAGCGTTGCCGGCTCGGTTACGCCGGGCAGGCAGAGCAAGTTGAAAGTGTCCACGGCATCCAGAGCGTAGATGCCTTTCCGGCTGGACTGATCCGGCGCATAGGTGGCTTTGCTCGCCTTCGAGGCCACGCGTACCACCCACGCCTCGCTGCCGCCGTTCAGGAAGAACTGGAACACCGCAAAGCTCATCTCCGAGTTCGGGTGGAGCCCGCCGAAACGGCGCTCGTAATCAGTGAAGCTGAG
Source organism: uncultured Solibacteraceae bacterium (assembly GCA_964478455.1). Lineage (GTDB taxonomy): Bacteria > Acidobacteriota > Terriglobia > Bryobacterales > Bryobacteraceae > CAYZJD01. The sequence goes on along the minus strand of CAYZJD010000198.1, from coordinate 5,812 downwards.
GATCCGCGTGGCCTTGTTCACCGGACCACGGCCGGCGGAGCCCACGAAGGCGCCTACCGGGGTGCTCGCGCCGGAGATGCTCCGCGCGCCGCCCGCCAGTTCCTCTATGTAGACACCCGGGTGGTTGTGTCGAGCCGGCAGGGGCTAACCTCCGCTGCCAGCATACAGCATCGATCCGAGCGAGGGGCCAAGCGGGGACAGCCCGCATGTTTCCGCGGGGCCGCGGAGCTTGCGAGGAAACATGCGGGCTGTCCCCGTCGGAGGGAGGCTCACTTGGATAGGGTGAAGTTGACCGTGATCTGCGTGATGACATCCACCGGCTGGCCGTTGAGCAGCGTCGGCTGGTAGCGCCACTGGCTGACGGCTTCGACGGCGGACTTGGCCAGGTCGGAATCGATCTGGCTGTTCATGACGCGTAGCGACCGCAGGCTGCCATCGGCGGCGATGACCGCTTCGAGCAGCACGGCGCCTTCGATGCCGGCGGCCTTGGCCACCGGCGGATAGGCCGGCCGGACCATGTGAATGATCTTGGTCTGCTGCACGCTGCCGCCGACCTGTATTGCGCCGGGCTCGGAGGGCGCGCGCGCCGCTTTGGCCGGCGCCTCGCCGACGACGTCGATCCGTTCGCTGACCTCGCCGAGCTGCAACACGATCTGCCTGGAGGCGCTTTCGCCGGCGCGCAACTCGACCTTAGGCTCGACGAAGCGGGCGAACCCGGGCTTGAGGACCTCGAGCTTGTAGCTGCCGGCAGCGAGGCCGGTGAACTCGAACATGCCGGTTTGGCCGGTCACGGTCATGTCCTTGGT
>CAYZJD010000198.1:0-4996 GCA_964478455.1 uncultured Solibacteraceae bacterium | reverse complement strand
GTCCTTGGTCTTCGCCTTGGCGTTCGAGACAATGACGGTGGCGTTGGGAACGGCGCGGCCGGTGGCATCGAGGACGGTTCCTGAGAACTTGCCGGAGGGGCTTTGGGCCGGCAGATTCAACGCGGCCAGCGGCGCGATGAGACACAGTGCGGCGAGCGCGGCGAGGGAAACGGTCTTCCCGGTCACGCTCCGCCGGTTAAGAGAAGGATTCAGCATTGCAGTGAATCTCCTTTCAAGATTGGATGGCCGGGCCATCGCCAGGGCGGGCGACCAGGGCCGGAGGGAACGGTTCAGCGTGCGCGCCAGCTCGAGCAAGTGCTCGGCGTAGGCGTGCCCTTCGACGCCGGAGCGGAGCACGGCGTCATCGCAGGCGCATTCGCTCTCGCGCCGCAGGCGGTCACAGCCGATCCAGACGAGCGGATGGAACCAGTAGATCGCGCGGCCGATTTCGGCGAGGATCTGCAAGAGCCAGTCGCGGCGGCGGACGTGGGCCAGCTCATGGGCGAGCACGACACGCATGCGCGCGAAGGGCCAGTCCTCGGCGCCCGCGGGAAGCAGCACGCGCGGCCGTAACACGCCCCAGGTCACGGGCATCACGGCCTCAGGCGCCGTGAGCAGACGCACGGGTGCGTTGAGGCCGATGGCGGCGGAAAGGTCGGCCGCCGTGCGCATCCAGCGGGATAGAAAGAGCGGCGTTGAGCGCGCGGCGATGAGCGCGAGGCGCAGCGCGCCGCCGAGCAGCACGGCAAGGCTGAGCAGGAAGCCCGCGGCCCACACGGCAAAGAGCGCCCGCGCCAAGCCCGGTCCCGGATCGCCGGCCAGGATGGCGCGGACGGTCATGGCGGGCAGGTGGGCGGCGGACGTCTCCGGGCCCGCGGCAGCGACCGGGCTCCAGGCGCGGGCGGGCGCGACCTCGGGATGCCAGGAGGGGAGCAACAGGCTCAGCGCGGGGATAGCGAGCAGGCTCAAGAGGGCCGCGGCCCAGACGAGATGCCGCGCGGCCGCCGAGGCGCGCCGCAACGCCCGCGAGATGAGAAACGCGGCCGCGAGCACCACGGAGCTTTTGAACGCGGAGGCGGCCAGAAGCCGCATCCAGCCGTCGGCGTCCGGCAAAGGGAACGTCATCGCTTGTCTCCTTTCCTGGCCTTTTCAACGAGCCTGGCGAGGCGCTTCAGCTCCTCATCGGAGAGTGGGGCGCGCGTGCCGAGCAGGGCGGCGACAAGCTTCCCGGCGGAGCCGTCGAAGAAGGTCTCCACCAGGTGCCGCAGGGCGGACTGGCGCGCCCGGTCCCGCGGCACTACCGGCTCGTAGACGTAGCGCAGGCCCTCCTCGATGTGGCGGATGTGGCCCTTGTCCTCGAGCACGCGGAGCTGCGCGCGGACGGTGGAGTAGCTGGGGCGGCCGGGCAGGCGCTCGAGCACCTCGCCGACGGTGGCGCGGCCCGTCCGGTAGAGGACGTCCATGATCTGCCGCTCGCGGCGGCTGAGTTGGGAATGGAAGGTGGCGGTCATGGGTTTCTGCTATTTTTCTAGCATGCCTGCTATGAAAATAGCACTGTCGGAAGGATGTGTCAACTCGGTTCCGGCTTTCACGTCCGTTTGGACGCCGCAGGCGGCGGAAAGTTCCCGCGAGGCGGGCGGGAAGGGCAGGCGGCGCTTCAGCTCAGGCTACAGTCGACGCAGAGGGTGTCGCGCGGACGGCCGACGGCGTCGGCGAGATCGTCGATGGTGTTGTATTCCAGGCCGTCGACGCCGAGGAATTTCACCCGGTCTTCCTTCGCGGGAATGCGGTCCACCAGGACCTCGCCTTTCCTGGTGGTCTTGCCCCAGCGGCAGTGGGAGCGCAGTTCCGGGTTGGAGATCCGGAAGTGGATCTGGCTGACACCGGCCAGGCGCAGCTTAGGGACCAGTTCCGTCTGGGCCTGCGTGCCCCTGACGATCGAATCGTCGCAAACGACCACGATCTTGCCGCGGCAATCCTCGCCGCTGGCCAGGAGCTTGATGCGGGCTTCGCGGTCCCGCTGCTGCTGGTCGCGCGGGATGAAGCTCCTGCCGGCGTAAGGATACTTCAGCAGCAATTCATCGTAGAGAGGCACCCGCTGGACGGTTCCGGCCATGATCTGGCGGCAGAATTCCTGGTGATAACCGATGGCGTGGAACCTGCCGGAATCGGGAACGGGGATGACGATGTCGGGGATGAATCCTCGTTGGATGTCGCGGCGGGCCAGGGCCGCTCCCAGTCTTTTTCTGACCAGCGAGTCGGGCACATTCTCGAAGACGTTGTTGGGGAAGCCGGTGTAGACCCAGTAGAAACTACAGGCTTGAACGGCGCTCTCCGGAACTCGGCCGCGGGATTCGCAACGGCCGTTGCTGAGCAGGACAATCTCGCCCGGCTCGACGTCTCTCACTCGTTTGAATCCAAAGTTGGCAAAGCCGCCGGACTCGGAGGCGACGGCCACGGCGCCTTCCCTGGCGCCGATCACCAGCGGCCAGTGGCCGCTGGAGCAGCGGGCGGCGTAAACGCCATCGCGGGTGAGCACAAGGAGCGAGAAGGCGCCTTCGATCTCCCGGGCGAGCTTATGGATGCCGTCGACGACGTCGTTGCCCTGAGCGACGAGTTTGGCAATGATCTCGATGTCGTCGCTCCTGGTGAAGATGTGGCCGAAGCTCTTGAAACGCTCGAGCAGATCCTCGAGATTGGCGATGTTTCCAGAGAAGCAGCAGCAGAGGGGTCCCAACCTGGATTCAGTGAGGTAAGGCTCCCTGACGGAACCGCAATAGCCGATGCCCTCCGTCCCCGCCAGGCCTTCCAGGTCGCTGCTGAATGTAGATCGAAAGAGGCCGCGATGAGTGCGGATGTGGAACTGGCCGCCGGCGTGGGTGGAGAGACCGGAATAGGCTTCGCCGAGGTGCTGGTGGTAGAAGGTGCCCAGAAACAGATCCTCGAGAAAATCCCCCCTGTAATCGGCGGGATGGATGCTGAGAGCGAACAGTCCGGGCAAGGTGACTCTCCTTTCAAAGGATGGCGGAACAGGCAGCATACCTCGGCGCCGGGCGGCCGCGCCAGGGCACGCGGGCAACGGTGCACGTGGTTCCTCGCGAGCCTCGGTTCCCGCGCGGCAAGAGTTATTTCCGATGTTTCGCCATGATCTTCACAATGGGCTCCACATTGACATAGACACGCCACTCAAGGACCGCGTCATCGCGAGCCACGGCGCGCCATACAGCGGGGACGCTCCAATGATTCTCCGCGAGCAGCTCACCATCAACGGCATACGTGCCTTCGGCGGCGCCGACCAGAACCATCACCTGGCCTCGCGAGTAGGTCTCTTGAATTGTGATCCTGTAGTCCGGGAACAGTTGGAAGTACCGTGCCCAGCCGGCGCGCATCCGCTCTCTGCCGCGGATTTCGGCGCCATCGGAGTCGATGAAGACATGGTCCGCGGTCATGAGACCTGCGATTTCGTCAGCATTCTGGCCGTTGATGGCGCGGACAAAGGCCTCGACGATTGCTACAGGTTCTGGATTCATGACACAAGAGTACAGGGGCTGGAAGATTCGTGTGGAGCCTGCGGGCAGGTCCCGGGATTTGGGTATGGGGCGGTTTCTCGATTCTCGGCAGAGCCTTCTCGCGCCGCGTTTTCGAAGGAACGAGGATTCCGGGAGGTTGTATTTTTGAGGTATGGACAGCACGCGCAAGCTGCTGGTGAAGAACAAGACCCGGGGGACGGTGGTGGCGACGGAGGCGGACGTCGCCGACACGAGCCGGAAGCGGCGCGTGGGGCTGCTGAAGCACGAGCGGCTGGAGCCAGGGCAAGGTTTATGGATCGCCCCGTGTGAGGGGATCCACACGTTCGGGATGCGGTTTCCGATTGACGTACTGTTTCTGGACCGGCGCAAGAAGGTGCTCAAGGTGAAGGCGAACATGGCGCGGGGGCGGATTTCAGGCTGCTTGTGGGCACACTCCGTGCTGGAGTTGCCGGCGGGCCAGGCGGAGAGGACTGGGACGGCAGTGGGGGACGAACTGGAGTTCGAGGAGCGGGTCCGCGAGGGTTAGACGAAGGACCAGCAATCGGAGATTGGGTAGCTTGTCACCGGTTTTCGGTTACACCTCCAGCTTCCAGGGGGTGCGGTATTCGCGGCGCAGGTAAGGGCGCAGGTCTTCCTGCACGGTGGTCTGGTTCTGCTCGTCCCAATCGACGCGGGACTTCGCGCGGTAGGAGATGTTGCCGAGCAGGCAGGTGACCGAGGAGCGGTAGCACGTTTCGATGTCGCTGTTGGGCCGGCGGCGCGTGCGCACACATTCGAGGAAGTTGGCCCAGTGGAGCGGGTGCGGGTCGGGGCCGCGCTTCATCTCTTCGGCCTTCAGATCCGAACCCGGCTCGGGGGTGACGCGGTAGAGGTTGCGGTCGACGTACACCGTGCCCTTCGAGCCGTGGAAGGTCACGCCCATCAGGCGGTTCCGCGCGGCTTCCGTGTTGTTGCAGCGGTGCTCCCACGAGCCGAGGAACCCGCCGGGGTATTCGTAGGTGACCAGCATGGTGTCCGGCGTCTCGCGGTTGTCGGTGAACCAGAACTTGCCGCCGAGCGCCACGGCGGCTTTCGGCATCGCATCGTCGAAGGCCATCTGAAGGATGTCGAGCATGTGCACGCCCGAGTCGGTGAGATGGCCGCCGGCGTAATCCCAGAACCAGCGGAAGACCGAATATCTCTCCGGGTAGACGCCGAAGCGGTTCGGATTGAACGGGCGGTCGGGCGCAGGACCGAGCCAGAGGTCCCAGTCGAGGCCGGGAGGGGGCGGGGAATCCGGAGGATTGCCGATGCCGACCGGCGCTGCGTTCTCGTAAATCCACGTCTTGGCGACGGCAACCTTCCCCAACTGGCCGCTGCGGACCATCTCGCATGCCTTCTGGAAGTGCTCGCCGGAGCGCTGCCACGTGCCCGCCTGCACCACGCGGTCATACTTGCGGGCGGCCTCGACCATCTTCCGGCCTTCT
>CAYZJD010000197.1:6617-8332 GCA_964478455.1 uncultured Solibacteraceae bacterium | reverse complement strand
CCCCTGACACGCTTCCCGGCGGTGATGGATCACCGGGGATACAGGCCCGGAAGTTCCCGCCAACGGCCTGCCCCGGGCCGGTCTGGCGGGCGGGCGCGACCACCGTCGCCTTCTGTGGAGCCGGCGCGGCCTGAGCGCTCGCGGCCGCCGCGCGCCGCTCTTGCGCCGTCGTTCTCTCCGGAGCGGCCTCCTTGCTCTCCAATTCGGATATTTTCTTCTTGATCTGCTGCCCTTCCCACTCCAGAACGATCTCCTCGTAGTTGACCGCCACCAGCGTGTACCCTCCCACCTTTTCCCCGGGCATGTAACCGCGATGCGCATCACCGGCCCTTTCGCTGAGCAGGATCATCGGGCCGTCCCCGAGGTCCATCAGGCCGTGCGCCACCGGGAGCGGCGGCTGCGGCTTGGGCGGCTCCGCCTCGATGATCACGTTCGGGTTGCGGTCTCGGGCAAACAGCATCTTCTGCGCGACTTCCGCGTAGCTGCCGGAAGCCAGCGGCTGCGGCGGCCGGCTCAACGCCGGCCCGGGCCGGACCTCCGGCTTCACCTTGGCTCCCAGGACCTTCTGCTCCCGGGCCCGCGCCTCCAGCCAGCGCTCGCGCATCCGCCACGCCAGGCCGGCAGCCAGCGACAGAAGGACGAGGTTCAGCAGGAGAAGTTTCTTCCTCACGCGCCTCGCCCTTTCTTCTCCGACGCCAGCCGCCGCGGCGCGACGCCCGCCAGTGTCAGCCGCACGGTCATCGTTTTCTCTTTTTGATCGGCGGTGGTGACCCGCAGCTCGCTCGTCGAGATCGCCTCCGGCTGGGCCGTGATGTCCGCCAGCAGGTTCAGCAGTTGTTCGATGCGGCAGTCGAAGGTCACCGGCACGAGGATCTCGCCGTAGTCCTTGCCGAGCGGCCGGACCTGCCCCATCTCGACGGTCTTAATTTCGATCTCTGGCGCCTGGGCCCGAGCCAGCCTCCGGAAGACCTGGAGAAGCTGAGCCTGCGCCTGCGCCGCCGTGTCTGCCTGGATCAGCCCCTTCTCGCGCCGGGCAAGGTCCGCCTCGACAGCCGCGAGCGCCTCTTCCTTTGCCGGAAGCGTGGCTGCGATTCGCCGCAGTTTCTCGAGACGCTTCTCCTCGATGAGCGCGGAGCGGGCCGCCGGCTTCGCCGCCGCCGCCGGCTCGCGGGTCAGGAAGTAGTTGATCGCCAGGGTAACTACCGTGGCCGCCGCCAGAATCCCCAACGCCCGCTTGTCGCGAGCCGTCAGCGTCACGGCCGCCCTCCTTCCCGCTGGGCCCGGATGCGGAACATCCCGATGCCCCGCGCGCGGGCGATCGGCATCGTGAACTCCGAGTTTCTGAGCAGCGCCGAGTTGTCCAGCGTCCGCAGCAGCGTGGCCGCCTGCTCCGTTTCGCCCGAAAGGCTCGCCGAATCGCGCGTCATCTCCAGAGAGTTCAGCCAGCCAGGCGGCGCAAGCAGCCTGGTGAGTTCCTGCACGAGGTCGAGGTCAGCCTGCGTCCGCCTCCGGAAATCGTCGAGCATCTGGATACGGGCCCGCGCCGCCTCGACCGCTTGTTCCGCGCCGACCGCCTTGGCGGCCCGCGGCTCCAGCTTCGCGATCTCCGCCTGGAGGTTCTCCAGATAGCGGCGCTCCTCGAGCTTGCCCTGCATCACGACGGCGGCCGCGAGCGCCACGAGCACGGTCGCCAGCGCCGCGGTGGGAATGAACCT
>CAYZJD010000197.1:0-6607 GCA_964478455.1 uncultured Solibacteraceae bacterium | reverse complement strand
GCGCGCCGGCATAGGCGAGCGCGTGCTTCGCCGCATCGTAGTCGTCGGGAACTCGCACCGGCGCCGGCAGAACATCGGCGACGGCCAGGGCGGCAAGGTCCGGCGGCAACCGGAGTTCCGCCGCCGCGAGCGCCGCCGCCCGCTCCCAGGGCGCGTCCACCACCGCGCTCAACAGCGGCCGCGCGGAGCTTTCACCGTACAGCTCCAGGTTGCCGTTGCTGCCGGCCGTGGCCAGGAATCCGTCGGCTGGCGGCGCTGAAAGCAATCGTGCAGCGGAGTAGAGCGCCGCGGGAGAAACGGTCATCGAGGCCAGCTTGACGCCCGCCTCGCCGAACAACTCGGCGTACCGGTCGATGAGAGCCGCTCCCGCAATGGCAATCAGGACCGCCGGGCTCCGTCCGAGGCGCGCAAAGGCGTACCGCGCTTCGTCTTCGCCGTAAGGATGGAGCGAGTCAGCCTGGTATTGAATCGCGGCGCCGAGATCTCGGTTGGAAACCCCGGGCAGCGACAGTTGCCGCACGATCAGCTCGCTCCGCGGAAGAAGGGCAGTCGCGGCGAGGTGGCCACAGCCGAGCTGCTTCAGAAACGCCGCATATTCGGCTCCCCACTCGGCTGCCGGCCGCTCGCGAAACCCGGTGATGGTCGCGTGGCCCAGGATGACAACGCCCCGTGGTCGTACCCGCGCCAGTACGACTCTCAGTTCCTCCGCCCCAATTTCTATGCCGGCGCCCGTCCCGAGGGCCAGCAACCTTCTAGGACCCATGGATCTCACTGCGCCCAAGCGCTGTCCTGCCAGCGCAGAATCGTATGCGGCCGGTCTCCGGACGGGACCAGCTTCACGGTCGCGGCAACGGTGCGGCGGACATCCGATGGCTTGCCGTCCAGCGTGCGCGGGCGCGCCGTCGCACGCAGGGTGTAAGTGCTGTCGCCCCCGATAACCAACCGTGCCGCGGCCGGACCGAAGGAAGCCAGTTGCTCCGCCGTTCGAAACGGCTGAATGGCGCGCGTCTCGACGATCGCCCTCACCATCTCAGGGCTCAAACCGGCCGCTGCGAGGACCGCCGGATGCGCCGTGTTCACGTTGAAGCGCCCCGTCGCGCCGAAAATCGATACGCAATCCTTGAGCCCGCCGCGGGGGACCAAACGTCCCTGGACATCGCGTTCGTACGCGCCATGAAACAATTCCGGCGTCATGCCTTTGACCAGCAGAAGTTCCTCAACCTCTTCAAAAGACGCGTGGCGCGAGCGAAAAGACGGAGAGCGGCTCAAATAGTAGTGGTCAAACGGCGTCAACTCGACTCGCAGTCCGGGCGACCGCCAGTCCACGATCGCGGCCGTGATCTCTTCCGCCCTTCCCGGCTCGGCTCCGAGCGCCAGCAACAGGAGGAGGAGCGCTTCCGGCGGTGCGCTGTTGAGATTGAGCTTCGAACTCTCGGGAATGATCTCAACCACCGCCTCCCCGCTGGGGAAGCTCAAGGCGAGTCTGTTCATCCAGGGCGCCCAGTAGCGCGGGAGCTCCCCCGGCGCCGCACCGCCGCCACCCCACTGCATGTACAGGAGGGTCCGCTCGATGGCGCCGGTCGCCAGGTAGTAGCCGCGTGCTCCATCCAGGGCGGTCCCCGCGCGCTCGGCCTCCCCGAGGACCGTGCCAGCCAGCGAGAAAGCAATCGCCGAAAGCGCCGCCGCCAGCCAGAGCACCGCCAGCAGCGCTCCGCCACGCTCCGGAAACATGCACGCTGTCCCCGCTTTAATCCGCATACGACTCTCCCGGGATTCGGTTCACCCGCACCGGGGCCGTAATCGTCAGCGGCTGGACCCGCGACGGGTCCGGCTCGAGCGGGGCCATCTCGATTCGAATCGCCGCCGGCCATTCCCTCCGCACCCACCTCGGGACCCATCGCTCGAGAACCGGCGGAGGCAGAATCTCGCGGTAGGCGAAGCGGCAGTACGCCAGCCGGTCCGCCAGCACGAAGGACCGCCGCCCGATTTCAATCGGCCGGAAGACCGGAACCGAGAAGCCGATGGCCGGGTCAAGAGCGTTTCCTACACAGAACAGGCCCGGCCCGCGCGGCCCTGTGTACAGGTGCTCGTTCACCACCAGCCGCACGCCACCATCTGTGGTATTAGGGACCACCTGGAACTCAAGCGTCTGCGGGTAACCGCGCCAGGCCTCCCCAAGCGAGTAGGCAGAGACGAACCGCATCGACTCCGGCTCGCCCTGGAAGAAGGGTACGCGTACGGGCGGCGCGTCCGGCGCGGTCATGCACTCCGCAATCACGGGGATGAGCCCGGCGATCTGCTGCTCCAGAATGCGCTGCGACCCGGCAACCCGGCGGTTGTCGAGCAGCCGCGCGTTGGCCTTGCCCATGGCGTTGATGCCAATCCGCAGCGCCGCCAGCAGGCCCGCCGACAGCAAGGCCAGCAGCGACACCGCGATCAGCAGCTCGAGCAGCGTGACGCCGGCCCACCCGCGATTCATGCGCGCCGCGCTCATGGTCCCGCGCCCCGCCCCGGTGCCCCCATCCGGCTGCGCCGGAATCCTTCGAGTGTCAGCGTGCGCCGGTTTCCGCCGCTCATCCACCAGATCTCCAGCTCGATCCGCTCCAGGTAGGCGGCACCCGGCCCCGGCTGCGGCGGCAGCTCAAACGGAATCCGCCGCGCACGCCAGCCGCCGTGAAGGCCGGCCGATTCCGAGGGCTGGAGCGGTCCTTCCGCCACCTCCGGCTGCGGCAGCCGCGTCTCCAGCAGCAGTTCATCCATCTTTCGCTTGGCCACGAGCGACGCCCGGTCGTAGTCGGTGAGCCGGCCCGCGTTTCGCAGCGAAGAGGAGATGTTCGATAACAACGCGACGACCGCCACGCCGAGGATAAAGGTGGCGACCATTAGTTCGAGCAGCGTGAACCCCCGGGCCCTCACTCCCGCTCGTCCTCCTCGATTCGCGGCGCGCCCGTGATCGGATCGACCATCACGGTCCGCTTCGAGCCCCTGCGGTTCCGGATCTCCACCCCGAATCGCGGAACCGTGCCGCCGGGATACAGGTAGAAGCGCCGCGGCCCGTCGTCCTCAACCGCCGGCTCCGGCAGCACGCGCGACACGCTCACGCCGTCCGGCAGATCGAGTCGTCGCTCGAAATCGGGCGCCGCCGACCGCAGCACCAGCGCGCTTTCGCCTTTCGAGATGCTCACTTCCATAACTTCCTGCCGGCGCTCGGCGCGGTTCAGCGCGGCGTTGAGGAAGCTGACGATGGAATCGGCGGCCGTTCGCAGGCGGACCGACTCCAGCCCCGAGGAGATCGCCGGATAGCTGATGCCCACCATCAGGCTGATGAGCCCGACGACGATCAGCATCTCGAGGAGGGTGATGCCGGATCGGGCCATTGAGCCATCGGGCCATTGAGCCATTGAGTCATCGGGCCATCGAGCCATTGACCGGATGCCCCTGAGGCCAGTTGCCAAATGACCCGATCGCCCGATCACCCGGTGACTCAATTCCCCCTCAGTGGCTTCTCCAGCTCACGATGTCGGCGTTCACTGCTTCGCCGCCGGGCTGGCCATCCGCGCCGAAGGAGGTGATGTCAGGCATCTCGCCGTGCTCGCCGGGGAAGCGGTACACGTACGGGTTCCCCCAGGGGTCCGGCGGGATCTCCTTCTCGACGTACGGGCCGTCCCACCGGGCTACTTCAGCGGGCCGCCGCCACAGCGCTTCGAGGCCCTGCTCGGTGGACGGCACGCTGCCCACGTCCAGCTTGTACATGTTCAGCGCGCCCATGAACATCTCGATCTGCGCCCGCGCCGCCGCCACCCGCGCCTTGTCCGTCTGCTTGAACAGGTTCCGTCCGACCAGCGCCGCGAACAACGCAATGATCGTCACTACGACCAGCATCTCGATCAGCGTGACGCCGGCCTGCTTGTTCCTCTTGCGTCTTTGGATCTTCACACCGCCACCTCGTTGATGCTGGTGATCGCCAGCAGCATGCTCAGGATCAGGGTGCCCACCAGCACTCCCATCACCAGGATGATCATCGGTTCGAACAGCGCGGTGAAGCGCTTGATCGCCGTCTTGGTTTCCACTTCGTAAATGTCGGCCATGCGGCCGAACATCTGGTCCAGCCGGCCCGTCTCCTCGCCCACGGTGAGAAGGTGGGCGGCCAGCGGCGGGAACTCGCCCGTCCGCGCCAGAGGGGACGCAACTCCTTCGCCCCGCTTCACTCCCTGGGCCACGGCCTGGAGCGAGCCGGCGATCCTCCGGTTGTTGAGGATCGCGCCCGCGATGCCGATCGACTGCACCAGCGGCACGCTGTTGGCCACCAGCGTCGCCATCGCCCGCGCGAATCGCGCCGTCTCCGCCCGCCGCAGCGCCGGGCCGAGCAGAGGCAGACGCAGCCGGACGGCATCCCACCACAGCCGGCCCTGGTTCGTGCGAACGTATGCGTAGAAGGCGGCCGCGGCCGCCACGGCCGCGAGCGCCATCACCCAGCCGTAAGCCCTCAGCCAGCCGCTCGTCTCGATCATGATCCGGGTGGCCAGCGGGATGCGCATCCGCGACTCCTCAAACACCGCCGCGAACCGCGGCACCACGAAGTTCAGCAGTACCACAATCGAGCCGAGTCCCACCAGCGACAGCAGCGCCGGATAGATCATCGAGGAGATCAGGTAGCCGCGCAGCTCGTCGCGCGAGTTCTCGAACTCGGCCAACCGCTGGAACACCGGCGCCAGCGCGCCGCTGGCTTCGCCCGCGCGCACCATGTTGACGAACAGCTCGGAGAAGTACTCCGGGTGCGTTGCCAGGCTGTCGGCCAGCGATTTGCCGCCCTTCAGGACCCGGAGGACGTCGAGAACCACCCGCCGGAAGCCGGGCCGCTCGGTCAGTTCAGAGGTAATCGCCAGCGCCCGATCGAGCGGCACCCCCGCATTGAGCAGCGTGGACAGCTCCTGGGTGAAGAACAATACGTCGCGGCGCCGGCCGCGCACCAGCGTCGGGAGCTTCCACCGAAACGGCGCTTTCTTCTCGAGGCCAACGTACACCGGCGTCAGCCCCTGCCGCCGCAGCTCCGCGGCTACCGACTTCTCCGTTTCGCCGGCGAGCGTGCCCGTGCGCAGCTTACCGTCCGCCGCCACCGCCTTGAAAAAGAAACTCGTCATCAGAACTCTTGGGTCACCCGCAGGACCTCGTCGGCCGTCGTCAGTCCCTCGCGGACCTTCATCCAGCCGTCCTCGCGCAGGTTCCTCATCCCCTGGTGGCGGGCCGCCTTGGTGATCTCCGCCGCGTCGGCGTTCTGCATGACCAGCTTCCGGATTTCGTCGGTCATTTCCATCAGCTCGAAGATTCCGACCCGCCCCGTAAAGCCGGTGCCGAAACATTGGTCACAGCCCGCGCCGCGCCAGCACGCGACCCGCTCGCCCTCCGGCGTCGTCCGGTAGCCGTCCTCCACCTTGCAGTGGCCGCAGATCACCCGTACCAAACGCTGCGCCAGCACGGCCACCAGCGACGAGCTCAGCAGGTAGTTCTCCACCCCCATGTCGGTGAGCCGCGTGAGCGCGCTCGGCGCGTCGTTGGTGTGCAACGTGGAAAACACGAAATGGCCCGTGAGCGCCGCCCGGATGGCGATGTCGGCCGTTTCCCGGTCGCGGATCTCACCCACCATGATCACGTCCGGGTCCTGGCGCACGATGTGCCGTAGACCGGAGGCGAACGTCAATCCTATCTGCGGGTTCACGTGGATCTGGTTGACTCCGTCCACCTGATACTCCACCGGGTCCTCAATGGTGATGATCTTGACCCCCGGCTTGTTGATCCGTTTCAGCGCCGAATACAGCGTCGTCGATTTGCCGCTGCGCGTCGGCCGGGTCACCAGGAAGATCCCGTGCGGCAGCGACGTGTAGTGCTCCATCCGCGCCAGCATCCGTTCGTCGAAGCCGAGCCGCCTCAGGTCGTAGAAATCACCCGCAGATCGGTCGAGGAGGCGCATCACCACGCTCTCGCCGTACAGCGTCGGCAGCGTCGAGACGCGGATGTCCACCTCGCGCCCAAGCGTCTTGATCTTGATCCGGCCGTCTTGCGGGAGCCGCCGTTCGGCGATGTTCAGCTTCGCCATCAGCTTCACCCGCGAGATGATCGCCGCCTTCAGTTCGCGCGGCGGCGGCTCCTGGTTGTACAGCACGCCGTCAATCCGGTAGCGGACGCGGAACTCCTTCTCGAACGGCTCGATGTGAATGTCGCTCGAGCGCTTCTCCACTGCCTGGGCGATCATCGCGTTCACCAGGCGGATGACCGGCGCCTCGCTGGCCATGTCGCGCAGGTGCTCGAGGTCTTCGGCTGCCTCCGCGCCCTCGCCCGCCGCTTCGAGCCCGGGCCTTTCCGCTTCTCCGTAATACTTGTCGATCGCGTCGAGGATCTCCTGCTCGCCCGCCAGCGCCGGCTGCACCTTCAGCCCCGTGAACCCGCGGACGGCCGAGAGCGTTTCGAAGTCGAGCGGGTCGGCCATGGCGATGGTGAGAGTCGAGTCGTGCATGGCCAGCGGCAGGAACCGGCACTGGCGCATGAAGCGCGGCGCCAGCCCTTCGGTTTCGGGAGTGATGGGCGGCGGGCTGTCCAGGGCGGCCAGCGG
>CAYZJD010000196.1:0-8410 GCA_964478455.1 uncultured Solibacteraceae bacterium | reverse complement strand
CTAGAATCCCGCCGTCCGCACCCAGAAACTCTCCCGCCACGTGCCGCCCGGCGGAATCGTCTGAAGCTCCTTGTACTTCCCCTCGTGGGCCAGGTTGAAGGCATTGGTCACGGCTGCCATCGGCTCGAAGCAAATGAAGTCGCGCCCCTTCGGGGCGTAAACGATGGCAACCGGGTACCTCGGACCGCACACGACGGAGATCTGCTCATTCTTGCCCTTCACCCAGAACTCGGCCTTTCCAGAGGCGTCTCTCACCAGGCTGGTGAACAGGTCGTCGATCTCGCTTCCGGCGAGCGGCGCGGGATCGGGCAGCGCGACGGGTTCCACCGCGCCGGTCGGAACCAGCAATGGGGATAGGAGGGGCCGCTCGCGCGCAGCCACATGCACCTTCCAGTCTTCTCTCGGCGAATCGTGCAACCGGAAGTACGGGTGAAAGCCCACGGCCACGGGCATCGGCTCGGCCGCGTGGTTTTCGATGACTGTCTCCACCTCGAGGACGCCGTCCTTCAACCGGTGGATCATTTCGATCGTGTGGGCGAACGGGAACTGCGCCATCAGGTCCGGATGCCGCCAGAACTCCAGGCGCGCCACGTACTCGGCGCAGCGGCCGCCGGCCAGAACGCTGACGACCTTCCAGTGAGGAGAGAACAACAGCAGGCCGTGAATGGGATTCTTGTTCGGGTCGCGGCGGAGGTTGCCGAGCGCGGGATTCAGCGCGTACTTCTTCCCGTTCGCGTGGAACGCATCCTGGTCGAGGCGGTTGGCCCATGGCGCCAGGAATGGGTTCCCTGCAAGGACCGGCCGCTTCCGAAACTCGGCCAGGCTCGCGAACGGGAACCAGAACACGTTCTTTCCCTTCACCTTCATCTCGAAGGCGATGTTGCCGATGGACGGAACGACGGACACTTCCACGCGTTCCCGCGGATTCAGAAGACGCACCACCTCGATTCCGTCTACTGTGGTCCTCTCCACGGAGCAGTCGCTCGCGGCTGCAAGCAGCGGCAGAAGCACTAAACCTGAGACGGCTTTCATTGGTCGATGGATTCGCGCAAATCGAGCTGCGTTTCTTGCTGGCAGCACCAGCATTTGCCGGGCGTGTAAGTGCGAATCGAGCAAACCTCGCACCAGTAAGTGATCAACAAGCGCTTGCCGTGTTTGTGGACGAACATGGCCTTGGTGTGGATAGGACCCACGACGAAGCGGTCCGGCGCGGCTGCCTCGCCGATCACTTCGAGGTCGGCGCCCGCCAGGCGCTCGTCCTTCAGAACACCGGTGGTGGGCTCGTCTCCCTCCAGGGCGACCATGCTCCCGGCGCCGGCTTCCAGGAACGCCTTACCCTCCCGCTGGCGCAGCTTGCCGCGCAGGGAACCCCCAGCAGAAGCGGCCAGCGCAGGAATCAGGAGAATGACGACCGGAAGGAATGCTCTGCGGCCCACTGCTTTCATTGTATCCGGTCAGTCACGGTGGCTCTCCTGAAGCGGCGAGAAAGAGGAGGGGCCGCGGCCCTCCGAACACCGCGGCCCCTAAGTGTGAGGTCCTCACACCGGCGACGTGGTAGACCTCACAGGCCAGATCGTGGTGCCCCGGTCCTCGCTGTCACCCGCCGCAAGCCGGGACCGGAGGCGGCCAAAGCCGCCGCTGAGGAAGAGCTTCGAGACGGCGCACCAAAGGTTCGGGGTTGTTGGATCTGCTTGGAAGGCTTGCCTGCGTTTGCCTGAAAGGCTCAAGGGATGTTCCTTCGGCAGGATGCGCCGTCTCGAAGCTCTTCTCACCCACACTCGTATAGTGAAACTCACGCCTCAGGCGTTTCACCCGTCCCGAACTTTTTTTGAGGGCCAGGCAGCGAAGACTATGTCGTCAGCGTGTGGCGGCCGCGCCGCCTCCTCGGGTGAAGACCACGAACGGCGCCCAGTAGTAGGGGAGGCGATAGACCGGGTCGCGGAGAAGCTCCAACTTGGCGGCGCGAAGCGCAGCCTCGGGAGACAGGCCCGCTTTCAGGTGCTGGTACAGGCGGGACATGAGCAGGGCGGTCGAGCGGTCATTGACGTCCCAAAGCCCGGCGACGACGTTCCGGGCGCCGGCTTGCAGAAAGGCCCAGGCGAAGCCCACCAATCCCTCGCCGGAATACGAGCGCGCTCCAGCGCTGCGGCACGCTGACACGGTGACCATTTCGGCGCGGAGGGGGATCCGGGCAACGTCCCGCGCGTACAGCTTGAACGAGTCGCCGTGGCGCGACAGGATCACCGCCGAGTCCAGTGGCTGGTCCGGATTGGCGGCCGCGTGCGCTGAGAAGTGGATGCGCTGGAAGTCGGCTGGCCGTGCGGCGGCATAGGCGGCCGCATACGCATCCCGCCCGGTCAGCACGAGCGCCTCTCCGCCGGCAACCGTGCCGCTGATCGCCTGAATCTCATTGGCCGCGTCGGCCAGTGGCGGCCATTCGGGAGCCGGCGAGACGGGGTTCCCCAGAAGGAGCACTGACTTCGGCGGCCGCCGAGCCGGAGCTGCCTCCGCCAGCAATGCGCCGAGCGATGGAGAGAGGCTGAGCGTGACGTCCTCCATCCAGTACCTGGGCGGCTCGCCCGCCAGAAGCGTCTCGAAGTTCAGCCGGTGCAGCGGGCCGTCGGGAACCAGGATTACCCGTGCCCCGGGCCGGATCCAAATGGCTGCCGGGCCTAGGAGAACATCATGGAGCCGGCGGCCGGTGCCGTCGGAAAGCTCGCGGAGATCATCGAGGTTCAGAATCGCGTTGTCATAGCCGGACACCAGTGACGCGATCTCCTCCAGCGACGGAAGGATGAAGTGCACGACCTCGCCCGGCGTCACCACCCACAGGAAGGACCGCCGCGGCGCGACCCAATAGCTCAGCAACACAGCCCGTTCACGGCGTGCCACCTGCCGGAACGCGGCGGCGCTGAAACCGGCCTCTCCACGACTCTGAATTCCCAGCCGCTCCCTCAGCAGCCGGGCGCGGCATGACTCGGCGATCTCGAGCGCCCGGATCCCGCTTCCTTGAGCGACCAGCAGGTCCACGTAGGCCCGGTAGAACGGCATCACGCTCGTCTGGTAAGTGATCTTCCACTCGTCCCGCTCGAGCTTCGCCCACGAGCTGGCGATGGTTGAGGAGAACTCGCGAAACTGTGCGTCCGCTTCCCTGCGCCGCCCGGCATGGATGTACAGCAGTCCCAGCCGGGCCTGCGCTTCAATCAGCAAGCGCGGCGCCCCCAGATCGCGCGCCCGAACCGCGACGGATTCATACGCCCGCTCGGCCTCATCCTTACGGCCCTGACCCTCCGCCAAGCGCCCCAAACCAAGATCGACTTCGAGCAGGCGCCGCCGGTCCCCGATCGCCTTGAGCCGCTCGAGGGCCCGGCGATTGTAATCCTCGGCGCCGGACCAGTCACCTTTCTCAAGAGCCACTTGGGCGAGGTTGCAGAGCCACTGGCCTTCGTAGAGCCGGTCGCCGACGCCACGGGCCAGCGCCAGCGCCTTGCTGTAAGAATCCGCCGCCGTCTCGTATTGCTGTTGCTCGAAGTAGACGTTGCCGAGGTCGCCGAGGCAGGCTTCCTGCCCGGGCCGGTCCCCTAAAACGGCGTAATCCTGCTGGGCCTGCGTGAGAACCTTGATGGCAGCGTCCAGGTCCCCGAGGCTCGTATGGCAGATGCCCAGGTTGTGCAGCGTCTTGGCGACGAAGCGCCGGTAACCTCCCTCGCGCGCCAGCGCGAGCAGTTGCTCGAACCACGGGATCGCCTCGTCGTAGCGAGCCGTCAGCAGCCGCAGGAAGCCGAGGTTGCCGAGCGCTGCCATCTCCAGGTAGGAATCGCCGGCGCGACGGGCGTTGTCGAGGGCTCGGCGCAGGGTGGCTTCAGCGGCTTCCGCGTCATCCAATTGTGTGAGGCAAATGCCGTGGCGGTTTCCCACCTCGGCCAGCAGCTCGCGGGAACCTGTCCGGAGAGCCAGTTGCCAGGCGTCCTCCAGAAGCGCCCTCGCCGGATGGAACTCGGCCCTGTGGATGCGGGCGAGCGCTTGCGTCATCAGGCGCCGAGCGGTGAATTCGGTTGCCTCCGGCCCTTGAGGCTCGAAGCTCTCGAGCAGCGCCAGGGCTTCCTGAGGCTTTCCGCTCGTTGCGAGGATTTCACTCTTGAGGAGCAGGAAGCGGGCTTGCCACACCGGCTCGATGTTTCCCGCCGACAAGCCGCGCTCGGCCATTCCGAGCGCCTCTTGAAGGTTGCCGTGGCGGTACTGGTCCCGGGCACCCCGGTACAGCGTATCCGGCGGCTCGTCCCTCCAGGGGACGCATCCCACCGCGAGGAGAAGAACCGGCAGACACCACCGAAGCGCGGCCATCTATGGATAGAACTGGCCGTTGCCGCCGGGATCGGCGATGACGATCTCGCCCTTTACCGTGGGAGTGTCGAGGACCACCCGCAGCCCGGTGATGTTCTGCCGGTGCAGGTGCTCGGACCATTCCCCGAAGTAGACACGCCCGAAATTCGGCACGTCGAGGAACCCGTGGTCCTGGGGCATCGACCTGAGGCGCGCCCTGGGATCGACTGCCAGCGTGGTATACGCACTCTGGTGTGTCTGCTGGACGTGGTACGCGCTTGGACGCAAGCTTGGCAGGTTCCCGCGGAATGCGTTGTGATCCCTGCCGGCCGCGTCGGCAACTGCCCGCTCCATGGTTACGTTGTCGTAGTTCTGTCCATCGATCACCAGTCCCGTGTACGGCTTCTCCGTGACCTCGACGGAGATGAGTTGCTGGCTGTTCTGATCGAACGTGAACTTGAGCCCCAAGTCAATCTTGTCGGCGAACAGTCCGCTGAGGATGTTCAGCTTGGTGACCGTTGCCCGGGCTTCCGAGACGATGTTTCCATGCGGGTTCACTCCGCCGAAGGCCGTCGCTTCGGCCGACTGGAAGGACAGGAATGAATTCTGAAACGGCCCGGCCTTGCAGGAGCCCCGGCCGCCGCAGACAGGCAACGAGCAGCAGGCCCAGAACTCCTCCACCGGGGGTACCTTCACCGCGACGCCAACCGCGTTGGCGCTGTAAATAAATCGCTTTCTTCCGTTCATGGCTTCACCTGGTTAATTCAGCCGCCTGTTGGAAAACCGCGACTGGCTTCGCTGTCTTTACTGGCGGCCGGCGCGCGGACAGCGCTGCCTGTTACCGGTTCTTCCGCAAGCTGCTAGTTGCGTCTGACGACGAACGCATAGCTTCCGATTTCGGTTCCGGGACCGGACCGCGCCTGGTCCTCGAAACCGCGTATCACCATCTTGCAGGCGCCCTCGGGCAGCTTGTCCGCCGGGATCAGGAACTCCAGCGGAAGGCCAGGCTGCCGGGGCGCGGGACTCGGCACGGCCAGCAACCGGGCTCCCGCCGCGTCGAGAAGCTCGCCGCTATAGGCGGCAAACCGGTGCTCCGGGCCGAGATGCACGGCCATCTGGATAAACCTGCTTCCGGATGGCACAGCGACCGTAAGATCCTCGCCCCGGCTGAGCGCTCGGAGCGCGTACCGTTCCACCGCCTGGGGTCCGCTGAGCTCGGAAATGCGGTCCCGCAAGCCTGGCAGAAGCACCAGGCTCTGGTACAGCGTCACTGCGAGAAAAGCGCCGGCGAGCGCCCAGGAGCCCGCCAGGGCCGGCCGCCAGCGCAGCCACTCGAGCCAGCCGCGCGCTTCCGCCCGCTCGCGGCTTCGCGCTCCCAGCACAGCGGCTGCATTGGCCCGCAGCAACTCACCCGCCCGCACCTCGTCGGCGCACTCAAGGCAGGAGAAGTAATGTTCCTCGAAACGCT
This sequence comes from uncultured Solibacteraceae bacterium, assembly GCA_964478455.1. Lineage (GTDB taxonomy): Bacteria > Acidobacteriota > Terriglobia > Bryobacterales > Bryobacteraceae > CAYZJD01. The sequence continues at coordinate 2,619 of CAYZJD010000196.1, read as the reverse complement.
CGCGTTCTTCGCCGGTGAGCTCTCCCAGCAAGTACCGGTCGGCTGCTCGGAGGCGGACTGCTTGGTTGTGGTCCATTTGCTCGACCTCTATCTACATGGTGAATTTCGAGCCGCAAACATTACACTTTCCTGCGACAAATTGTCCCCCTTTATCCTCCGTTTCCGCCCGGGCCAAGCGCCCGGAACCTGCTACGGAAGCGGTGCTTAGCGCGGTGCAAGAGCACCCGCAGGTACTCCCGGTCCACCCCCAGCCGCCGGCAAACATCCTCCGGATTCATTTCTTCGAGAAACAGCAGCCGCAGCAACTCCCCGTCTCTCTGGCACATTTCTTGAAGTGCTTTGTTTATCAATCGCTTGCGTTCCTCGTTGACCAGGGTCAGGTCCAGATTCACCCTCTCGTCGGCGTAGTCGGCGCTGTTGTCCTTGATCAGTGGGTGGCGCTGCTGGTCCCGTTCCAGCTCCAGCATCACGTTGTTGCACACCGAGTAGACGTAAGCGCCAAACCGTTCTGGCTGCAACACCCCGGCCTCGGATCGAAGCGTTCGCAGAACGCGCAGCAGCGTTTCCTGGCGAATGTCCTCGATCAATGCCGTGCTGCGCAAGCGGCGTCGCAGCCGGGCCAGCAGCAACTCGCCGAAATAGTCACAGAAGTGCTGTTCGACGAAGGGATCGCCCTGCGCCAGCCGTTGCAGATAGTCCGCGTTAAACCCGTGAAAAGTCAAGAATATTCGCCGGTGTCTTGACTGCGGGTTTCAGTATATAAGAAACCGGGGACAGCCCGCATGTTCCCCGCGCTCACGTCGTCGCGCGAACCGCCGGATGCGCCGGGAAACATGCGGGCTGTCCCCGGTTTTGGGTAGAATCGGTGCTTCATGAGCGCGCGCGTCACGCTCTTTGTCACCTGCCTCGTCGATCAGTTGTTTCCCGAAGTCGGCATGGCCATGGCCGAGGTCCTGGAGCGCCTCGGCTACGAGGTCGATTTCCCGGAAGCGCAGACCTGTTGCGGGCAGCCCGCTTTCAACAGCGGCTACCACGAAGAGGCGCGGCAGGTGGCGCGGCATTTTCTGGATGTCTTCGACCATGCGGAATACATCGTCGCCCCGTCCGGTTCCTGTACCGCCATGGTGAAGCACCACTACGGTGGTCTCTTTCGCAAGGAGCCTCGCTATCTCGAAACGGCGGCGAGGCTGGCGCCGCGCGTGTGGGAGTTCTCCGAGTTCCTGCTCGACGTGGCGGGAGTCGAAGACGTCGGTGCGCGGTGGGACGGCGTGGCCACGTTTCACGACAGTTGCCACGGGTTGCGCGAACTCGGCATCAAAGAAGGCCCGCGGCGTCTGCTCTCCCGTGTCCGCGGGCTGACCTTGCGCGAAATGGACATCGCCGAGGAATGCTGCGGCTTCGGCGGCACCTTCTCGGTTAAGTTCGACGCCGTCTCGGGCGGCATGGCGCGGACCAAGATTGACTCGATTCTCCGGACCGGCGCCGAGGCGGTGGTGGGACTGGACACCAGTTGCCTGATGCAGATCCGCGGCGCGCTCTCGCGGGCGGGCTCGCCGGTGAAGACGCTGCACCTCGCCGAGGTGCTCGCGTCGCGCTGACCGTATGACGCTGATCGCTCCGGAGCAAATCCAGAGGACGCTCGCCGATCCCGGCCTGCAACAGGCCATCTACGCTTCCACCGGCCGCCTCGTCGAGAAACGACGCGCCGCCGTGGCCGTCGAGGCGCTTCCCGACTACCAGGAGTTGCGCGAGCAGGCCCGGCTCATCAAGCAGCACACGCTCGAAAACCTCGATCACTATCTGGAACAACTCGAATCCAACGTCCGCGCCCACGGCGGCGAGGTCATCTGGTGCCGCGACGGCGCTGACGTGGTCGAATTTCTCGCCGACCTCGCCGGCCGCAAACAGGCGCGGCTCATCGTGAAGTCGAAGTCGATGACCACCGAGGAGATCGACCTCAACGAGCGGCTTCAACACCACGATCTCGAGACGCTCGAAACCGATCTCGGCGAATACATCATTCAGTTGGCGCACGAGAAGCCCTACCACATTGTGGCGCCGGCGCTGCACATGACGCGCTACGAAGTGGCGGAGATCTTCAGCCGCCGGCTCGGTGTCGCGAGCGAGACGGTCCCCGAGAACCAGACCAAGATCGCGCGCGCGGTGCTGAGGGAGAAGTTCCTGGCGGCGGACATCGGGGTCTCCGGCGCTAACTTTCTGGTGGCTGATTCGGGCGCGGTTGTTCTGGTGGAGAACGAAGGCAACGCGAGGCTCTCGACCACGCTGCCGAAGGTCCACGTGGCCGTGGCCGGCATCGAGAAGTTGGTCCCCCGCGCGCAAGATCTTGCCGTCTTCCTCAAGCTGCTTGGGCGCAGTGCCACCGGGCAGCCGTTGACCGTTTACACCTCGATTCTGTCGGGACCGCGCCGCGCTGGCGAGATCGACGGCCCCGACGAGCTCTACCTTCTGCTGCTCGACAACGGCCGCGCGCGGCTTCTGGCGGACCGCGAGAAGCGCGAATCGCTTTCCTGCATCCGCTGCGGCGCCTGCCTGAACCACTGTCCGGTCTACCGCAAGATCGGCGGGCACAGTTATCCGTGGGTCTACTCGGGCCCGATC
>CAYZJD010000195.1:0-8455 GCA_964478455.1 uncultured Solibacteraceae bacterium | reverse complement strand
GAAAGCGTGTATACGGGAAACCGTATCGAGGGTTCGAATCCCTCTCTCTCCGCCAGCCATCGGTTCTTTGATTTCAGCAAAGTTCGGCATACCTTCCTTCTGGGCAGTTTTCGTGGGTCTGGCGAGTTCGACAGAGGGGGCAGGCTGTGCGCGATGGAGCCTCCCCGGCTTCATAGCAGAAATGCGATAATGGCCCGTGGCGTGGCGCGTCGAAACGCTCGGCCCCAAGGTGGATGCGGAACTCGGCGCCCTTCCCGCGGACATGCGTGCAAAGTTCATTCATGTAGCCGAACTGCTGGAAATGTTCGGCCCGTTCCAGGTGCGGGAGCCGTACATCAAGCCGCTCGGCAACAAGTTGTTCGAGATTCGGATGAAGGGAAAGGACGGCATAGCAAGGGCCATCTACATTGCCGCGACTGGCCAGCGTTTGGTGGTTCTCCATGCCTTCCTGAAGAAGACCGCGAAGACGCCACGATCCGCTATGCGGACCGCACTTGAGCGAGCGAAGGAGGTCACGTGAGCTCCATAGGTCGGTTGAAAAAGAGATGGCGAGTCGATTCCGAATTCCGAGAGGCGTATGATGCCCTCAAACCTGAGTTCCAAGTAGCGCGGCGGTTGATTGCCGCCCGGAACCGGACAGGCTTGAGCCAAGCTGAGGTCGCACGCCGAATGGGAACTACCCAATCAGCGGTTGCGCGTCTGGAGAGTGGTCAGAGGCTGCCGGCTATGGGCAGTCTCAAACGGTATGCCATCGCCATCGGCCACAGGCTGGACGTTCGCTTGGTACCAAGCGGCAAGTGAGCCAGACGAGGCGAACACGGAGTCCGGCGAGAGGCCAGTAGAAAAGTTCGAAAAGTGTCTACAACACTCCGACACGCGTTGCTTCAGGAGAGAATGGCTCCCCCTCCGCTTCTTGTCACTACCAGGATGACGAACGAGCTATGCGCAGGTTGACCGGTTGACCTGCGCCACATGCAGCGCCAGGCGCCTGATCCAGCGGGTGGGGGGCCCGGCCGTCCGTTAGCGGTTCAGCTCTTCGGGGAACACAGCGTAGCCTTGCGGCGGGGGAAACATCGATTCCAGCAGCTCCAGCCGCCGCCGGAGGAAGCGGCTCGGGATCTGACGCGGCCCGGTCTCGACGTCGATGTCGCAACAGATGCCGTGCAGGTACAGCGTCATCGTGTCGATGAAGGACTGGCGCGCGTATTCGCGGAAGAGCTTCGATTCCCGGCGCACGTTCGTCTGCCGGCGGAGCAGGTTCTGCTTCAGGTGCCAGCCTCTCTCGTCCACTTCGCCGTGCACATTGTTGCCCAGTTCCTCGCGCAGAACTCGATAGTAGCGGTCCAGGTCCTCCTCGCCCATGTGGTCCGCGGAAAGCGTAGCCATCGCGTGATAGAAGTGGTAATGGTAGTCGGCGACCTGACGCTCCTTGACGGCGAAGACGACGCTTGGTTCCGAGAGGGTGCCCACGAGGCTGAACCAGATCTGCCGGTTCTCCGGAGGAGGTTCAAACGACACCAGATCGACCGGCCCGCGTTGCTTCTCCTTTCCGTTCACACGCTCGAGATAGGGCACCAGCAAGATCGAAACTTTGCGCAACATCGAGGCCAGCCCAGGCGGTAGAGCAGCGATGGGATCGTCGAGGTAGTCCTTGACGTCCTCCTCGCTCAGCGGCATGGCAGGAAAGTAGGAGAAGGTATTGCTGAGCGGGATCATGGCGTCCCGGCAGCGCTCGGAGAATTCATCGGCGCGCAGCTTGTCTAGGCCGATCGGGGTGGACATCTAGAGGTTTCTTTTCTTCATGTTAGCAGAATGCGGAGGCACGCAGCCCGCCGGCGCCGAAGTTCCTGCCTGCTAGACTAGCGGGTGAGTGGCGCCGCGCAAGATCTTGGTGTCCGCCGGTGAGGCATCCGGCGACTTCTATGCCGCCCGTCTGGTGGAAGTCCTCCGCCACCGTTTTCCGGAGGCTGACTTCTTTGGATGCGCCGGGCGTCACATGCGAGCGGCCGGTGTCCGCGCGGTGGTGGATGCCTCGCAGATTGCCGTCGTCGGGCTGTTTGAAGTCGTGTCGCACATTCCGCGGATCTACGCGGAATTCCGCCGGCTGGCGGCGGCCGCGGCGGCGGCAAAGCCCGACCTGGCGATCCTGACCGATAGCCCCGACTTCCACCTGCGCCTGGCGCCGCGGCTCAAGCGCCTCGGGATCCCGGTCCTCTACCTGGTGGCGCCACAAGTGTGGGCCTGGCGGAAAAAGAGAATTGACGTAATTCGCCGCAACGTCGACCGGATGCTATGCATCTTTCCTTTTGAGGAAGAGTTCTTTCGGCGGCACGGGGTGCGGGCCGATTACATCGGTCACCCGTTGGCCCGGATCGTGAAGCCGTCGCTGTCCAGGGAGGAGTTTTTCCAAAAGCACGGGCTGGAGGAAGGTCATCCGCTAATTACGCTGCTCCCGGGCAGCCGCCAGGGCGAGATTTCCCGGCATCTGCCGTCGCTGCTGGTCGCCACGGAGACGCTGCGGCAGCAGTGCTCATGCAGCTTCCTGCTGGCGCTGCCGGGCGGCTTGCGGCACGCCGCCGCCGTCCGGGAGGAGGCCGGGGGGAGGCCGGTCGTGGTCGTTGAAGGTGAAACCTGGGACGCGATCGCCCATGCGGACCTGGCCCTGGCCGCCAGTGGAACAGTGACAGTGGAGGCGGCCTTGCTTGGAACGCCGATGGTGACCTTCTATCGAGTGAGCCGGCCAAGCTGGTGGATGGGAAGAGTCCTTGTACGAGTGCCCTTTTATTCCATGGTTAACCTGGTCGCCGGACGGCGCGTTGTTCCGGAACTGATGCAGAATGAAATGACGGGCGGATCTATTGCCGGCGAAGCTCTCCGGCTACTGAACCGGCCGGCCGATCGCGAGGAGATGAAACGGAGCCTCGCCCAGGTTGCGGCGAGGCTGGCTTCGGACGCCGACCCGATGCAGAAAGCGGCCCGGATCGCTGAAGAGTACTTGAACCACGGAGTGACTCATGCGCTGTAGTCGCGGTCTTGTTCTGGCGGCGGCGCTCCTGCCGGCGGCATTCGCCCAGGAGCGCCGGCCGCGCATCGACGTCGGGCACTACTCGATCGAAGCGGAAATCCGTCCGGCCACGCAGATGCTGGCCGCCGTCGCCCGCGTGCGGTTCACCCCGCAGGACGAAGGCACTTACGCGGCCGTTTTCGAGCTGAACAATGCGCTCAACGTCTCAAAAGTCGTGGACGAGGCGGGCGAACAGATACCGGCATCGCGGAATCGCGACGATTTTACGGTTCGTTTGAACTTTCCTAACGAACTGGTCAAAGGCAAGCCGGTCACAGTCGAATTCCACTACGACGGCGTTTTGGCTGGACGCGAGGATTCCCCCGTCTACGGCATCCGGTTTGCCGCCATCCGCTCCGACTACGCCTACCTGCTCTATCCGGTGCGCTGGTTCCCGGTGAGCGGCTACGCAACCGACCGCTACACGGCCGAAATGAAGGTCGCGGTTCCCTCCGGCTTCAAGGTCATCGGTGAAGGCAATGAGAGAGTCGAGCCCGTCGCCGGCGGCGATGTGCGGCACATCTTCGAAACTCTGAAGCCGGGTCTTCCGGGCAGCATCGCCTTGGTGCAAGGCGAGCCCAGCCGAGTGTCTTCAGAAGGCGTGACTTCGGCCATTTACTTCCGCGGACCCGAGGCCGAGATGGCCGGTGTTTACGGACAGGAAATCGGCAAGGTGATGTCGTACCTGACCGGCGTGTTCGGCCTGCCGCCGCAAGCGAATCTGACAGTGGTCGAGACCGATGACGGCGCGCCGAACGGCTACGCGGCCGGCGGCATCCTATTTCTGTCGCCGCGGGCGATCGGCAAGCAGGTCGGCACGCGGCTGCTGGTCAACCAGATCGCCCGACAGTGGTGGGGGATTCTGCTCTCGCCTGCGAGCCGGAACCACCTGTGGATCACCAACGGCGCGGCGCGGTACGCGGAACTCCTCTACATCGAGCAGGTGAACGGTCCGGGGGCTTTTGAGGAGGCGCTCCGCGACACGTACATCGAGGCGCTGACCGTGGACAACCCGCCGTTGATCCAGTCGGCGCGGCTCGAGGACTACTCGCCGGAGCTGGTGGCGTTGACCGCCGGCAAGGGGGCGGCCGTGTACAGCATGCTGCGCAGCGTGATCGGCGAGGAGGCGTTCCGGAAAGTGCTGAGGGAGGTTCCCGACCGCTTCGCCGGGCAGTCCGTTGCCACGGACGATTTTCGCAAGGTGGCCGAAGAGATCTCGGGCAGCGGCCTCCAGTATTTCTTCATCCAATGGATTGAATCAAGCGGCGCGCCGGAGTTCAAGCTCGAATACACCATCTTCCGCACCCAGAAAGGCTTCCGGGTGATGGGCAAGGTGTCGCAGGACCTGGACACGTTCCGGATGCCGGTGGAGATGAGGATCGAGACGGAAGGCAATCCGGAGCAGAACAAGATCGAGGTAGCCGGGACGTCCTCGGAGTTCGTGGTCGAGACATTCGCCAAGCCGAAGTCGGTCACGCTCGATCCCGGCGGCAAAGTGCTGCGGTTCAGCAATCCGGTACGGGTGGCGGTGGCCATCCGCCGCGGGGAGCAGTTCGTGGAGATCTCCGAGTTCGGCGAGGCGCTGAAGGAATATCAGAAGGCGCTGGAGGTGGACCGCAATAACTCGCTGGCGCACTATCGCATCGGCGAGGTGTTCTTCATGCAGAACAACTTCCAGTCGGCGGCCAACCAGTTCCGCGAGGCGCTGAACGGCAACCTCGAGCCGAAGTGGACCGAGGTGTGGTCGCATATCAACCTCGGGAAGATCTTCGACATTACGGGCCAGCGCGAGCGGGCGGTGAACGAATATAAGCTGGCCATCCGCACGAAGGACAACACCCAGGGCGCTCAGGAAGTAGCGGCCAAGTACCTCAAGGAGCCCTACGAGCGCCCGCCCCGGCAGGAGTAGCCGGGGGTCTGCTAATGGCCTTCGGCTTCCAGGAACCGCTCCGCCTCCAGAGCGGCCATGCAGCCGGCACCGGCGGCGGTAATCGCCTGGCGGTAGACCCGGTCCTGCACGTCGCCGGCGTGGAAGACGCCTGTGACGCTCGTCTTCGCGCCCCCCTTCGAGATGATGTAGCCATCGCCGTCCAGCTCGATCTGGCCTTTGAAGACCGCTGTATTGGGAATATGGCCGATCGCGACGAAGAAGCCGTCCACCTCCTGTTCCCAGGTTTCGCCGGTCTTCACGTTCCTCAGGCGCGCCCCGGTCACATAACCCTTCGTGACGTCAAGCACCTCCTCGACCACGGCCGGGGTCACCCACCGGATCTTCAGGTTCCTGCGCGCCCGCTCGAGCATGATCTTTGAAGCCCGGAACTCGTCACGGCGGTGGACCACGGCCACCTCGCGACCGAAGCGGGTAAGAAAGATCGCCTCCTCCATCGCTGAATCACCCCCGCCGATAACCATGATCTTTTTGTCGCGGTAAAAGAAACCGTCGCAGGTGGCGCACGAGCTGACCCCGTGTCCGATGAGCTTCTGCTCGGACGGAAGCCCCAGCCAGCGCGCCGAAGCGCCGGAAGCGATGATCAGAGCGCGTGCCTCGATCCAGTCGCCCTCGACGTTCAGCCGGAACGGCCGCTTCGAGAGATCAGCCTCGATGACCGAGCCGTGCACGTACTCGGCGCCGAATCTCTCGGCCTGCTGGCGGATGTTGGCCACCAGGTCGGGGCCGTTGATCCCTTCCGGAAATCCGGGGAAGTTCTCCACCAGCGTTGTGAGCGACAACTGTCCACCGGGCTCGTGACCGGAAATCACCAGGGGTTGCAGGTTCGCGCGAGCGGTATAGAGAGCGGCGGTGTTGCCGGCGCAGCCGGAGCCGACGATGACGACATTGCGCATAAGACCCTATTTCACCACAGGGACACGAAGGCGCCGCCCAGACGGCCTCTGCGGGTCAGTTGAAGAGCGTGACGGTGTAGCGGAGGACCAGCGGCCGGCCCGGCTCCAGCTGGTGTTTCCCGAGGCCGGGGTAGTTCACTCCGAGGAAGCCGTAGTGCCGCAGGCACCAGCCGTTCGGAAAGCCGGGATTGTTGGGATCGATATCGATGCGAAGTCCCGCACGGCGTCCGCGAAACTCGGCTTCGAGCTGCGCCCAGGGGTGCTGGGCCATGTTGAAATCGCGCGCCTCGCGGCCGGCGCTGGTCGTGATCGCGGTCTGCTCGCGGGGAGCGAAGCGGACGCACAGGCCGCCGTAACCTTTGCTTTCGGCCGGCTCGCCTTCAAGTTCGACCGGAGCGCCGGTCGCTTCGAAGGAGAGAGCGAAGCGGAGTTCCCGGCAATGCGGTGAAGCCGGCAGCGCCTCGATCTCGACACGTTCCTTCACGATCTTGCGCCCACCCACGAACCAGCCGTTCTCGATGCCGAGCACCGCGCGAGAAGGCTCGGTCTTCCGGGAAGTCCAGCGGACGAACCGCTGGCGGACGCCGCGGATCGTCCAGAGATCGTGCGATTCTCCGCCGGCGCGCACGATGGGCCAGGCCCAGAAGATGCCGCGATGATGATAGTGGTCGCTCGGGAAGTCGTCGGTAAGCACTGTGCCGTCCGGAGCGAAGACCGGGTGAATGTAGCAGCAGCGGCGGCGGTCTTCCGGGGCGCCCCCGCCAAGCATCATGCCGTAGTTGTAAACGTAAACCGGCTTGCCGCTCTCGGTGAGCTCTATCGAGCCGGGCGCGGCTTCGCGGAACGCGAACGGACTCCTGGCCGAAGCGGCTGCCGCAAGAAACAGCGCAAAAGCTGCAGCCGGGGCTGTCCTCATGCCGCTCCCTTCCGGACCCGCTGTTCGTCTACTTCCACGCCGAGCCCGGGGCCGGACGGTACCTCGATCTCGCCGTCCCGCACCACCAGCGCCCGCCGCAGGCAGGTGCCGCTCAGGAACTGCGGGCCGTTAAGCGCGGCCGGATACTTAAGGCCATAGGCCGCGTAAAGTTGAACGGCCGCCGCCAGGGCGACGTCAGGGTCCGTCAGGCCACTGCCGAGAAAGAGCAGCCCCTCGTTCAGCAGGATCTCGATCTGCTTCCGCGCCTCCAGCAGGCCTGCCGTCCGCGCCGGTTTCATCGCGACTCCATCGAGCAGGCCGAGGCGTATGAACTCGACCAGCTCGACAGAGGAAACGACTCCCTCGTCCATCAGAATGGGGAGCGCGCCCTGCTTCTTAAGTTCCCGATAACCCGAGAGGCGGTTGGCGGGCAGAGGCTGTTCCAGGATGTTCACGCCGGCATCGGCCAGCTTCGGCGCAACGTCCAGCGCGGTGGTTTCGTCGTAGCCGCCGTTGGCGTCGGCCCAGAGGAAGCAGTCCGGGGCGAGCTTGCGAACGCGCCGGCACATCTCGATATCGAACTTCGGATCGGGCGCGACCTTGACGTTGAAGTTCTTATAGCCGAGCGCGCGGCCCTGCTCCACCAGTTGCTCGGTTTCATCGAGGGACGCGGGGTTCACCGTCCAGCTCAGCGTCAGCCTCGCCAGCGCCTTGCGGCCCCACCGCTCGGCAAGGCTCTGCTTCAACAGCCTGCCGGTGAGATCGTGCAGCGCCAGGTCGATGCCGGCTTTGGCGATGGGCATTCCGGTGGAAAACGACCCGGCGATGGCCCGGTTCATGAGAGCATGCGCGCCTTGGATATCGAATGGATCTCGGCCCATCAACACGGGCGCGAGGTACTGCTCAATCGTGGAGAGGACCGACTCGGGCGTCTCGTAACTCCAGCTCGGGCTGGGCGCGCTTTGACCCCAGCCGAACGCGCCGTCCTCACAAGTGATCTTGATCAGTGCGGAGGGCCGCTCGGGTTTGGTGAAAAACTTGAAATGGCCGCGGATGGGGTAGGAGAACGGCAAAACTTCGACTTTGGCAATCCGCGGCGCCTCCGCGACGGCCATGCCGACACCGGCCCCTATCAGAAACTCCCGCCTGCTCACGGGCAAACCAGCAGCCTCCCCCTCGCGAGCCATTCTATGCCATGCCTGAGAGCCAGGCATTCGTCAGGACCGCGAGCGCGGCGATGGCGGCGGTCTCCGTCCGCAGGATCAGCGGGCCGAGAGACACCGGTTGCCAGCCACGCTCGCGCACCGCAGCGCGCTCCGCATCGGTCCACCCGCCTTCAGGACCGGCCAGAAGGCAAACGCTGTCTTCCCGCCGGCGGTTCTCCGGAAGCGCGGCCAGAAGCGGCGGGATGCCGGCCTGCTCCTCGAGCATGTACCGGCGGCTTCCGCCAGTTGGCAGTGCCTGCGCGAACGGCACAGGGCCGAACAACTGCGGCAGCTTCGCCCGTCGCGACTGCTGGCTGCTTTCGAGCAGGATCCGCCGCCACCTTTCCAGCCGTTTTCGCGCGGCGGTTTCGAGCCCCCTCTCGCTGCGCGCACAAAGAAGCGCCGTCGTGCCATGTACAATAATTT
>CAYZJD010000194.1:0-8495 GCA_964478455.1 uncultured Solibacteraceae bacterium | reverse complement strand
CCGCGAGTATACACCCGCGGAGAAGTCAACCGCGACGGCACAACAGAGATCGTCCAGAGATCGTCAGGGAGCGCTTCTCTGCGTTCTCTGCGCCTCTGCGGTTTGTCAGACCTCAAACCACGCGCGTGCTAGAATTGAAGATCCTTCCCAGATGAAAATTGCCATTGGCGCGGACCACGCGGGTTTCGTGTTGAAAGAGAAGCTGCGGGAAAAACTCGCCCGCGATGGACACGCGGTGCAGGATTTCGGCACGTACGGTCCGGCATCGACCGATTATCCGGACTACGCCGTGCCGGTGGCGCGCGCGGTCGCGAGCGGAGAGGCGGACCGTGGCATCCTGGTCTGCTCCACCGGCATCGGCATGTCGATTACGGCCAACAAGATCGCGGGCATTCGGGCCGCGCTCGGCACCAACCCGGAGGAAGTGCGCCTGGTTCGCGGCCACAACGACGCCAATGTTCTAACTCTGGGCGCTAATTTCGTCTCCGAGCCGGACGCCCTGTCGCTGGTCGATGTCTTCCTGACCACGGAATTCGAGGGAGGGCGGCACGCGCGCCGGCTGATGAAGGTCGCCGACCTGGAAAGGAACAGCACCGGGCGCCACGCCCCGGAGCGAGCGAGAGAATGACCGAGCAACAGAGACTGGCCCGGCCGCTGGCCGAAGTCGATCCCGCAGTCTACGAGGCCATTCGCGGAGAACTTGAGCGCCAAAACTCGCGGCTTGAGCTGATCGCGAGCGAGAACTTCACCTCCGAGGCGGTGCTCGAGGCCACCGGCAGCGTATTCACGAACAAGTACGCCGAGGGTTATCCGGGCAGACGGTACTACGGCGGCTGCGAGCACGTCGACGTGGTGGAGAATCTCGCGCGCGAGCGCGCCAAGAAGCTCTTCGGCGCCGAGCACGCCAACGTGCAGCCGCACGCGGGCTCACAGGCCAACGAAGCCGCTTACGCCGCCGTGCTCCAGCCCGGCGACACGATTCTCGGCATGAACCTCTCCCACGGGGGCCACCTGACCCACGGCCACCATTTGAACTTCAGCGGCAAGACGTACAAGGTGATCCCCTACGGCGTGCGCCGCGAAGACGAGATCATCGACTATGACGAGCTGGCGCGGCTGGCGGCGGAGCACCGGCCGAAGATGATCATCGCCGGGGGCAGCGCGTATCCGCGCTTCATCGACTTCCGGAGATTCCGCGAGATCGCCGACTCGGTGGGAGCCATCCTGCTGGTGGACATGGCGCACTTCTCGGGGCTGGTGGCGGCCGGGCTGTTTCCGAATCCGTGCGAGCATGCGGACATCGTCACTTCGACCACGCACAAGACGCTGCGCGGGCCACGCTCAGGCCTGATCCTGTGCCGCGCGCAATACGCGCAAGCAGTGGACAAGAGCGTCTTCCCCGGTGTGCAGGGCGGGCCGCTGGTGCACGTGATCGCGGCCAAGGCCGTCTGCCTGCTGGAGGCGATGATGCCCGAGTTCGCCGCCTATCAGGCACGGATCCAGGCCAACGCGCGGGCGCTCGCCGAGGGCCTGATGGACGCTGGTTTCCGGGTCGTCTCCGGCGGTACCGACACGCATCTCCTGTTGGTGGACGTGTTCGCCAAGGGCATCCGGGGCAAAGAGGCCGAAGCCGCGCTCGACCACGCCCACATCACCGTCAACAAGAACACCATTCCTTTTGATGTCAATCCGCCGCTCAACCCGAGCGGCATCCGGCTCGGCTCCCCGGCTGTCACCACCCGTGGCTTCCGCGAGCCCGAGATGCGCGAGGTGGCCTCGCTGATTGCGGAAGTGCTGGATCATCTCGGTTCGGAGGAAACGCTGGCCGAGGTGAGGCGCCGCGTGGCCACGCTGACAGACCGGTTCCCCCTCTACGCTTGGAAGGTGAATTCCGTCGCTGTTCGATGAATGTCGCTGCGCTTTGTCATTGACGCCAGGCACATCAAGGACTTCGGCATTGGCACGCACATCCGGAACTTGGTTCACTCCCTTGCCGCTATCGACCGCGAAAACCGCTACGTCCTCGTCACCAGCAACGCCGGGCTGCCGGAAGTCTCCGGCCTCGGGTCCAACTTCGAGACGGCTGTTTATGAGCGGCGCGACACCGACCCGCTCGACCAGGTCGCGTTCCCGCTGTTCTTGAAGCACTTCTCGGCTGACCTCATCCATATCCCGCTCAGCGTGGTCTCCATCGCCTTGCCGAAGCCGTACCTGGTAACCGTTCATGACTTGAGCAGCCTGCTGTTTGAAGAACGCCAGAGCCGCTGGCGCAGCCTGGCGCGTTTCCAATTCCGCCGCGGGCTGCTGCGCGCAGACCGCGTGATCGTCGTCTCCAGGGCCACGCAGCGCAATGTCGAGGATCTGTTCGGCGTTCCGCCGGGGCGCATCCGGCTGGTCTACAACGCCCCCGACCCGAAGTTCCTACAGCCTGGCCCTCAGGCCGATGCGCGGGCTGCGGGCCTCGAAACACCCTCCTCCGAGTTGCGGCGTACCCTCGAGCGTTATCAGATCCAGTACCCGTTCATCCTTTACGCCGGCACGATCCGGCCGCAAAAGAACATTCCCCGGCTGGTGGAGGCTTTCGCGGTTGTGCGGGGGGCGCTCGAAACCCATCCGGTCTACAAGGATCTCCGGCTCATCATCATCGGCGATGAGATCTCCAAGTACCCGGCTGTGCGGCGCGCCGTCATCCAAACGCGCGCGGAGAACGTGGTTCGCTTTCTTGGCTTCGTTCCGTTCGATACGCTGCGCATGTTCTATGAGGCGGCGGCTGCGTTTGTCTTTCCATCGCTGTACGAGGGCTTCGGCCTGCCGCCGCTCGAGGCCATGGCCAGCGGGACGCCGGTGGTCACTTCCAACGTCAGCTCACTTCCGGAAGTTGTCGGCGACGCAGCCGTCCTGGTCAACCCCGAGAACGTGTTCGACATTGCACGCGGCATCCGCGAAGTCCTTACCGACGACGATCTGCGCGCCGAGCTCATCCGCAAAGGCCATGACCAAACCCGGCGCTTCAGTTGGGAATCGACTGCCAGGCAGGTGTTGGAGATTTATCTTGATGTAATCGCCGAACGGACTGGCTCAGCCCGGACGCCCTCAATGAATCAATGAACCAATCACTCATCGCGTGGACCATCCGTGTCGCCGGGATTCTTGTCGTGTTTGCCCTCGGGGCTGTGGGCGCGGAATGGACGGCGCTGTTCAACGGCAAAGATCTCGAAGGTTGGGAACCCGTGGGCGACGGGGTCTGGACCGTGCTCGGCGACGGAACGCTGGTTGGCCAGCGCGATCCGGCGAGCTTGCAGAAGCTGTCGCCTTGGCCCAAGAACTACGGAGAACTCGCGTCGTGGCTCTACCGGCAGGCTTGGCTTTACACAAAGAAAGAGTTCGGCGACTTCGATCTCAGGCTCGAGTACTGGGCGCGGTACGGCGGCAACAGCGGCGTATCCATCCGCGACGCCACCCGGGCGCGACACGCAGTCTCGGAGCCGCCCAATTTCGAGCGCACACCGGCGCGGGTCGGCTACGAGATCCAGATCAACAACCGCTATGGGGATGACTGGCCGTCAGGGAGCATCTACCGCTTCGTCAAGGCGCCGCTTGGGGTGCAACGGGACGACCAGTGGAACGTGCTCGAAATCGAGTCTCGTTCGGATCGCATCCGCGTCAGGCTGAACGGTCGCCTGGTGGCCGAACACCCCGGAGACCCAAGGCGGCCGAAGACCGGCCCCATCGGACTCCAGCTCCACGACCAGTTTAGCGTCATGATGTTCCGCAATCTCCGGATCCGCGAGGTCCACCGGCGGTAGCTTACGGCGCCGGCTTCGGCCGGGTGTCCTGGACGCCGGCGTCGAACACGACCTTCCAGGAGCCGTTCCTCTGCCACCCCATTGGAGCCTCTAGGCCGACGCCTGCCCGGCGGCGGACGCCGGCGCCGACCCATCCGCCGGCGCCTTGCCTTCCGGCAGCAGTTCCGCCTTCTCGAGATATCGGACCTTGCTGGCGAAGTGGGCCGCGTGCGGGTCGTGCGTCACCATCACTACGGTCTTGCCGAACTCCTTATTCAGCCGGGACAGCAGTGTCAGCACCTCCTGCGCGGAGGAGGCGTCGAGGTTCCCGGTCGGCTCGTCGGCCAGAATCAAATCGGGATCCGTTACGATGGCGCGGGCGATGGCGACACGCTGCTCCTGGCCGCCGGAGAGCTGGCGCGGCATGTGGTGCATGCGGTCGCCGAGCCCTACCAGCTTCAAGGCCGTCTCGGCGTGGTGAATCCGCTCCCTCTTCTTGAGCTGGGTGAGCTTCAGCGGCAACTCGACGTTTTCGAGCGCCGTCAGGACCGGGATGAGGTTGTAGGACTGGAAGACAAAGCCGATATGGACATTCCGCCAGTGGGCGACTTCATTGTCGTTCAACTGGCGGAGGTTCTGGCCCAGCACGAGGATCTCCCCTTCCGTTGGCCGGTCCATGGCCGCGATGAGGTGCAGCAGGGTGGACTTGCCTGAGCCCGAGGGTCCCATGAGCGTAACGAACTCGCCTTTGTGTATCTCAAGGCTCACCCTGTGCAGGGCGGTGACGCTGAAGCCGTCCCTGCGGAACTCCTTGGTCAGATAGCTGGTCTGGATAACAGTCTCGCTCACTCGCTCATCCCTTTCTGGCACGCACCCGGTCGCCTTCCGCCAACTCGGCCGGTGGATTCACGATCAGGTCCTCCCCGCCGATCAGCCCTTCCTCGATCAAGACCCCCCGGCTGCTGGCCGGACCTGTCCGCACCTTGCGCTGGACCGCCTTGCCCCCCAAGGCTACGAAGACCGCATCGTTTCGTACTGCCGACGCCGGCACGTAGATCACCGGCTTGGGTGCCGCGCCGGCCGCCTGCTGCTCTTCGGTGTAGAACGCCACGCTGGCATTCATCTCGGGCCGGAGATACTCGTCAGGCTGGAGGATCTTCACCTTCACTTGCACGGTAGCCTTCTGCCGGTTCGCCTCAGGCGAGATCTCGTCGATGACGCCTTCGTACTTCCGGTCCGGATAGGCGTCAGTGGTCACGATGCCCTGCTGGCGTGGCCCCAGTCTCGCGAAATCGTTCTGGCTGATGTCCAGTTCGACTTCCAGGTCGTTCAGGTCGGCCAGCGATACCACGTATCCTTTGGCGCCCCGTTCGCCCACGAAGCTGGTCGTGAGGAACTCGCCCTTCTCCACCACGCGCTCAAGAATCGTCCCGGTCACCGGCGCCCGGATGACGGTGTTGGCGAGTTGTGTCTCGTAAAAGGCAACCGCGCCGCGCGCCTGCGTCACCTGCCCGCGCATCGCCTCGATCTGCTCCTTGCGCGGGCCGATGCGCACCAGTTCGTAGGTCCGTTCGAGCGAATTGACCCGTGCCGCGGCCGCGTCGTAGCGGGCCTGCGCATCGTCAAGCGCCTGTCGGGACAGCACCCCCTCGGACGTGAGGTTCTTGGTCCGGTCGAGGTTGATGCGCGCGTTCTCGAGATCGGCTTTCGCCTGCTCGAGGTTCGCCTTGGCCACGGCGATCTCCTCCGGCCGGGACCCGCTGATCAGTTCCTGCAACCGCGCTTCGAGGCTGGCGAGCTGTCCCCGGACCTGCTGAAGCTGGGCTCGGTATTCGTCGTCCTCCAGCCGCACGATCACCTGGCCTTCCTTGACTTTGTCGCCCTTGTCCACGCCGATCCAGGCCACCTTGCCCATCACTTTGGAGGCGACCTCGATCTTGTGGGCGGCCACGATATAGCCGGTGGCGTTCAGGATGACCCGCCGCCCTTCGTCAAGGGAAGCCGTGCCCCCTTGCGCCTGCACGCGCACCAGTTCCACATCGGTGGCGGCCGTCACCATGTTGTACCCGAAGCGGGCGGCGCCCAACAGCAGAAACAGCAGGACGCCGGCGAGGATCCACCGTGTCGCCCAGCGGGAAGGCTCTCCGGAAGCCTTCTTCTTGTGGTCGATCCGCAAGCTCTTCAAATCCGCTTCCATACTCGACTACGTTTCCCGCAGGGCCGTCAGGATCTCTTTCCTGGCGGCCATCAGGGCCGGGGCCAGGCCCCCGACGGCCCCCATAATCAGGGAGAACAGGATGCCGCTGCCGATGCCTTTCGGACCCAGGTGGAAGTTGAAGGCGATTTCGCTGAAGGTAACGAAATTCCCAATACCCGTGGTCATGCCGTTAAGCGGCAGAATCAACAGGCACCCCACCAGCCCGCCCAAGGCCGAAAGCAGCAATGACTCGATCAAGAAGCTCAGCAGGATGCTGCCGCGCGAGAAACCGAGCACGCGGAGAGTGCCGATCTCGCGGGCACGTCGCGCCACCGCCGCATACATCGTGTTCATAGCGGCGAAGCTGCTCCCGATGGCCATGATCACCGCCACCAGCGTGCCGATATACTGGATGGGCGCGCCGGAGGCCTTCTGCGTTTCGTAGTATTCCCGCTCGGTGCGCGCGTTGACGTTCAGCCGCCGGTCATTGTTGAGATCGTTGATAAGCGCTTGCACCGCTACCTCGTCGGTTGCTTCGATGAGACAGGAGCTGAGCACCTCGACACGGTTGTAGTCCGCGCTGAGCTGGTTCAGATCGGCGAAGATTTCGCTGTTGGCGACGCCGCGCCCGGCCTCCATCACTCCCACCACGTCCCAGTCGCTCTGGCCGAGGTGGATCTTCTTACCGATTTCGGCGTCGGGGAAGCGTTCGGCGATCGAAGCGCCGACCACCACCTCTCGTCTTCCCGTCTCGAACCACCGCCCGCGCAGCAGCGTCAGTCCCTCCCGCATCTCCACCCCGGTGGGGCTTAGGCCGCGCAGCGTTACGTTCATCCCCTCCGGGCTGTCGATGCGCGCCAGGCTCACTACCGTCACCATCTCAAGCGAGGCCTTTGGATCGCCGCTGGCCGCCCTAGCGATGCCCGGCTTGAACTTCAGGTCCTGGTACATCTCGCGCGTGAAGTTGCTTGATAGCTCCGATTCGGAGCCTTTTCGCATGACCAGCACATGCAGCGGATTGCCGGTGGCTTCGAAGGCCCTGTGCAAGCCTTCCACCAGCGCCACCACCGCCAGCAGCACCGCCACCGTGAGAGCGATGCCGAGCGCGGTCATCGCCGTCGTGGTGCGGCGCACGACGAGGTTCCTCCAGTTATACGCGAAAGGAAGCGCCATCCGCTCTCCTTACCCCATGTCCCTGGTTGCATCCAGGATGGAAGTACGTGCGGCTCCGAGTGCGGGGATCGCCGAGCTGATCAGGCCCACCAGCGCGGCCACCGCCAGAGCCAGAAGAACCACCGGCGGTTCCAGGGACAGGTTCCGGACTTGCGGGAAAGCCACTGGCCCGTTCCGGATGACGGCGCACAGCCCCGCGGCCAGCAGGCAGCCCAGCGCCCCGCCTAACAGGGAGATCGCCACCGCCTCCCCGAGAATGATGCCCAGGATGCTGCCCGGGGTAAATCCCAGAGTCTTCATGATTCCTACTTCCCGAATGCGCTCGCGCACCGACATCGCCATCGTGTTGGCCGAAACCAGCAGGATGGTGAAGGTCACCGCGGCGCAGATGCTCAACAGGAACGCCTTCACATTCCCAAGAAATGCCAGGAAGCTTAACCCGAACGCCTGCTCGGTTTCCGTGCGCGTCTGGACGGTGGCGTTGCGGAACATCGCGTCCACTTTGTCGGCGATCTGGTTCACCACGCCGGGGCTTTCCGCAAGAATGGAGAACGTTCCTATTTCTCCCTGACGCCCCGCCGGCAGCCCTTCCTCCAGGTATTTCCAGTGAAAGTACAGGACCTCGTCGTTGTCCGGAGCCTCCCAGATGGCCCGTACCGTCAGTTCCAGCGTGACCGGGAAGATATCCCCCGTAAGCGTGATCCTGTCCCCGAGCTTAAGGTTGTGCTTTTCGGCGAGCGGCCGTCCGATGGCACAAGCCGTGCGTTCGGCGATGAATGCCCGTTTCTGCTCCTCCGGAACCTGGATCTCGCCGCGAACGACGAAGAGCTTCTCCGGCTCGGTGGCGAACCGGGCGAAGAAGTTCTTCGGGTCCCGGCTGTCCTTGTACACCCCTTGGAACCACTGGTAGGCCATGACTTCCTGGACGCCCGGTATCTGCTTGATTCGCTCCCGGTAGAAGATCGGCATCGGCACGGCCAGCGAGATACGGTTTCGGGTCACCAGGCGACGCGCCTGCTCCGGCGAGGCCTCCTGAAAGTAGAACGCCCTATAAATGGCGAACAGGACCCCCAGCAAGCAAAGAGAAGCCCCGATGCTGAGCACCGTCAGCATGGTACGGCGACGGTTCCGCCAGCTATTCTTGAAGATCAGCGGAAGATAACGCCCCATTGGTGACCATTGTAGACTACGGTTGCAGGTGGCGTCCTGTTCCCGAACTATCCGCTAAAAACGCCAACAGCGGTTCGGAGCCCCGTGACTGACGAAGACTACATGCGGCAGGCGCTGAAGCTCGCCACGGAGGCGGAGCGCGAAGACGAGGTGCCGGTCGGCGCGGTCGT
>CAYZJD010000193.1:5486-8516 GCA_964478455.1 uncultured Solibacteraceae bacterium | reverse complement strand
GCGGCGGCGCCGCCGCGATCAGAAAAGCCAGCACCACAATGCCTGCGCGAAACATGGCATCATTGTAACCCGCAATGGTTCACCGCACCTGCGGCGCGGGGTTAGAATGGGGCTGGATTCATCCTGCGCGGCAGCGGAGGTCTATATGCCCGTTTACGTTTTTCTTTGCCAGGAATGCAAGAAGGAATTCGAGATCGTGCTCCGGATGTCCGAGCTCGAGAAGGGCGGCGTGAAGTGTCCGAAGTGCGGAAGCGAGAAGGTTGAGCAGCAGGTTGCGGTCTTCGCGGCCGTCACCTCGAAGAAGAGCTGACCTCGATTCCAAGACTCAGCCTGCCCGGGGAAGTTCTGGCGCGGATCGAAGAGATCCGCGCCGACAAGCGGAGCGGCGCGGCGGCGCTGGCACAACGGGCGGCGGACGCCATTCTGCTGCTGGCGGCAGGCTCTGGGGGCAAGGGCCTGCCGCGGTTCCGGCGGGAACTAGCCGCAACGTGCCCGAGGCTCATCGCCGCGCAGCCTGCGATGGCGCCCCTTGTTCAGCTTGCCAACGACGTGCTCTGGGCCGGGGACGCGGCAGGCAATACAGCCGAAGCAGTCGAGCGCGTGCGCAAGGCGTGCGAGGGCTTCCGGCAGCGGGTGGATCGCGCGGGCGCGGAGATCCCGCGCCATGCTGCGCGGCTCATCCCGAGCGGCTCTACCGTCCTGACCCACTCGGCCAGCGAGACGGTGCTGCGGGCCCTGGTGCTCGCGCGGGCGCGCAACAAGCGCTTCTGCGTCATCTGTACCGAGTCGAGGCCAGTGTCGGAGGGGCGGGCCATGGCGGCGAATCTCGCCGCTGCGCGAATCCCGGTCACGCTGATCGTTGACGCCGCCGCCGCTATTCATCTCCCGAAGGCGCGGATGGTGCTGGTGGGGGCGGACGCCGTCTCGCTCGGCGGCCTGATCAACAAGGCCGGGACGGCGCTTCTCGCGGCGGCCGCCAACCGGCTCCGCAAGCCGGTATACGCTTTGTGCGACTCGACGAAGCTCGTGCCGCCGGGCTATCGTCTTTCAGCCGAGGCGCCCAAGGATCCTCGCGAAATCCTCGGCGAGGGCCTTGCCGGGGTGAGCGTTTCGAATCTCTACTTCGACTTCACCCCGCTCGACTGGCTGAAGGGAGTCGTCACCGAGGAGGGGGTCTCGACCCCGGCGGAGATACGTCGACGCCTCCGGCGCCTGCGGTGCCACGAGTCGCTGCGACTGGCTCGGCGACGCGACTAAGATCGGCTTACTTGACGGCGACGGTCAGGTTCGCCTGGCTTTCAACGCCGCCGATGACGATCACCACCGGAACGTTGCCGGGCGTCACGCCGTTCGGAACGACGGCATTCACCTGGAGCACGCCGGCGACCAGGGTCGGGGCTCCGCCCGCGTATTGAACAGCGGCTTCGATGCCGCCGATGCGCACGCTGACCGGCAGGCGCACCAATGGCAGCGGCAATCCGACCAGCGTGCCGTTGGGAACGGCGGGGTCCATCAAGCCTGCGCCGGTGGCGAAGATCTGGACGACGCGGCAGATCGATTCCGGGTTACTCGCGAGTTGACCGAGAAGTCCTGATTCAGGATCGCGCCCGGTCCCTGGCCGGTCGCATCCAGGGCAAAGATCCCCGGCTTCGCCGGTACGACCGGGATCGTGACCGCAGTGGAGCGCTGGCCGCGGTATTCCACTTCCACCTGCGTGCTTTCCTTGCCGGCGATCTCGAAAGGGGCCACCGCGCTGACTTGTTTGTCCCAAACGTACACCAGCGGCGCGGCGATGCCGTCGAACAGAACGCGCGTTTCGGCAAGCAGACTGTCCACCTTGCCATCGGTGATGGTAAGGCCGGTGAGCGTGGTTGGTCGCATCCTGCTTCCAAACAGCGTCAGGATCTCGCCGGGCGAGATGCCGCCGGAGGCGTAGCTGGCCGCGTTGACAACGCCCGCGGCGGTGAAGCTGGGCGGTTGCTTGGCCAGCAGCGACTCCAGCCGGATCTCGTTGCTGACAAGGCATCGGAAGTCGCCGGGCGTGGTGACGATGGAGAAGTAGGTCGTGCCGGTGCCGTCCAGGGGCGAGTTCAGATCCCAAGAGCCCGGCTGCGGCTGCGCGCTCGACGAGATCGGATGCGTCGTACCGACGATCTCCATGACGAAGAAATCGCTGACGAATATTACCCTCCCAAACGCCCGGTCGATGGTGACGGCCGGGTTGGAGTGCAGCGTGTAGGTGAGATGGGCAGGGGTTTCGAACGCCGGATCCGCAACGAAGAACGGCACACCCTTGGCGAACGCGTCCTCCTTGGTGGCGATAGCGACAGTGCCCTCACGCTTGACCGAGGCAGGCACGCTGATGCCGTTCGGATCAACCTCGTGCGTGAACACGCCGTCGGTGATGCGGAAGATGCGCGGCTGCCCGTCCGAAGTCCGGGCTCGACTCACGCGAACCGTCACGTTGTAACCGCCCCAAAGGGAGGCCTGGAGTTCGCAAAGAGTCAAGTCCCTTACCCAGACGGTGCTGACAATCTGCGTCACGACCTGCCGGATCTCCTCAAACGAGGTCTGGGCGGGGAGCGGGCAGGCGAGAGCGAGCACCAGCGCGATTGCTCAAGCCGCTCTGCGCCCAAGGCGAAAATCCAAACGCGGGTTCTCCATGTGCCTCTCCAATCTGCACCGGCCATGCTCCCCGAGCCGCCGCCGCGAACAGCCAGGACTGGGGAAACGGATGTTGAGGTCGGGGTTCCCCCGAGTATATACCGGGTTACCTCCGTGTGCTGAAGTATTTTTGCCCAGCCGCCCCGCGGGACTCGGGCCCGGCGTGGAGACCTTGATCAGGCGAAGGATTTCCCCTTGGACTCCAGCGCGGCCCGCAGCAGGCCGATTGCTTTCGGGCCCATTCCGTGCAGGCGGAGAATGTCGGCTTCCGGAACCCCGCCGAGCTGATCCAAGCCCTGGAAGCCGGCGGCCTTGAGCGCCCGGAGCGCCGGTTGCGCGAGGCCTTTTGGGAAGTCGTGCTCCAGC
>CAYZJD010000193.1:0-5476 GCA_964478455.1 uncultured Solibacteraceae bacterium | reverse complement strand
CAGCGCTTCGGCCTTCCGTTTGGCCATCCTTGTTTTCCGGTTCGCGGTCATGGCTACTTCTCCTGGGAAGCGGGCGAGCCGCCCGCTTCCTGCGCCCGGTTTGCACAGACGGCGGGTCTGTACGGGTAGGGTAGCAAATGCGGAATGATGCCGCTCTGGGAAGGCCGGCGACGGCAGCCGAGGACGGCCCGCAGGCGGCCGGAGGCGGAGGGTGGCAGGGCCAAGGAGTATGCCAAGCCGGCGGATTCGGGGCACCCGCCGCCGCCGAGCCGAGTGCGTGACGCATCGGCCTCGCGGGGCGTGCCTGCGTGTTGCAGCGTCTAAGTTATTGATTCTATTGTCAAAGATCGAGGCGCGTGACGCATCCGGGGCCATTTTGGGCCAAGATGCGTCACGCCGAAAGGCGTTCCTGCGGCCGAAGACGGGGGAAGATCGGCCTCAAGGAGAGCGTAGCACGTGGCTGGATCTGCGTGGCGTTGATCTCGTTTTGTTTGAGGGAGTTACGCTGCGTCACCGGCCGACGTCCGCTCGAAGTCACTAGGTGAAACGACTGCGGCAACTAGCGGCAACTGCAACCAGTGGACAAAGGAGGCGGCTGGATGTAAACTGATTCACATCTGGGCGTCAATGTGGAGATTCCGGCTGGTATTGTCGTGTCCTCAGTGGGAGGTGGAAAGAGTATGCACACAACCGATCAGTTTCCCGTACGGGCACTGCTCGCGCTCGTCCTGATGACGATCGCTGTCGCACCGGCGGCTGCCGGAGCGACGATCACGGTGGTGATGAGCGAACTGGACAATCCCCGCGGTCTGGCCTTCGGACCCGAAGGGGCGCTGTACGTGGTGGAAGCGGGTCGTGGCGGTAGCGGCCCGTGCGCCTTCCTGCGCGGCGAGACGCGGTGTTACGGCCCGACCGGCGCGCTGACCCGGCTCTGGCGCGGCACGCAGGAGCGGGTCGCGACCGGCCTTCCTTCCTATGCGAATGCCAGCGGAGAGGCAACCGGCCCGCACGACGTCTCGTTTCTGGGTCGCGGCGGCGCTTACATCACCATCGGCTTCGGAGCCGATCCCGCTGCCCGCGCCGACTTCGGCTCGGTCGGCGCGTTGTTCGGGACCCTCATTCACGTTGCGGCTGGCGGACCCTGGCGGGTGGTTGCCGATGTCTCGGCGTACGAGGCGGCGGAGAACCCGGGGGGTGGCGCGATCGACTCCAATCCCTACGGTGTTCTCGCGCGGCCGGGCGCTCGCATCGTCACGGACGCGGGAGCAAACACGCTCCTCAGGGTCGCGGCCAACGGCGACATCTCGGCGATCGCCGCCTTTCCCTCGCGCCCCGCGCGCCCGACTGATTCCGTTCCCACCGCGGTTACGATGGGGCCGGATGGCGCCTATTACGTGAGCGAGCTTTCGGGCGTCCCGTTCGCGGACGGGGCGGCGAGCATCTACCGCGTCGTCCCGGGCGCCCCTCCCGAAGTCTTCCTGTCAGGCTTCAAGACGATCATCGATCTCGAATTCGGGCCGGACGGGAGCTTGTACGTGCTCCAGTATGCCACCGGCCCCGTGTTCTTCCCAGGGCCGGGCGTGCTGATCCGCGTCGCGCCGGACGGGACCCGCAGTGTCGTGGCTGGGGGCCTCACCTTCCCGACGTCCCTCGCCGTCGGCCCGGATGGAGCGATCTACGTGTCGAATCGCGGCATCTTCGTCGGGACTGGCGAGGTCTTGAAAATCGAGCCGTAGGGGCCGCGGAGTCGAGCGACGCGTGCCGGGCAGATTCATAGTGCCCCCTTCTTCCGTCTCAGCGTGATGCGGCGAACGGCTTGAGACTTGTGGAGCCGTGTTGACGTCGAGTGCTTCCAACAACTGTCCCCAAAATGCCCGGAGCCACACCCTGGCATGCTTTGTCCTTTAGCAGCCTGCTAACGCAGCGGTTCCGGGAAAAAGACCGGCCTGGCGGAGCGGAGGTCCCAGCCGCAGGAGAGCCCCACCGTAAGGCCGGGCAAGGGGTGCAGCCGGAGTTGGACTCCGGCGGCGGTGTGCCAGTGGCCGGCGGCGCGGGCGGCGTCAAGGAACGGGCCGGCTTCGATGGTGAGAAAAGGGCGGCGGAGCAGGGATTGCGAGAGGTCGAAGTTTGATAGCGCGAAGCTGGAGGCGAGCGGCCCGGCACCCTTCTTGCCATCCATGCGATTGCGCTGAGCGCGCAGGCGGAGGTCGTGATCGCGGTCGAGGCCGAGCTGGAACAGCTCGTCGAAGGGGGCCTCGCCGGCGACGGTTCCGAAGCGGAGACGGTGGCGCAGGTCGAGCGTGAGGCGCGGTCGCCAGCGGAGATCGGCGCCGGCCTGGAAGCGCGCGAAACGGGCGTTTCCTGGGTTGAAGGCGCGGGCAACGGCGGCCGAGCCTGCCAGCGTGAGCGACAGCCGGTGCTCCGGCACAAGCAAAGGCGCGTACTGGACGCCGATCACCGGTTGAAGCCAGTAACCGGCGATCGAGGATGGATTCTCCCTGCGGACGAGATCGACGCCGGTGGTCCACTGGAACCGGCCGCTGGGGATCGAGCGGAGGGTCGCGCCGCCTTCAAATCGCGACAGCAGCAGGTCGCCGCCTGCGCCGAGGTTCCAGACTTCGCGCCTGGCGCCGGCGCGAAGCTGCCAGATCCACTTCGGATTCGCGGCAACGGGGCCGGAGGCGGCGAGATCGGCCCGTCGCGCGAAGGTGTCCCAACGGACGAAGCCGTCAAAGTGAACGGCCCGCGAATCTGCATCATGCAGTTGCGGGTACAGGGTCCGGTAGGGCACGCCGGAGAACATCGCCGCCGCTTCGGCCCAGCGCGGCCGCTCGAGCCGGACAAGGTGGAGTTCATAGTCCTTGCCGTTTTCCGTGGCGAGGCCGAGCCGGTGCGGGGCGCCCTCGAGGAGAGCTGCCAGGCGGGTTCGAGCGGTCTCCCATGACTCTCGAGAGAGTGGCTCACCCTCGATGGCCGGGACCCCCCGGCGCAGCAGCGCCGAACGCGCGCCGTCAATGAAGACGCGCGACAGCGCCGGCTTGCCGGCGCGGTTCCAGTATTTCAGAGCGGCCTCGTAATTCTCCTCGAGGAAGTAGAGCGTGCCGAGGAAGTCGTTGGCGTAGGGGTCGGCGGAATCGATCTCGAGGGCGCGGCGGAGCAGCCGTTTGGCGCGGGAATGATCTCGGGCAACGTAGGCCAGCCCGGCGAGTTCGATTGGAAAACGCTTGTCGAGAGGGGCCGCGCGCCAGCCGTTCTCCAGAGCGGTGCGTGCTTCATCGAGCCGGCCCGCGCGAGCCAGGGCCATGCCGCGGGTGAATTGTCCATTCGTCAACGCCAGCACCAGCAGCAGGATGGTGGCGGTCACGGCGCGCTCCTGGGAGCCGCGACGAGCATCCAGCGCCCGGCCGCGGCCCATTGTTTCTCGAAGCGCGAACGGTCCAGCGGATGGTCCTTGCCGAGAGCGGGATCGTTGAGGTAGACGCGCTCGGGATCGAGACCGGTCAGGACGCAGACGTGGACCCGGTCGCCACTGGGTTTCAGCGCAACGATGATCGGACGGCCCTTGCGCAGGTTCTCCTCGAGGTCCGGCCGGCGGCCCTCGAAAGCGAAGGCGTGAAAGCCGTGCTCCTCGAAGAAGGCGCGCATCCGCGACGCGAGAGCGCCTTTGAGCCGGTCCGAGTAGACCTCGCGATGAATCAAGGCCAGAGGCGGCGCGGAGACGGCAGCGTGCCGGCTCCAATACTGGAGGACCATGGCGATGGAGGCAGGGCCGCACCCGTTCTCGGGCTGCGCCACGTGAGGCACGTCAAGCCGGAGCGCGGGGAGAACCAGCGCGACGACGAGAAACGGAGCGGCAATCATGGAACCGTTGAGGCGCCGGCCGGCTCACTTGGCGATCAGCACGATGACCGCCGCCGCCAGGGCGATCACGATGTACGTGAGGTGCTCGTTGGACAGCGAGCCGGCGGTGAAGTCCTTCTCGGCCTTCTCGGCGCGCGCGGCGAGCTGGGCGAGTTCCTCATCGCTGAGCATCCGGGCCGCCTGCTCCATTCGGGCAGGGGGCAGGATGACGGCAAGCCGCGGATCGCCGGCTCGCCGGGCAGCGAAGAACCGCTCGAGCTTTTGCGCGTTCTCCTTGCGGCTTGCCGAAGCCGCTGCCGCCCGGCGCTGGAGTTCCTGGGCTGAAACAACGTGGGGGCCGCCAGGGGCGGCCTGTTCGCCGCCGCGCAGAAACGCGGGAAAGAGCAGCGTGGAGGTGAGCAGGGTGCTGGCCACTTTACGGTACATAGACATAGGATTGGACTCCTCCGGATACCGACACGAATCTCACCGGTTCGGAGGCAATTGAAATACCAGGCGGCGCCACGGCGCAACTGATTGAGCCCTCATGGCAAAGGCCAAATCGAAGCGCCCGGAGAATCGGAAAAATCTACCCGCGACAGGGTGGAAGTTGCATGCTGTTGCGCCCGGGCCGTATTCAGTCATAGCCTGAACGGGTCATGCGGTTTCCGCGGTCCAGTGGGATCCTGCTGCATCCCACGTCGCTTCCCAGCCGGTTCGGCATCGGCGACCTTGGCGCGGAGGCGTACCGCTTCGCGGATTTCCTTGCCGGTGCGGGCCAGCGGCTCTGGCAGGTCCTGCCGCTCGGGCCCACGGGTTACGGTGATTCTCCCTACCAGTGCTTCTCGGCCTTTGCAGGCAATCCGCTGCTGGTCAGCCTGGAGCTGCTCGCCGAGGACGGTTTGCTGGAGGCGCGCGATCTGGAGGACTCGCCCGAGTTCCCGGAGGGCTTCGTCGATTACGGCGCGGTGATTCCCTGGAAACTATCGCTGCTCAAGAAGGCGCATGAGAACTTCCTGGCGCGGGCGGCCGCGGCGCTCCGCGAGGAGTTCGAGGCGTTCTGCCGAGCTGAAGCCGGCTGGCTGGACGACTATGCGCTCTTCATGGCCGCCAAGCACGCTCACGGCGGCGAAGCGATCTGGACGCGGTGGGAACCGGGCCTCGCCGCGCGCCGGCCCGAAGCCGTCAACCACTGGCGGGCAGAGTACACGCCTGAGATCGAGCGACACAAGTTCGCCCAGATCCTGTTCTTTCGCCAGTGGGAAGCGCTGCGGCTTTACTGCGGCGAGCGCGGCATCCGCCTGATGGGTGACATCCCCATCTATGTGGCCCAAGACAGCGCGGACGTGTGGGCGCATCCTGAACTGTTCCGGCTCGACTCGAACGGCGATCCCGCTGTGGTGGCTGGAGTTCCGCCCGACTACTTCAGCGCGACGGGTCAGCTTTGGGGAAATCCGATCTACCGTTGGGACGCGCTTGAGCGGAGCGGCTTCGCATGGTGGATCGAGCGCTTCCGGCACGTCCTCCGACTGGTGGACGTCGTGCGGCTGGATCACTTCCGCGGTTTTGAAGCCTACTGGGAAGTCCCGGCGGTCGTCTCGCCCGCCGGGACTTCCCAGTAAGCTTCAAAACCGCG
>CAYZJD010000192.1:0-8542 GCA_964478455.1 uncultured Solibacteraceae bacterium | reverse complement strand
CCCGCGTAGGGGGGAAACATGCGGGCTGTCCCCGGTTTTGCGTCCCCGGTTTTGCGCTACTTGATTGTGAAGGCGATGCCGACCATCGGCACGATGTCGTTCAGCATGCCGTTGATCTCGGCGCCGGGCGACGGCGCCAGCACCTTCTGCGGGGCAGGAGTCAGGAAATCCCGCACCTCCGCGCGCAGCATGATGAGGTCGTTAAGCATCACTTTGACGCCGCCGCCGAAGCTCAGCACCGGCTGAATCTCGCGGGTCTTGGTGAGGAGGACGAACTGGTTGCCGGGCTGGTAGGCGCGCTCGACACCGGTGCCGCGGAAGATCTTAGCGCCGCCGCCAGCCGCCAGGAATGGCCGTACCTTCTCGCCCCGGTCGGCGAAGTGCCAGAGCAGGTCGTAGTGCACGATATGCGCGTGGGCACGGAACGTGGCCTCCTCTCCGGCGTCGACCATGGCATCGCCGAAGCGGTATTCGTAACGGATCTCGCCGCCGATCCGCCGGTGCATGTTGTGACCGCCGAATACGCCCCAGGCGGCGCCGGCCTTGAAGCCCGTGTCAGCCGACCCGGCCGGGTTCTTGGCGTTGAGGCCCGTCGTAATACCGTATCCCCCAAGTCCGCCCAGTTCCCACTCCTGCGCCAGCGAGAGCGGCGCGAGGACGAGCAGGACGGCGAAGCAGCTAACGGTGATCGTTCGCATCAGTTCTCCTCTCGGTTCCAGTTTTTCTCTTTCTCTCTGTTTCCTGTTGTCACTTCACGACCCGAACGCTGAGGGTGGTCGAGTAAGTACCCTGTTCGATCTTGAGCGGCACGCTCATGCCCTCCGGCACCTTCTCCGGAACGAAAGCGTTGATCTGGTAGACGCCGACCTGGCCAGGGACGAGTCCGGCGAAGCCGATCTCGAGCTGTACGCCCCCCAGGGAGACTTTGGGAGCGAAGGTGGCCGCTGCCAGCGGGTCGCCCGGCGCCGGATCGCCCGCCTGGATGGCCGGAGCCGTGTCGCCAAGGCCGGTTGCGTAAATGACGATGTAGTCCTTCGGGTGGATCGGGTTCGTCAGTGTGACCAACTCGTTGTTGGTGGCACGGACCACGGTGGCGATGCCCGTATCCGGTCCGGCGGTCCCGCTGCGGAAGATGGCCGCCGCGCCCTGGAGAATAGTGAAGGCGAATTCCGGGCTGATCCCACCCGCCGCGCGCACGACCAGCGTCCCGCTGCCAGTGGTGTTGAACGGAAGCTGCGCGTTGATCTGGCTCGGCGAGACCATGAAAAGGGGCATCGGTACGTTATTGACGGTGACGCAGACTTCGCCGAGCGTGGTCGGTACCGGCAGCTCCTTGTTCACCACCGTGACGGCGCTCAAGTTGATACCGGAGATGGCAACCAGGCCGCCTGGAGCCACCGCTGGCGACTGATCGGCCGTATTGACGATCGAGCTGACGACCGGCGGGGCCACTGCGGCATCGAAATCCCAGGGCAGAACAACAAAACCGGAGGTGCTGAGGGAGATGATCGACTGCCGGTTGGGGAGCGCGACCAACGTCCGCGTGAACGGCAGGATCGCCTGCCCGATCTGACCTTCTGTTTCGCTGATCATGCTCTCTGCGAGGAGTGGAGACTCGACCATGCTCGTCGGCCGGAGTGACTCAAGCGTCGCCAGGTCCACTCTCTCAATCACGCCGGGAGAGGCTGGAGACGGACTCATCGTCCGTACGCCGAGCCCGTCGACGAAAACGAAACCCGAGGTCGCGCCGGTTGACGTCGGGATCTGCCCCACCGGAACTAGCGACCAGTTGACGAGGTTGTTGTCAACCGCGAACGTTTCGTCGGTGAGAGCGCCGATGGCTCCGCCGAGCCCGGCGAAGTCCTGCCGTGAGGCGACGAACGTGTTGGCGGTCGCTTCATAGAGCAGCAGATTTCCATCAGCCGAGGCGGCCAGGACATATTCGCCGGAAGGGGAGACCGCCAGCGTCATCTCGGGATCGATCTCATTCCGGTAAATGCCGAGGCTCGGCAGCGTGTTGGCGATGCGCGCGTCGAATTCCACCTGATCGATGGCATGCGGGCCCGACACGCTGCGTACGGTAGCCAGGATGGCTTTCTTGCTCACCGCGATCGACCGCGGGTAATGTCCGTGCGGGAATTCTATGTACTGTTGGGGTTGCAGCGTATCGAGATTGTAGACATTGGCGATCTGCGAGTTGTCGTTGGTCACGATCAGGAAGCGGTTGTCGCGCGTCATCGCCATCTGCACCGGCGTGTTGCCGGTACGGAGCGCAGCGACGGGCTCGAATGAGGCGGCGTCGAAGATGAGCACAAGGTTTTTGTCCTGGCGCAGCACATAGAACCGGTTGCGCACAGGATCGGCCATCAGATCCACCAGCTTGCCGGGCACATTGATGAAAGCGCCGCGCTGGTCCGGCTCACGGGTGTTGACCAGCAGGCGCACCGGCATAGGAATGTTGACAGCCGCTTTGGAAGCGATCGCCAGCTCGATGGCCGTCGTGCCCTTTTGGTTCTGGTAGACGGTGGGATCCACCTCGACGCTCACGCGGGCCGGCGTGACTCCCGAAGATGGGGTGATGCGCACGCCGCGGGCGGCCGTCGAAAGGACGAAATCGGTGGCGCCTCCGCCGGGATCCACAACATCCAGTTGCTGCACCACCAGCCGCCGGTCACAGGCGTTGGTGCGGAATACCAGGTCTTCCTGGGCGGCGGTGACCCGCGGGAACTGCGCGAGCTGCCCGATGGGAAGCGCGGTTACGCCACTGTCGGAGGCAGCATAAAGGATGTTCTTGTCGCTCGTGAGGATCGACTTTCCGGCCAAGCTTTCCCGCAGTCGGAGGCGTTCACGCAGAGTGAGGTTGTCGGAGTCGAAGATCGTAAGAACCGGCGCCTCGGTTCTCCCTGACACGGTCGGAATGTGGCCGTAAATCAGGTTTCGGGAGGAATCGAAGGCGTGGCTCCCGACTTCGAACTCGCCGCCGGGCTTGGGGAACTGTGCGAGCAAGACGGCTCTGGAATTGAACATCGCCCAGCCTGCCAGGAAGTTTGAGCCGTTCTGGTCCACGCTGATAACTCTTGGGCCCAGGGGTGGCGAGGATGTGATGCCGATAAAGAGAAGTTGCTTTGAGACGACGTCATAGCGGAGGATGACGTTCTCTACCGTGATCTTGGGCTCACATGGTTCCTGCTCCTCACCTTCACCACCCTCTGGTGGACATTCAGTCTCCTCCTGGCCCGTCTGGGCGACGATGTAAATCACCCGGCCGTCTCCGGAGACCCCCGCCGAGGCCTTGAGGATTTCCGGAGGGAAGGTCGCAAAAGGCACCGGCAACGGCTCTCCCTGCATCCCCTGCGGCTCCAGGATCGTGAATCCCCCGGTAGCGGGATTGAGCAGCCGGAAATCCCCCGTGGTGGCAATGAGCGCGCTGCTGCCGTTGCCGAAGGCCATCGCCAGCGGGGATTTGCCGAGGGCAAGCGCTCGCTTGGAGCCGGAGTCGAGGTCGATCACGGTGATGGAGGGCTCCCGGGTGATGGGCTCCTCCCAGGCCGCGTAATGGCCTACGACGAGGTAGCGCCCGTCAGGCGAAAGGGCGAGTGCGCCGGGCTGCGCCGAGACGAAGATCGGATTCCGGCGGCTATAGTCGGACGTCGAGATCACCTCGATCCGGTTGGCGGTGAAATTCGCAGCGTAGATCACGCCCCTGCGTTCGTCCAGAGCGATGTCGGCCACGTGCCCCCCAATGGGTATCACCCGTCCGAAGGTCGCGCTCCAGGCAGCAGGAGCCGCCAAAAGCAGAACCGCTGCGAGCAAGAGATATCCGGCCTGTCGGCGCATACAAATCCCGTCCTTTCTGTTTTTAGACACAAACCCTCCCTGCGGCATCAGCACAGTCAAATCTAGCATGCCCACCCGAAGCGTCAATGTTGAAAATGGTACACAACTTCCTACTTACCAAGGTTAATATCAGTATTCCCGTTACCCCTTAATCTCATTGATTTCAAATGAGTTAGATGAACCGCCCCGCGTCGGATCCGGGCGCTGCGCCGGTCCCGAACCAGCCAAATGGTGCTCGCCCTGGTGCGGTGCGGCGTGGCCGTTGCGTAACCTTGCACCCAAAATGCTCGCCTTGTTCTATGCGGTCGTTGTTGTACCCTGAAGAGGAACCCATGCCGGCGATGACCAATCCGCTGCCTGTCCCGACGCGGCCCGCCGAGCCGGCGCCGGCGCGTCCGGCCCCAGAAAGCCGGAAGCCCCGCCGCTGGCTTCTCCTGTCGCTCCTGGCTTCGATGGCTCTACTTGCTGGCTGGCTCGCGTATCGCTTGCTGACGGCGCGGCCGCAGACTGCGGATACATCGGCCGGGATCAGAGCCGTGAAAGTCACCAGCGGCCCCTTCGAGCGCACCTTCCGCCTCAGCGGGCAGACGGCCGCAGTTCGATTCGCCTCAGTGACCGTTCCGATCATGCGGTCTCCCGATTCGCGCCGGGAGATGGTGCTGATGTACGTGGCCAAGTCGGGCAGCCTCGTCAAGAAGGGCGACGTGATCGCGCAGATCGACGCCCAGACACTGGTGGACCACATCGAGGATGTTAACTCGACCATCGCTCAGTCGGAAGCCGACATCAAGAAGCGCAGGGCGGAACAGGCGGTGGATTGGGAGAACCTTCAGCAGACGCTGCGGGAGGCGAAGGCGGAATACGAAAAGGCCAGGCTGGACGACTCAGCCATCGAGGTGCGGACCGTGATCGACCAGGAGCTGTCCAAGCTCTGGGTCGAGGAGACGGCGGCGCGTTACCGGCAACTCCAGGAAGACCTTGCCAGCATGCGCACCGTACACGAGGCCGAGCTAAAGGTTCTCGACATCACCCGGCGGCGCCATATCCGGCACCGCAACTTCCACGCGGGCGACCTCAACAAGTTTACCTTCCGTGCGCCGATGGATGGCCTGGTGGTGATGGAGACCATCTTCCGCGCCGGCGAGATGGCGCAAATCCAGCAGGGCGACCAGATCTCTCCCGGGCAGTCGATCATGAAGATCGTTGACACGTCCAGCATGCAGCTTGAGGCCGACGTCAACCAGACGGAGAGCGGCCAGTTGCGCGTCGGCCAGAAGGCGACGGTTCGCCTGGACGCCTTCCCCGGCGTTGCTTTCCCGGCGCACGTACAGACCATCGGCGCGATGGGCGTCCGCGGCTGGCGCGAGAACTACTACATCCGCCGCGTCCCGGTGCGGGTGGCCATCGAAAGCAGCGACCCGCGCTTGATCCCCGATCTTTCCGGATCGGCCGACGTGCTCGTGGAGCGAAGGGAGAGTGCGACGTTGGTTCCGCTCGAGGCAGTGCAAGCCGCCGACGGCCGGCACACCGCTTGGGTGCGGAACGGGGACCGGCTGGAAGCGCGCGTCATCAGGCTCGGTCCTCAAAACGCTACGCATGCAGTCGTGTTGGCAGGCATCGAAGTCGGCGAGGAAGTGGCGCTTGAGCCGCCGCCGGCGGGATAATCCAGCCCGCCCCCGCAGGCTAGTCTGGTTCCACCCGCAGCGTGACGACGTGCTGACCGGGCGGGAGGAACAGAACACAACGACCGTCAGCCTGGATGGCGCGCAGCTCAGCTCGTACGCCGTCGATGTCCAGCTTCCCCGGCTTGCGATCCAGCACGGCCAGGGCCCGGGCTGAGGCGCGGTAGGCGAACGCGAGGCTGCCGGGCAGCGCCTCGGCGGACATCAGTTCTCCCGTGAAATCCAGCAGGCGGATGTTCGGCGCCGTCCTCGCGGCTTCCACGACGTGCTGGCCGGGCGGGAGCCACAGCGTTGTTCCGTCCCAAGCGGGCCAGAGCCGGCCATCTACCCATGCCGGCTTGTCCCATGGAATACCGACGCCATGCCGGGACTCGACCGTGGTCCTGGCGCCTTCCCGTTCGAAACGGTCGACTGTGGCGGCGGCAGAGGGAAGCCACGGCACGTCGGGCGCCAGGATCGAGTGCTCGAAGTAAAGCGCCACGCGCGGAAAGACGTGGGCCGCCGTGTGCACAAGCTGTAGTAGTTCGGCGCCGGTCTGCTGCTTAGTCGGATAGACGTCTTGATACCGCTCCACGATGTTGATGTCGATGGCCAGGTTCTCCGGGCGCGGGGTGATGTCCTTGTAGCGAGCGGCGATTTGCGTATACCTGCCCGGCCCGAGATTCCAGACGGTGGCCGGGTCTTCTACAAGAATGGTGAAGTCGCGGCCACCGAGCTGGGAGAGCGTCCAGGCGGCGTCCGCGCCGATGGCGTCCCGCATTCGCGCGTCAAAACGATCGTCGACGTGCGTGAGCACGACGTCCAGGTCCGGCTTCGAGCGGCGCAGTTCGTCGGCCTCGGCCATCCATTGCGCCTGGAGGCGTTGAACCAACTCTGCCCGGTACTCCAGAAAGAGGCGTAGGTTTTGCGGCGGCGTGGACCGCTGGAACAGCCCGATCGGGTCGAAGCCGTGCCGGACGCGAAACTCGCGGCGGACATCGTCGTTGAACGGCGTGAACCTTGACGGGTTGGCGTGCCCCTGGAGCGATTCGAAGTAAAGCTCGGCGAGGTTGATGCCGTCCCAGTCGAAGCGGTCCATCAGCCGCCGGACGCCCTGGGCCGCAGCGCGGAAACAGAAACCGTTTGCCAGGTTCATCAGCTTTCGCCAGTCAAGATGAGCATCCTGAAGCAGGGCGGTCTTCTCGCGCCACTCGGGGTGCTCTTCCCAGAACCGTTCGCTGACGTGCGGGAGTTCGAGCCAGGCGTAGACCAGGATGCCGTGACGGTGGCAACTGTCGATCAGGGTTGTCAGGTACTCCTCTTTGGCGGGATCGGCATCGAAATACGGCCAGGCGGCCACGTGAAGGGCGGCGAGACCGGCGCTCCGCCAGCGGCGGGCCAGGTAGTCGGTGTCCGCCCGCAGCCGGTAGGAAGGATCGAAGAAAGCCCACAGCCGGCGCGACTGGAACGGCGGGGCTACGCCGAGGTCAGCGAGGGCGTGAAGAAGATAGGGGAAACGCTCATAGCCGTTGTCGCCTGGCGAAATCGCCGTCCACAGGACATCACCCTGACCGCGACGCACGCCGGCGACCAGCGGCGCTCCCTGCCATTTCTCGCGGACAAACAGTCGGGCGCCGGCGGGAAGCTCGAAAACTGGGATCTCCACGGGCTTTTCCCAGACGATCGGGAGGTTCGGTTGGCGGAGATCCACGATGCTCGCGACGCGGGTACGGCTCGCCGTGGCGCGAAAACCGAACGTGCGCGAGAGGGCCGTATCACCCTCCAGTACCAAGAACGTGCCGCTCCCCACGCGAGTCAGCCAGTCATCTGCGCTACTAACCGCCAATATCTCCGCCGGCCGCGACGATCTTGTCTGTTGTCCCTGTCTTCCTTTGGTGGCGGCCAAAGCCGCCTCTGCGTCTGCTGCCGGATTCACCACGATGCCCGCGGGGGAGTTCTTCGCCCGCTGGAAGCCGGCAGACTCCAGAATGCGAGCCCACGAAGCGGACTGCGAGGAGAACATCTGGTAATGTACCGGCGAATGGGGCAGGTCCTCACCCTGCCCGGTGGCAGGAGCCAACCCTTGCCCCACCAGACCGCAGATCGCCACTCCAGCGAAGAGCCGTACCAGGCCCGCCTTACCGGGTGACGGCATACCACATCCCGATGCGAAGATCGTAATACTCAGGGCGGCGAGGATTCCCCTCGTTCACCGTGTACACTCCGCGCACCAGGCCGACAGAGAACATCCACGGCGGCGGCATCGCCTTCCAGCGGAAGCGCAGGCCGGGCCCCGTTTCGACGGTGTTCGCCCAGTACTGGCGCTTAGCATCGGCGCTGGCGTTGGTGTTCCAGAACACTTGAAGCTCGAGCCCGCCGAGCGCGGCGATCGCGGGTAAGGTGAGGCCAAGCCGGTTCTGGGAATACAGGAGGAAGTCGTTTTGAAAGCGGCTGATGAAGACGCCATCATTGTTGGTCTCGATGAAGAACCCACGCTGTGCCGAGCCGAGCACGTGGCCGAAGCCACGGTTGAAGGAGACGCCGCCGCGGTAGTCCGGCACAAGACGCGCCACGTCTTGACGCCTTCGGTAGGAGGCTGCGCTCCCAGCCTCAGCCCATAAGACCAGGCCTTGCCAGGGATCGGTGGCGAGGCCGGCGCCCAGAATGAACGAGCTTTCCGAAAGGTACTGTGGCCTGGCCTCCGCGGTGGTGTGCCGCGTGTCGCCGATGAACCGCATCGACAGGTAGGAGCGGACCGGCAGGGGGCCGAGCTTTGCCTCGGCTTTCACCTGGCCGTACGAAAAGACGTCTTTCCAGCGAGTGGAGTACATGGGGAAGAACCAGATGGTCGTCCGATATCGAGCCAGCGAAGGCCGCAAGCTCTTGTACGCCTTGGTTGCTTCCCTGGCGATCGCCGGGTCGGGGCTGTTCCGCGCCAGAGCGAACCAGCGGAGCGCATGATCATCCTGCCGCAGGACGTTGTGCGTCCAGCCGAGTTGCAGGATCACCGGGAAGTCGAGCGGGTCGCTTTCGTGGGCGGCCGC
>CAYZJD010000191.1:0-8552 GCA_964478455.1 uncultured Solibacteraceae bacterium | reverse complement strand
CGAGATCTAGTACGGTCTCGTGGGCTCGGAGATGTGTATAAGAGACAGAGCCCGGTCCTGCCACTCCTGTTCGCGGCAGTGCTCGGCGCCGCGGACCTGCCGCCGAACCGCTGGGTGGAGATCGCGCGAGACCCGGCCGGCGCGCGGCCTGGAAGCGCCGTCCGTTACGCCACCGAGGCCGGACGTTTCTTCCTTTGGGGCTACATGAACGATAACCCCAACTTCCTTCAGGAGCACCCGCTGATGGAAGTGCCGGAATACGACATGGTGTCGTTCGATCCTCGCGAAGGCCGCTGGATGAGCCACTTGCCTCCGCAGTGGGAGCGTGAGTGGAACCGCAAGCTCCCGCTGGCCTACATCCCGCGCACCTACTCCGGCATTACTACCGGCAGCGAGCGCACACTGATGCGCGGATCCACCAACGAAGAAGAAGGCGCTCCCCGCCCGGATCTCAACATCGTCTTCGATCAGGTCGCCTATCGGCCCGCGAACAACACGCTCTATTACTTCACCGGCGGGCTGACCGCGGCGTACGACATCACGCGCCGCCGCTGGACCGATCTCCGCCCGCGCCGCTCCCCGCCGCCCGTGTTAGGCGGCTCGCTTGTCCACGATCCCGTGCACGACGAGCTGCTGCTCTTCGGCGGCGGCCACGTGGCCGAGCAAGGCCCCGATGGATCGGTCCGCGGCTATACGGGCACCTGGATCTACAGCATCCGCGATAGCGATTGGCGGGAGCTTCCGCTCCCTCGCCAGCCGCCGCCCCGGATGAACACGCGCCTTGTGTGCGACACCCGCAACCGGCTGCTCGTCTTGTTCGGCGGCGACGGTCAGAGATCGTATCTGGCCGATACCTGGCTGTTCGATCTTGAGACCAGAGCCTGGCGCGAATCGAAAGCTCCGGCAGCGCCGCCGCCCCGCGCGGGGCACTTCACCGTCTACGATCCGAAGACCGGACTCGTGATCATAGGCGGCGGCTACAACCGCGCCGATCTCTCCGACATGTGGGGGTACGACGCCGGGCGAGATCGCTGGCAGCGGCTCGCCGGCCAGGCGCCTGCCGGCTTCTACCTGACTGCGGACATCGCGCCCGAGCAGCGGCTGATCCTGCTCCTGACAAGCACAAGGAAGCCGGACGACCGCATGACGTGCAACATCCTCTTTCCCGTCCGCACCACCTATGCCTATCGCATCGAAGGAGACGGCCTGATTGCCGCAAAAACAGAGGCGCAGCCGCAAGCGCCGATGCCGAAACGGGCGCCGGAGGAAATGCGCGGCGCCGAGCCCGATGCCGTCCGTCGTGGCGCACAGGAGCAAACGCTTCAGAATCTGCCCGTAAGCCAATGGGTCCTGCTGGACGCCCCCGGGCGGACCGCTCCGGCTCGCACGTGGGGTTCGGCAACCTTCGATACGGACCGGAGCCGTATCCTCTACTGGGGCGGAGGCCATTGCGGTTACGAGGGGAGCGACGTCGATCAATACGACGTGGCCGAGCACACCTGGCTCGGTGAAGCTTCGCCCGAGTACACCGAACGCCTGTGGAACAGCGGCGTGCGCCTTGCCGGAGTGACTTTCTCCAGCGGGCCCTGGACAGACCACGGCCGCCGCATCTACGCCTACGATCCCGTCGGAAAACAACTGGTGATGGCGCGCCCCATCCGGCTCACCTCGGCTTATGATCCGGACTGGCTTCGCGCGTTCCCGTCGCTCACCGGAGCCGCCAGGGATGCCCTGGTCGGCGATCCGTCCTCCTATCGCCGGTTCGCGACATTCCTCTATGACCTCGAGCGCAAGACGTGGAAGCTCGCCGGGCCCGCCCCGGCCGGGCTCGATACGCTCGTCACCACGCCGCTTGGCGTGATGGGCGTGCCCGTCAACTGGCCCGCGCGGTTGAACGACGCCGGCTACTTGCTGCCGTGGCGCGCTTCCGATCCGCCGGAGGACAACGCCGTCTTCCTCTACCGGGCAGGCCGCTGGGAACGGCTCAGCCGGGGCCAGCCTTCACCGCAGAACCTTTACGAGATCACCGGCCTGGCGTGGGACTCGCGGCGCGGCCGCCTCCTGCTGCACGGCGGCGGCGACAAGCGGAACGAACTCTGGGCCTTCGACATGAAGCTGCGCCGCTGGTCTCGCCTGGATCCGAAGGTTGCCTCGCCCGCAGGGGCGGAGCCCCCCGGAAGCACTCGCGAGGCCGTCTACATCCCGGCTCAGGACACCCTGCTCGTCTACGGCGGCCCATCCGACACCTGGGCCTGGACTCCGGAGGACAACGCGTGGCGAAAACTCGCCATCCCCTTCGCCTCCGGAGCCGATCTTGCTCAGACGGCGGGCCAGAACCGTGCGATGGTCTACGACCCGAAGCGCGACCTGGTGCTGCTCGTCCTTGGCGGCCGTGGCGACACCGGGGCCGCTTCCGTCTACGCGCTGAGATACCGGCGGCAATAGCCAGCGGTTTCCGCTTTCTTCAGAGACGCACCCGACCGCCGGGATTACACTGATAGATACCTGCTCCATGACCCTCACGAAGATCCGTTCGTACCTCTTGCCGGGTGACGCCGAGCAAGATCAGGCGTTCCGGCGGGAGACTGAGCGCCTGAGCCGCAAGGGACTTTGGGTCATCGCTGCGGTCGAGATCCTCGTGCCAATCCTCACTCTCCAGGCGCAGTTCCTCGTCGCCGGGAAGCGGGGAGCGTGGCCCATTCGGGTCTGGCAGTGCGGTTGCATTGTTGCGATCGGCATTCTTACGGCCCTCGCCGCCCGCTACGCAAGGCGGCGCGCGCGGCTCGCCGGCTGCGTCTCCGGGGTCCTGGCCGGCACGACCCTGATCAGCTTCTCTCTCATCCTGCACGGCGCCGGCGAGGTGGGTGACCATCACATTTCCGGCCAGATCATCACCGTTCTTCTGGTCGGCGTCGGCAGCCTGCCGCTTCAGCCGCTGCACACGTTGATTGTCGGTTTTTGCCTGTGGGTGTATTACGTGCTGGCCGGTGCGGCGGCTCTTCGTTGGAACGTCCTCTCGTCCGTGGATCCCGACGGCACACAGAGCATCTTCATCGTTACGACCATCCTCATCAGCGCCGCACTTACGGCGCTGCTGTACGCCGAGCGCTGGTCGAGCTTCCAGGCGCACCGGGAGGCGGTGCGCGTCTCGGAAAGTCTTTGTCAGGCTCAATCAC
This sequence comes from uncultured Solibacteraceae bacterium, assembly GCA_964478455.1. Taxonomy (GTDB): domain Bacteria; phylum Acidobacteriota; class Terriglobia; order Bryobacterales; family Bryobacteraceae; genus CAYZJD01. The sequence continues at coordinate 5,376 of CAYZJD010000191.1, read as the reverse complement.
GCGTTCTGCTCGCCGAGAACGCCGCCTCTCTCGGCCGTCTGGCCGCCGCGCTCAGTCACGAGCTCAACAATCCCATCGGCGCTCTGCGCAGCGCCGTCGACACTCTCCTGGTGCTGGCCGCCCGCATGGCCACTTCGCCCCCGGACGAGCACCAGCGTCTCGTCATTCTCCAGGCCGAGCTGCGGCGATCCGTCATCGACTCGGCGCGCCGCCTTCAGCAAATCGTCGCCCGCTTGCAGCGCTTCACCAACCTCGATAAAGCCGACATCCAGCCCGCGGACCTCAACGCGCTGATCGGCGACGTGGTGGCTTTAGCGGAGCCGGAAATCAAGGGCAAGGTGAACATCGAACTGGAACTCCAGCCCCTCCAGCCCTTGCTCTGCCGCCCGCAGCAATTAAGCGCGGTCTTTGCGAACCTCCTGCATAATGCCGTCGTTGCCATCGCCAATGGCGACGGCCGCGTGCGTATCTCCACCCGCGACCAGAATTCGCACGTCGAGGTGCGCATCTCCGACAACGGCCGGGGCATGCCCGCCGACGAATTAGGCGCCATCTTCGACCCCGGCTTCAAAGTCGCCGGCAATCGCGTCCTCACCGGGAACTGGAGCCTCTTCAGCTCCCGCCAGATCGTTCGCGAGCACGGCGGCGACATCCACATTCATAGCGCCGAGGGACAGGGCACAACCGTCAGCGTCACGCTGCCCCGGTTGAGCGAGCAGGAACTCGAGCGCCGGCCCGGTTTGCCGGCCTGAACGGCCATGGGGATTGGAAGGTGTACCACCACAGAGACACACCACGGCGAGTCTCTGCGTCCTCTGCGCCTCTGCGGTGAATTGGCTTGGTTGCCCCGGTGTGTGAAACCTTGAACGACCAACCCAAAGTCCTGGTCATCGACGATGAGGAAGCGGCCCGCTTCGGCGTCGCGCGCGCCCTCTCCCAGGGTTACCGCGTCCAGGAGGCCGAGGACGGCTTGAAGGCGTTAGCCGCCATCGACTCCTTCCAGCCCGACGTCATCGTCTCCGACATCAACATGCCCGGCATGGACGGCATCTCCCTGCTCAAGCACGTCAACCAGGGCGCGGAGCCTCCGCTGGTCGTTCTCATCACCGCCTACGGCTCCGAGCAGATGGCCATCGAAGCTCTGCGCGCCGGCGCCCACAACTACCTCGCCAAGCCGTTCGAGCTGGAAGAACTGCGGCTCGTGGTCGCCGGCGCAGTCGACAAGCAGCGTTTGATACGCCAGAACCGCCATTACCTCAAGGAGCTGGAGCGGACCCTGACCGAACTCAAGGAATCGCAGGCTGCCCGCGTGCAGGCCGAGAAGCTGGCCTCGCTCGGGCGGCTGGTCGCAGGCGTGGCGCACGAAATCAACAACCCGCTGGGCGTCCTCCACTCAGGCTGCGGCATCCTCGAGGTCGCCGCCCGCAGGATCGGCGAGTGGTGCGGGAACCAGCCCGCGGATACCACTTCCCAGGTCAAGGAGTTCCTGGAGGTCCTCACCGCCACGGCGTCCCGGTCGAAAGCGGCTTGCGAGCGCATCCACGCTGTGGTCACCAACCTCCGCCAGTTTGCGCAACTGGACCGCGCCGACATGCAGAGGGCGCAGATCCACGACGGCCTCGTAAGCACCCTCCGGCTCCTCCGCCACGAACTGGACCGCCAGGCCGACGTGGTCTGCGAGCTTGGCGAACTTCCCGAAGTCGACTGTAATCCGCGCGCGCTCAACCAGCTCCTGATGAACCTGCTGCTGAACGCGATGGACGCCATCCGCCTGACGGGCAGGCGCGGCCTGATCCGCATCCGCACCTGGCGCGACGGCGAATCCGTCAAGATCGAGATCGCAGACAACGGCGTCGGCATTCCGCCGGAGAATCTCAGCAAGATCTTCGACCCCGGCTTTACCACCAAGGGGGTTCGGGTTGGTACGGGATTGGGCCTGCCCATCTGCCTCCAGATTGCGCGCTCGCATCGGGGCAGAATCGACGTGAGCAGCAGGCCCGGTGCGGCAACGGTGTTCACGGTGACTCTTCCGCTGCGAGCGGCGGGATGACGCGATGCTCTTGAGCACCACACTCAAGTTGCTCGGCTTCGCCGCCGGCGCCATACTGCATCTCTTTCTCGTTGTTCTCCTCGCTCGTAAGCCTGCGCCCCGAAGGGCCGAAAGAGCGCTTCTCGCGGCTTTGTCCGCGGGCTTCCTTTGGCAGGCCGCCAACGCCATCGCTCTGTTCCACGGCGCGGCGAGCGTGGAAGCGCAGGGCGCGCTGCCCGCGGTCGTCCTGGCCGGCATGGCCAATCTTGGTCTCGTGCTGGTGCCGGCCTCCTATCTCCACTTCGCCCTTCTTTGGGCAGGCCTGCCGGCCTGGCCGTCCCTGGCCGGATACCTTCCGGCGCCCGTCGCCTGGTGGTTGCTGCGAACAGAACGCCCGGCTGCGGCCTGGCTCTGGATCGGCTTACTGCTGGCCGGCGCGGCCGCGTTGATCCTTTCCGCCCGCGGACGCACCGAGCCGCGCGCCCGCGCTTTCTCGCGCGTTTTCGGTGCTTGCCTGCTGCTTCCTTTCCTGGCCGGAATGCTCGCCGGGCCGGATTCCGAAGGCGTTGTGCTGGCGTCGCTGGCCGCGCCCTTGTGCCTGCTCTACTTCGTTTACTCGTTCCACCTCCTGGACCTCCTCATCAGCCGCCGCGTCGCCTTCGCTGTCACGCTCGGCCTGGTGTTTGCGGTCTATCTGTTCGTCATCCGCCGTGTGGCCGACTTCCTCGAAGACAGATTCGAAACATTGCGGGATCTCACCGAGATCGCGTTGATCTTCGCTGCCGCCCTGATCTGGATCCCACTCTATGGATGGATGACCCGCTTCCTCTCCAAGCGCGCCCAGGTGTACGCCGATTTCAGCAAGCGCATCATCGAAGAGGCGGCGCGCATCCTCGATCTGGAGATGAGACTCCAATACCTTGCCGAGCAGGTCGGGCGAACGTTCGGTTTGCGCCGCGTCCTTCTGGTGACCGCCGGGGAACCGCGGCTGAGAGGCTTCTTCGGCGGGGACCCCGGCGTCGTTACCGCCCGCATCCTCGACCAGCTCGAGCAGTTCGCCGGTAACGCAAAGGCCGAAATCCTCCATCAGCGCCTTGCGCCCGATCCGCAGTTGCGCTCCCTGCTCGAAGAGGCGGGCTACAACTACCTCTTCCCTCTGTGGTACGAGGAACAACTCACCGGGTTGCTGCTGCTCGACACATCTCCTCGCGTGTTCCTCGACGAAAACGAGCCCATCCTGTTAGGCTTGAGCCGGCAGATCTCCCACTCCATCCGGACGTGCCGCGTTGTCGAGGAGAAGATCGGCCTCGAGCTGGCGCTCACGCGGCAGGAACACCTCGCCAGCCTCGGCAAAGTGGCGGCCACCATCGCCCACGAGATCAAGAACCCGCTCAGCTCGGTAAAGACCCTGGCCCAACTGATGCGCGAGGACGCCTCGGTGCGCCAGAAGTACGATCGCGACCTGAACTACATGATCAACGAGGTGGACCGCCTCAACCGCTCGGTCCAGCAACTGCTCGCCTTTTCCCGGCCACTGCCCGAGGAGCGCACCGAGGTGGACCTCAGCGGGCTCCTCGAGACCACCTCCGACGTGCTCGCGCGCCAGTGCGCCGGCGACCGGATTCGCATCGCGCACCGCATCGCCGCCGGGCTCAAGATGCAGCGCGGCAACCCGGAAATCATCAAGCAGATCGTGCTGAATCTGGCCCTCAACGCCGTCCAGGCGTCCGAGCCGGAGAGCGAAGTTCTTGTCGAGGCTTCGAGCGCCGGAAACTCGGTCGCCATATCCATCAGCGATCGCGGCCCCGGCATTCCAGCGGAGCTTCGCGAGAAGATCTTCGAGCCGTTCTTCACCACCAAACAGCGAGGCACCGGGCTCGGTCTCGCCATCGTGCGCAAGAACGTGCGCCAACTGGGGGGAGAAATAGCGATCGACAGCCCGATCGCGGAGGGACGGGGAACCCGCATCACGGTGACCCTGCCGGCGCAATGACACAACCGGCTGCCCGCCATCTAGTCCGCCTCCTGCTTGCAGCCTGTCTGGCGGTGGTCCTCTCCGCCCAGACGCCCTTGTTCCCGCCGGACCGGCTTGCCGCTATCCAGCAAGGCCTCCGTGACCTCTACGACATGCAGTACGACCAGGCGGAAGAAACATTTCAGACGATGATCCGCGAAGCCCCGGACGATCCCGCCGGTTATGCCTACCTGGCAATGACTTACTGGGTTCGGGAGTTGAGTGGAAAACAGGAGCTGAGCCTCGACCGCTTTGCCTCGTCCGATTTCTTCTCCGAAAACCCGAAGTTCCGGCCGGCGGTGGACCCGCGGGTGGAACAGCGCTTCCGCGAAGTCAACCGGCAGGCCATTGACAAAGCCCGGCTACGCCTCCAGGCCAGTCCCGGCGACCGCGCCGCCCTCTTCCTGCGCGGCCTCGCTTACCAGAACCTGGCTGCTTTTGAGACCGGCTTGAAGCGCAACTGGTGGGGAGCGTTCCGCGCCGGCACGAAGACCTTCCGCGACCACAAAGAGCTGTTGCGCCGGGACCCCGAATTCCATGACGCCCGGCTCTCTGTCGGGGTCTATGAGTATGTGGCCGGCAGCCTCAACTGGAGCCTTAAGTGGCTGGCCTTCTTCCTCGGCCATTACGGGAGCAAGGAGGAGGGGAAGAGGCAGTTACGCCTGGCCGCCGAAAAGGGAACGCTCACGGCCGACGACGCCTCAACCATCCTCATCCTCATCTACACGCGGGAGAAAAGATACTCCCCAGCCTTGGAACTGCTGGAACGGCTCCGGGAGAAATACCCCCGAAATTTCCTCGTGCCCTTGGACATGGCGGGTATCGCTCTTCGTACCAGGGAGACGGACAAGGCGATCGAGATCTACCGGCAGATGCTCGGCGAACTGGAAACCGGTCCCAGCCGTTACCTCGGGCTCGAGCGTGCGTCTCTGTTCAACGGGCTGGGCGTCGCCTTCCGCCAAAAAGGAGAAACCGCGACTGCTGAGGATTGGTTCGCCAAGGCGCTCGGCGAAACCGGCGCCAGCCTGAGAACCACTGTCATCGCTCGCCTGGAACTCGCCAAGACCTACGACCTGCTCGGCCGGCGCGACGACGCAGTCAAGCTCTACCAGGCTGTCCAGCAGGCGGAAGACTTCGCCGGTTCGCGCCTCGAAGCCGAGCGCCTCCTCCGCCGCGCCTTCCGCTGAGCACTCCCCCGTAGGACACGACTCCGGTCTTGTCCCGCCACCCTTGGCCTGCGCCGGGAGTTTCTACATTTCTGGCTCTGAGCCTGGGTGAGTGTGGAGCGCGCAGTCTTGCGCGCCACGCCGGCGGTATATACCGGGCACATGGT
>CAYZJD010000190.1:0-8590 GCA_964478455.1 uncultured Solibacteraceae bacterium | reverse complement strand
GTTGGGCCGAGGCGCTGCTCGAAGCGCACCGCGGACCCTGGGCCGCCGTCGGCCCGGCGATCCGGAACGCAAATCCGAGAACGCTGGTGAGCTGGGCCGACCTGTTTGTTGCTTACGCCCCGTGGCTCGATCCGGCGCCGGCCGGACCGCGGGACCACCTGCCGGGCCACAACAGCAGCTACAAGCGTGATGTGCTTCTTCGCTACGGCGACGACCTCGAGCAGATGATGGCGTCGGAGAGCGTCATGCATTGGGACCTCCGGCGCCGCGGCCATCAGCTCTACCTTGAGCCGAAGGCAAAGACGGCGCACACGAACTTCAGCCTGCTCTCCTCGTGGCTCGTCTCGAAGTTCTTCAGCGGCCGCGTGTTCGCATCGGCCCGCGTTCGGGACTGGCCGTACTGGAAGCGGCTCGTCCTCGGTGGCGCCTCGCCGTTGATCCCGCTCGTGCGGCTCCGACAGATCCTGGGGCAACTCCGCAAGAGCCGCCAGCCGGCGGGCCTGGTGCTCCGCGTGTTGCCGGTGCTGCTCGCCGGCCTCGCCCTGAGCGCCGCCGGAGAGATGGCGGGCTATCTTCTCGGCGCCGGCGGCGCGCGGGAGCGGCTGGCGCGTTTCGAATTCCACCGGAGCCGCCACCTCTGCGCCGCGGACCAGAAGGAGTTGACCAAATGCTGAGCGAGGCGGCCCCGTTGCGTGTCGGAGTGGTCGGATGCGGGCGCGTAGCCTGGAAGCGACACCTGCCGGTCTTGAAACGCCTGCCCGGGGTGGAAGTCGTTGGCGTCGTGGACCTCGACGCCGAGCGCGCCCGGCGAACCGCCGCCGCGTTCGGTATTTCGCGCTGGCATCAGGATGCCCGCGCGCTCCTCGAGCATCCTTCGCTCGACGTGGTGGCGGTCTGCGTGCCGGCGCAGTCTCACGCGGAGATCGCGGTCGCGGCCCTCGATTCCGGTAGAAGCGTATTGATCGAAAAGCCGCTGGCGACGACGCTCGAGGATTGTGACCGGATCCTGGAGAGTGCAAGCCGGTCGCCCGGAAAAGCCGCCGTCGGCTTCCACCTTCGCAGTCACCGCCTGCTACGCGAGGCAAGGCGTCTTGTGGAGCAAGACGTACTTGGCCGGGTGGAAGTCATCCGTAGCGTGCACACCGGATTTCAGGATGAGCTGCCGGAATGGCGGAAACGGCGCGCCACCGGCGGAGGCGTGCTGTTCGAACAGGCCGTCCACCATTTTGACGCCTGGCGAGTTCTGCCGGGAACGGAGGTGACACGGGTCTTCGCGACGACCCGGTCGTGCACCAGCGAAGACCAGAGTGCGGCGGTGACCGCGTGGCTCGCGAGCGGCGTGGTCGCCTGCGGTGCGTTCTCCCAGCGCACCGCTTCCTCGAGCGACATCGAAATTTACGGAACCAAGGGAGTCCTTCAGTTGTCCTTTTACCGCTTCGACGGCCTGCGGTTTGAGCCTTGCTCCGCTGTTTCGGGCAGCTTGGGCTCCCGCCTCGAGGACCTGTGGCGCTTCACCAAGGCGTTGCCCCGCGGCATTGTGGAGACCCGGCATGGGGGCATTTACCAGTCCTCTTTCTTTGACGAGTGGCGGCACTTTCTCGGCGTCGTCCGCTCCGGCGGGGATGTTCGCTGCACCGTGTCGGACGGCAAGCGGGCGGTGGAGATCGCTCTAGCCGCCATTCAGTCCGCTTCCCTGGGGAAGCCCATCGAGTTGGCCGGTGAGGCCCACGCCTGAGGCATGAGTGCGATGCAACCTGCCGCGGAGACTCCTCGGCCGGCGTTTTCCATCGTCATCCCCACGCTCGACCGCCCCGAAGCCCTACGCCGATGCCTGGAATCGATCGCCGAACTTGAGGAACCGCTCGGAGGCTTTGAGGTGGTGGTGGTGGACGATGGCGGCATGGCGGACCTCGAGCCGGTTCTGACTGCGTTTCGGGACAAGTTTGCCCTGCGACTCTTGCGGCAGCCCAACGCCGGCCCCGCTGCCGCCAGGAACGCCGGAGCCGCCGTCGCCCGCGGCGACTTCCTCGCCTTCACCGACGATGATTGCCGGCCTTCCAGCGGCTGGCTCCGCGCTCTCCAGGCGCGGTTCGCCGCCGATGCGTCCTGCGCCGTCACCGGCAGGAAGTCGAACCTGTTGCACGACAATCTCTATTCCTGCGCCAGCCAGGCGATCAACGATGTGCTCTATTCACGCTTCAACGCCCGAAACGGACAGGCGGGCTTCGTTTCTACAAGCAATCTCGCCGTGCCGGCCTCCGGCTTTCGCGAGACAGACGGCTTCGACGCGGCCTTCCGGACTTCGGAGGACCGCGAATTCGGCGACCGCTGGCGCGCACGAGGCTTGCGGATGGTTTTCGCCCCGGAAGCGGTGGTCTTTCACGCGCACCCGCTGACGCTTGGCGGCCTGTGGCGGCAGCATTACGAATTCGGTCGCGGCGCTTTTCGATTCCATCGCAAGCGCCAGGCGCTGGGCGGCAAGGGCCTGCGGCCCGACCTGCGGTTCTACTGGCGGCTGCTCTGGCATCCCTTCGAAGCGAAGTCCTTCCCGGCGTCGATCGCGCTGTTCGCCTGCATCCTCTGGGCGGAGGCGGCCAACGCATGCGGCTACTGGCGCGAGTGGCTCGCCTCCGCAAGGAGGAAATCGTTAACCTGACCGATATGGAAGCATCGCCGGCGCCGGATGTCTCCGTCGTCATCGCCACCCGCGATCGGGCCGACCAAGTGCTCACCGCCGGCTCGATCCTCGTCGAGGAAGGCCTCGCGCTGGAACTCGTCATCGTCGATCAGAGCGACGACGACCGCAGTGCTGAGGCCCTTGCGAGGTTGAGTCACGACACGAGAGTGCGGTACCTGCGCATGTCCGGACGCGGCTGCTCGTCCGGCAGAAACCTCGGCATTCGGGAGGCGCGGTCGCGGATCGTGCTCGTCACTGACGACGACTGCGACCTTCACCCGGGCAGTCTCCGCAAGCTGATCGAGGCCTTCGCGCAGGATCCCCGGATCGGCATCGTGTTCGGCAGCGTGCTGGCGGCGCCTCACGACCCGAAGACGTCGTTCGTGGTTTCCGGCCGGCAGGAAGAGCGGCGGCTGGTGCGAAGCCTGTGGAGCAAACACAGACTGGAAGGTCTCTCCGCGTGCATGGGCGTCCGTCGAGGCGTTTGGGAAACGCTGCATGGTTTCGACGAGACCCTCGGCGTTGGAGGCAGGTTGAAGTCGGGAGGTGAAACCGACTTCGCGCTGCGCGCCCTTCTGGCCGGCTTCTGGATCCTCGGCACACCCGCAATCGCCGTCACGCACCGTGGGTCGCGTCCCATCGGGGAGCGGCGCGTCACCATCCAGCGCTACTGGTACGGCACCGGGGCCATGTTCGCGAAACTCATCAAGCAAGGGCACGGCAGTGCGGCCATGCATCTGCTCCACTTGGCCTTCCGGTTCCTTCTTGGCCGGCCTTCGCCGGTCGCCGCCAGCGTCGGCGCGGATTCGCGCAAGTGGCTGCGGCTGGTCTCTTTCCTCAAAGGCTTTCGCGCGGGCACACTTGCTCGTCTGGATCCCGAGACCGGCCACTTCGTTCCTGGCGACTGAAGCCGCGGGCCGTCAAACGAAACGCAGTTCGACCTGGTTGTAGACCGCCCGAGTGTCCTCCAGCGACGCGAAGGCCATCCCCGGCAGGCGGGCCGACGCAGAACCGGCGGCCACGCCCCACCGGAGAGCGTCGGCGAAGTCGTTCTTCCGCTCCATGGCCCAGGCGAACGCGGCCGCCATCGCATCGCCCGCGCCGATGGGGCAGACTGCATCCACGCGCGGGGCCACCGCCTCCACCAGCCGGTCCTCGAACGCGCCGACAGCGCCGCGGCTGCCGAGCGAGAGGATCACCGATTCCGCGCCCATACGCCGGATGCGGTCGGCCGCCTCCAGGAAGTGGTTGCGCGTGATCAGCGCTTTGTTGAGGAGACGCTCCGCTTCCTGCTGGTTCGGTGTAACGACAGTCGGTCCGCCCTCGGTACCCTCGAGCAGCGGCGGGCCGTCCGTGTCGAGCAGCGTCTTCACGCCCAGCTCCCGCGCCATGCTGATCAGCTTCGAGTAGAAGCCGGCGGGTACGCCGGGCGGCAAGCTCCCGCAAAGCAGAAGCCAGCTCGCGCCCTCCAGCCGGCGGCCGACCTCTGCCTCCAGCCGCTCCACCTCTCCTTTGGTCATGACAGGGCCGAGTTCATTGAGCTTGACGCTCAGCCCGGTCTTGTCGGTGACCGTGAGGTTAGTCCGTATCCCTTGCCGGATGCGCACCGCGTGAAAGGTGAAACCTTCCCCGCGAAGCATCCCCTCGAACTTCGCCCCTGATTTTCCGCCTGAGGTGGCGATGGCGGTGGTTGCGCCGCCGAAGGAATGGATCACACGCGACGCGTTGATCCCGCGCCCGCCCGCGGATTCGCTGGTCGCGAGAATGTACGCCCGGTCTTCGAAGACCAGCCGGTCCGTGCTAACGTTGCGGTCGATCGCGGGATTGACGGTAAGTGTGAGGATCAAGCCTCCATTCTAGCTTCCGCGCTCGATGCCTGCCCCGCTTGTTACCCTGAGAACTTGCGCAGTCACCCGCACTTCAAGCCTTATCTGGCGCTGGCCTCCGTCTGCTTCTTCTGGGGCACCACCTACCTGGCGATCCGCATGGCGCTGGAGTCGTTCCCTCCGCTCGTGCTGGTCAGCACCCGGTTCACCCTCTCGGGCCTTCTGATGCTCGCCGGGAGTCTCCTGTTGCGGGCGCGGCTGCCTCGCGGGCGGGAACTGCGCTTCACGGCTCTCAACGGCATCCTGATTCTGGGGCTGGGCAATGCCTGCCTGACGATTTCCGAACTCTGGATTGCGAGCGGGCTCGCTGCGCTCATCGTCACGACATCGCCCTTCTGGATGGTGGGGCTGGACGCGCTTCTTCCTGGGGGCGAACGCCTCACCTCGCCTGTGCTCCTGGGCATCGTCACCGGCGCCCTGGGAGCCGTGCTGCTGGTTGCGCCGGGCGCTCTCGGCGGGGCCGCCGCTTCCGAGCGCCTGCTCTGGGGTTTCCTGATTCTCCAGCTTGGATGTTTCTGCTGGTCGTTCGGCTCCATCCGCCATCGCCGCCTGTCCGCCGAAACGCATCCCATCGTCAGCGGAGCGGTGCAGCAACTGGCCGCCGGACTCGCGTTTTTCTTGCCGGCCTTTTTCGTGCCCCATCACCCGGTTCACTGGAACCTCCGTGGCGTGGCCGCGCTGCTGTACCTGGTGATCTTCGGCTCGATTGTCGGCTACAGCTCTTACATGTACGCGCTCGAGAAGCTTCCGGTGGCCCTGGTTTCCATCTACACTTACATCAACCCGATCGTGGCGGTCGCGCTCGGGTGGCTCTTCTACCGCGAGCCGTTCGGCTGGCGTGAGGCTGCCGCGATGGCGATCATCTTCGCGGGAGTGGCGGTGGTGAAGCGCTACACTCGTCCAGCGGCGCCCGAACTCGACTAATCTTAGCAACGCCGGCGGCGCGCCCGATCAGTTCCCCGCTCACCGACTTTGCCCGCGCAGCAACCTCGCGCCGATAGCGCCGCCAAGGGTAACCAGGCCGGTGTGCATCACGAAGAACGACAACAGGAAGGCCACCACGCGCGAGGGGCTCTCGAAGAAGCGGATGGCCTCCTCGATCTTCTTGAGGTTGTCCTCAGGCATGCCGAGAGCGCGAAGCTGCGCGAAGTAGGTCGCCGCGCCCCCCTCGTGGAACAGAAAGGAAACCGCCGCGAAGCTCAGGGTAAAGATCACCGTAAACAGCACGAAGCACCACAGCCCGGTGATCCAGCCCATCCGCGCGCCCCCGCCCACCGTGAGCGGCTGGCCGCTGCGGCGGCGGTAGAGGAAAACGGACAGGAAACCGGCTCCGACCAGCCAGATCATGCCGGCGGGCGGCGGTAGCGGCAGGGAACTCAGCAGAAATGCCAGCGCGCCCACGAGGAAACCGGTGCGCACCGCGAGCGAATTGCGAAAGCTGATCTCGGGCGTCGCTGCCCGCACGGGCATCGCCGCCACCGGCGGCTCCTGGATGGCGGCCGGTTCAGGCCCGGCAAGCAGGTCCTCGCGCTGCGGCTTTCCGCACTTATGACAGAACAGCGCGCCCGGAACCAGTTCAACTCCGCAGGTGCAGAAGTCGGGCACAGAACCAGTTTCCCGCACTGCGCCACAGAGCGGCAAGGCGGGCTCAGTTGCCGATGTAGCGCGCGTACAGGCTGCGGGCCAGTCCGACGTCGGTGGTGCCCTTGATGATGGCCCGGCCGTCCGGAAAGACCGTCAGTTCGTAAGGCGGGAGCAAGAAGCGCAGTGCGAACTCGTTGGCGCGCACTGTGCCCAACGGCTCGAGCCGGCGCTTCAGATCGGCAAGGTCGAGCGGCCGGGAGCGCTCGTGGATCTGTACCGCGTTGCGGCCACAGAGGCTGACCGGCGCACGCTGCTTTCCTTCGAGGTGGACGAACCGCCGCTGCCCGCAGGCGAGGCAGGCCGGATCGGGATCCGGCTGGCGCACTTGCCGGATAGCGCCGGTCCACACATCCACTGTGGTGATCAAGCGCGACACTGACTCCAACCGGCCCGACAGGATCTTCAGTGCTTCCGCGGTTTGAATCGCGGCAATGATGGCCGGCGCCGCCCCTAGCACGCCGGCAGTTTCACAGGTCGGCTGCGCGCCCGCGGGCGGCTCCGGATACACGCACTTCAGGCAGGCCGTCCGCCCCGGCAACACCGGCATGGCCAGGCCGTAGCTGCCAACGGCGCCGCCATACAGCCACGGCAGCCCCCGGCTGACGCAGAAGTCGTTCACGAGAAACCGCGTTTCGAAATTGTCGGTCCCGTCCAACACGACGTTCGCGTCCCCCAGAAGCTCCTCGATGTTGACCGGGGTGAGATCCGCGACCACGGCCTCGACGCGCACTCCCGAGTTCACTCTGGCCAGCCGCCGAGTGGCGGCGACCGCCTTGGGTAGGCCGTCCTCGGCGTCGGACTCTTCGAACAGGCTCTGCCGCTGGAGGTTGCTCCACTCGACGTAGTCGCGATCCACCAACCGCAAGCAGCCGACCCCGGCCCGCGCCAGCGCGTCGGCCTGGAATGTGCCCAGGGCGCCGCATCCGACAATCACCGCCCTGGAGGCGAGCAGGCTCTCCTGGCCCGGCTCGCCAAGCCCGGCGAACAGGATCTGTCGCGAGTAGCGCTCGCGGTCCCGCGGCGTCATTCAACCCAATCGTAGCAACCGTTGCAGTATCATGCTGTTAGTGTGCCGGCACGGTCCTGGTCTCTGGCCGCTCTTCCTGCTTGTTTTCTTGGCGGTTGACATTGCCACCGCGGCGATCGAGGACTACGAGGGCAAGCCGGTCGGCATCATCGCGTTCGATCCGAAAGAACAGCCCATCCCCGCCTCCGAGCTGTTCGCGATGCTCCCCCTCAAGTCGAAGCGTCCGTTTCGAATGGCCGAAGTTCGCGCGTCCATCGAGCGGCTCTTCGCCACGGGCCGCTACGCCGACATCGCCGTGGATGCCGAGTTGCGCGACTCGGCGGTGATCGTGCGCTTTCTGACCAGGAGCAACTGGTTCGTCGGGCACGTCACCGTGGACGGCGTGCCGCTGCCGCCAAGCCGCGGCCAACTGGTAAACGCCACGCAGTTGGATCTTGGCAAGCCCCTGTATGAGGAGGATTTGCCGGCCGCTGTCCAGAGGCTCGGCGAGACTCTTCGCGCCAACGGGTTCTTCGCCCATCGCATCCGCTACGAACTGCGGCGCGAGCCCCGTACCCAGCAGACCGACATCCGCTTTCTGGTCGAGCCGGGCCGCCGCGCCAGGTATGCCGAGCCGGTGATTCGCGGCGCCGCGTCGCTGCCCGCGCGCAAGGTGGCCCGGGCTACAAAGTGGAAGGGCTGGCGCGGGTGGAAACAGGTGACGCAGGCGCGGACGCAGCAAGGGCTCGAGGAGATACGCAAGCTCTTCCAGAAGCAACGGCACCTGATGGTCCAGGTGGGCCTGGAGAAGATCGAATACGACCCACGAACCGGCAGGGCTGTTCCGCACCTCCGCATCGAACCCGGCCCTGAAGTAATCGTCGAAGCTCGCGGCGCCGACCTTGGCCGCAAGCGGCTGAGAGAACTCGTGCCGGTGTTCGAAGAGGGATCCGTCGATCGCGAACTCTTGGCCGAGGGCGCGCGGAACATCGCCGAGTACTTGCAGGCCCAGGGTTACTTCGGCGTGGAGGTTGACTACGCGCAGGAGCACTCGACGAACGGCGTCCAGAAAGTCGTCTACGACGTGCGCCGCGGCCCACGGCACAAAGTGGCCCTCGTTCAAGTTCGCGGGAACCGGTACTTCGACGCTGCCACGATCCGGGAGCGGATGTTGGTGGTCCAGGCATCGCCGCAATTTCGCCGGGGCCGTTTCAGCCAGGCCTTGCTGAAGCGTGACGTCGATGCCATCGTCGAGTTGTACCGCAGCAACGGTTTCCGCGACGTGAAGGTGACCTCCGAGGTTCGTGACAATCAGCCCTCCGCCGGACAGATCTCGGTGTTCGCGAACATTGAGGAGGGGCCGCAGTGGTTCGTCAG
>CAYZJD010000189.1:0-8592 GCA_964478455.1 uncultured Solibacteraceae bacterium | reverse complement strand
GGATAGGTGATGCCGAGACGGCAGCCGCGGTGGCCGAGCATCGGGTTGAACTCGTGCAAGGCTTCCACGCGCTTCAGCAGCTCCGGCAGCCGCTTCTTCAGTTCGGCCACCTTCATGCCGTAGCGCTCGGCCATCTCCTTCTTGGCCTTGGCATCAGCGTGCGGCAGCTTCGCGATATCGACCATGAGGTCCTCGCGCTTGGGCACGAACTCGTGCAGCGGCGGGTCCAGCGTGCGGATGACGACCGGGAAGCCGTCCATGGCCATGAACAGGCCGGCGAAGTCCTTGCGCTGGAGCGGGAGCAGCGTGGCCAGCGCCTTCTTGCGGGATTTCTCGTCCTCGGCCAGAATCATGGCCTGCATGTGCTCGATCCGGCCGGGACCGAAGAACATGTGCTCGGTGCGGCAGAGGCCGATGCCCTCAGCGCCGAACTTGCGGGCGACCTTGGCGTCACGGGGGATGTCAGCGTTGGCGCGAACGCCGAACGTGCCGCGGAATTCATCGGCCCAGCGCATGAACTTCGCCAGGACGCCGGAGGACGGATCGGGCTCGACGGTGACGGCCTGGCCGGCGAAGACTTCGCCGGTAGAGCCGTCGAGCGAGATCCAGTCGCCTTCCTTGAGAACGAGGCCGGAGTCCTTGACGTGCAGCTCCTGCTTGCGCTCCTCGACAAGGAGCGACTCAGCGCCGGCGACGCAAGGGGTTCCCATGCCGCGGGCGACGACGGCGGCGTGGCTGGTCATGCCGCCGCGGGCAGTGAGAATGCCTTTGGCGACTTCCATGCCGTGAATGTCGTCGGGCACCGTCTCCTTGCGGACAAGGATGACGGGATACTTCTTGGAGGCTTCGACGGCGTGGTCGGCGGTGAAGACGATCTTGCCGACTGCGGCCCCGGGGGAAGCCGGGAGACCGGCGGCGATCTTCTTGAGGTTTTTGCGGGAGGCGGAATCGATGACGGGGTGCAGGAGCTGATCAAGCTGCTGCGGATCCACCCGGAGCACGGCTTCCTTCTCGGAGATAAGCCCTTCCTCGACCATGTCCACCGCGATCTTGACGGCGGCCGGACCGGTGCGCTTGCCGTTCCGGGTCTGGAGCATGTACAGCTTGCCTTCCTGGATGGTGAACTCGAAGTCCTGGATGTCGCGGTAGTGCTTCTCGAGGTTCGCGGTGATCTGGCGAAGCTGGCTGTACACCTCCGGCATAAGCGTACCCAGCTCGCTGATCGGCTTCGGCGTACGGATGCCGGCCACCACGTCTTCACCCTGCGCATTGACCAGGAACTCGCCGTAAAACTCCTTCTCGCCGGTGGCCGGGTTGCGGGTGAAGCCCACGCCGGTGGCCGAGGTCTCGCCCAGGTTGCCGAAGACCATCGTCTGGACGTTGACGGCCGTGCCGAGGTTGTCGGCGATCTTGTTCATGCGGCGGTAGTGCGAGGCACGCGGGTTCCACCAGGAGCGGAAAACCGCGTTGCGCGCCAGTTCGAGCTGCTTGTGGGCGTCCTGCGGGAAGGGCTCGCCGGTCTTCCTCTGCACAAGCTTCTTGTAATCAGTGATCACCGCCTTGAGATCGCTGGCGGTGAGGTCGGTATCGAACTTCGCGCCCACTTTCTTCTTGCGAGCGTCAAAGATGTGCTCGAACTCGTCCTTGGGGATCTCGAGCACCACGTTGCCGAACATCTGAAGGAAGCGGCGATAACAGTCGTAGGCAAAACGCGCGTTGCCGGTCTTGGCCACAAGGCTCTCGACAGTGGTGTCGTTGAGACCCAGGTTGAGGACGGTGTCCATCATGCCGGGCATAGAGAACTTGGCGCCGGAGCGCACACTGACCAGCAGCGGGTTGGCGGGGTCGCCGAGCTTCTGGCCCATCTTCTGCTCGAGCTGCTCGAGCGCCTTGGCGATGTCGGCTTCAATCTCGGCCGGGACCTTCCGGTCGTTGTCGAAGTAGATATTGCACACTTCGGTGGAAATGGTGAACCCCGGGGGCACGGGCACGCCGGCGCGGCTCATCTCCGCGAGGCCAGCGCCCTTGCCGCCCAAGATGTCTTTCATCGTTCCATCGCCGTCGGCCGTGCCGCCGCCGAACGAATAGACGTAATTCTTCATGAGTATTCAGATCTCCTTGTGCTTATGAGTTCGATTCATTGAGTGACGATCTCTGAGAAGTCAGCGATCGCATTGAACTGCACATTGATCCGGTGCAGCAGTTCCAGACGACGCATGCGGCGCTGTTCATCAGAATCCATGACCAGGACCTGGTCGAAGAACCTGTCAACTGCCGGGCGTGTGCTGGCTATCACCTGCAACAGCGGCAGATATTCGAGCTTCGGGAGATGAGTTCGGGCGGCGTCGGCCACCTTCACGAACTCCCGGTACAAATCCACCTCTGCGGACAGGTTGAACATCTGCTCCTGGATTGGCTCGCCACCGTGATAGTCCGCTTGCTTGAGTATATTCTTGATCCGCTTAAACGCCGTGGCCAGCGGTTCGAAGTTGTCCGTCGGGCGGACGGCCTGGAGCGCTTCCAAACGGCTTTCTACATCCACCAGATGGTCGCAGCCGGCAGCGAGCACGGCATTGACTTCGTCGTAGCGAAAGCCGCAGACGTCCTTAAAGTAGTAGCGAACGCGATCAAGGAAGAACTCGCGCAGCGGCTCTGAATCACCCAACAGCCGGGACAGGCCAAGCGCCAGTTTGCCCTCGACCAGGATCTTGACGGCGCCCTGGGCGGCGCGGCGGAGCGCAAACGGATCCTTAGAACCGCTCGGGATGAGCCCGATGGCGAAGCAGCCGCGCAGAGTGTCGAGCTTGTCGGCGAGCGACACGAGGCGGCCCTCGGGGGTGGAGGGAATCGAGTCCTCCATTCCGGCCGGCTTGTAGTGCTCGTAGACAGCGCGCCAGACAGGCTCGGGTTCTCCCTGCGCCCGCGCATAGAGGCCGCCGACGACCCCTTGCAGCTCGGGGAACTCCTTCACCATCTCGGTAGTGAGATCGCACTTGGCGAGCTGGGCCGCCCGGGCGGCGTGTTCGTTGCCGCCGAACTCGCGGACAAGGGCGATGACGCGATTTGTCTTCTCAAGGTAGGAGCCAAGCTGCGCCTGCCAGGTTACGTGGGAGAGATCCGCGACGCGCTCGGCCAGCTTCTTGCGCTGATCGAACTCCCAGAAGAAGCGAGCGTCGTTGAACCGGGCGCGCAGCACGCGCTCGTTGCCCGCGCGGACCAAACCATCGGGATCGGCGCTGGTGTTCATCACGGCGACGAAGTGGGGCGCGAGCCGGCCGGATGAGTCCTCGACCGAGAAGTACTTCTGGTGGTGCCGCATGACGGTGACGAGGACTTCCTCGGGCAGGCCCAGGTACTCATCGTTGAACGAGCCTAGGATGGGCGCCGGGAACTCGGTGACATAGACCAGCGTTTCGAGTAGCGCCGGGTCCGGCTTGACACGCAGCCCGTCAGGGAGAAGGGCCCGTATCTCGTTTTCGATCTTGCGACGGCGCTCTTCGGCGGCGACCAGCACACCGTTGTCGCGGAGCTGCTGCTCGTAGTTCTCGAACGTGACACGGATCTTGCTCTTGCCGAGCTGCCGGTGGCCGGCGGTGACGTTGCCGGACCTGACGCCGGCGATCTCGAACGGCACCACCTTGGGGCCGAGCAGGGCGACGATCCAGCGGATGGGGCGGATGAAGCGCGGCCCCCCCTTGCCGGTCCAGTACATCGTTTTGGGGAAGTAGATCTGGAGGATCAGCGAGGGGAGCGCCTCGGCAAGGATCGCGGCCGCGGCCCTGCCCTTCACCTTCTTAGTAAATGAGTAATACTCGCCTTTCGGCGTCTTGATACTTTTGAGTGCGGAGACCTCGACGCCGAGCTTACGGGCGAAACCGGCCGCGGCGCCTTCGCCGGCGGCCTTCGGCGGGCCGGTAACGGTCTCCGTGCGGCTGGGCTGGCGCGCCGGCAGGCCGGCTACTTTGAGCATGAGGCGGCGCGGCGTGGCTTCGAGCGCGGCAATTTCGCCGGGGAGCCGGTTCGATTCGAGAAGTCCGGTGAACAGCTCGCGCAGGTTCTCGAGCGCCGGCCGGATCATCCAGTCCGGGATCTCTTCGGTTCCGATTTCGAGCAGGAAGGGAAGGGTCTTCACGCGGCCGCCTCCTGATCGATCCAGGCCTGAGCAACGCCGACGGCGAGTTTGCGCACGCGGGCGATGACCCCGACGCGCTCGGTGACGCTGATGGCTCCGCGGGAATCGAGCAGGTTGAACAAGTGCGAGCACTTGAGCACCTGGTCATAGGCAGGGATCAGCGGGAAACGCTGCTTGTCAGCGTAGTCCGGATACGCTTCGAGCAGCCGGCGGCACTCCTTCTCGTGAAGATCGAAGAGCTGCCAGAGCGTAGGCACGTCCGCGAGCTCAAAGTTGTAGACGGAGAATTGCAGCTCGTCGGCCAGCCGGACGTCGCCGTAGCAGACCTCCGGGGCCCATTCGATCTGGTAGACGCTCTCCTTGCCTTGGAGGAAGGCGGCAAGGCGCTCGAGGCCGTAGGTGAGTTCGGCCGGGACGAGGTCGAGATCGACCCCGCCGCACTGCTGGAAGTACGTGAACTGCGTGATCTCGAGGCCGTCGAGCATGACCTGCCAGCCGATGCCCCAGGCGCCGAGGGTGGGGGATTCCCAGTTGTCCTCTTCGAACTTGATGTCGTGTTTGCGGAGATCGATGCCGATGGCCTCGAGGCTCTTGAGGTACTGCTCAACAATGTCGTCGGGGGAAGGCTTCAGGATGACCTGAAGCTGCCAGTGCTTGTAGAGGCGGTTGGGATTCTCGCCGTAGCGGCCGTCGGTGGGGCGCCGGCTGGGCTGAACGTAGGCGACGCGATAGGGCTTGGGGCCGAGCACGCGGAGGAACGTCTCGGGGCACATGGTGCCGGCGCCGACTTCGACGTCATAAGGTTCCTGGATGACGCAGCCACGGTCACTCCAGTACTTCTTGAGCTTGAAGAGAACCTGCTGGAACGAGTCCATTCTTCCGTTTCGGCTTGGCCGCTGAGCACCCTTCGCTTTCAGGCGTGGATCGGACGAGCAACAGCCGGTTTGCAGGATGCTTCGGGCACGGGGACGGCCGCGGCACGAAGACCGCTCCCCGACCTGCTGGAGTATTGCGTAAGAATCAGGTTAGCACACTGGAGCGGCTGGAATGATCCTTGGCCCCTAACCTGGAATGATCTCTACGTGTGCTGCCTCAGGCGCCTCCTTGGGCAGAAGCCAAAGGACAGCCCGGTCAAGCGTCGCCAGCCTTCCTCCCTTGCGGATCGCCAGGCCCAGCAGGTACGCGTCGGTGATCTGCTGATGCCCGACAAGACGGTCTCGGAAGGGCTCCACTGCTTCAGGAAAGCTGAGTTCGTCAGGCCAGAAACGATGGAAGGGGTGCTTCAGGTTCTGGGCGAGGAGGTCGACCGCCTCCCGTGGAGTCACCGCGTCCGGAGAAAAAGACGGATTGGACAGAATGCGGATGAGGGCGGCCTGAGTGAAAGGGCATGTCGCCCAGCCACGCCGGGAATTGCGCGCGAACCAGCGCCGCACCGGATCGTGCCACTCGTGCGCGGGCCATGCCAGGGCTACGAGGACATTGACATCCAAGAGAGAGGCGGTCACCACGACTCGGCGTCCAGCTTCCTGACCGATCGGGCGGTCACTTTCGGCGATCCGGCCGGAAGATCGAACACAAGCAGGCCGTTGACGGACTTGACAGGCCGGTGAGCGGTCAGGCCGCGCCGAGCCAGCTCGGTCAGGGCTTTGCCCAGAGACAGGGAGCGGCTCTCGGCGAACTCCTTGACCAGGCGGGCCACTTCATCATCCAGGTTGATGGTCGTACGCACGAGATAATGATGCCAAATCATCGAAATGATGTCAATTCTGGGTCGCAGCACAAATCGCCCTCACAGGGCCTCCAGCAGCGGCACCGTCACCAATCGCCGCTCGATATGATCTTCAATTCGGTGAATGAGCAGTCGGCGCAAATCAGCGGCCGTTTGCTTGGTCCAGGCGCGCGGAGTGAGCTGGCCGATGGGGAGTCGCAGCATCTCGTCGGCAATTGCCGCCGACTCCGGTCCGGCGGGGAGCGCGGGCAGAAACCCTGCCAGCCGCACCGCCCACAAAGTGAAGTAGGACACAACAGACCAGGCGCCGGCGGCTTTCTCAGCGTGCAAATGCTCGAGCATTGCCAGCAGCAGGCGGAAGAACCGTTCGCTCGTCTCGGCCGGCGGGAGCAGTTGTTCGGTGACTTCGGCCAGATAATCGAGGACGACGGCCAAGGAGTAGTCCGATTGCAGCTCGAAATGCGAACGGATCAGCTCGCAGGAATCCAAGCTGACCAGCTCGCGGTTTTCGCGCTGGAAATAGAAAGCACGGACGTGCGAGAGGCGCTCGAGGGCGGCGCCGAACCCGCCCTTGGGGCGCCGGGCACGGCGGGCGACGCCGCGGAGCTTGCCCTGGTCGCGGGTGAGGAAGCTGACGACAAGATCAGCTTCGCGAAAAGGGTAGGTGCGGAGGATCAGGGACTCGCTCACCCGGGCCGGCATGTCGGGGAGGGTAACATAGAAGCGGCTTTAGCCGCCTCCGCTTGCGGCGGGCGCGTTCCGGGCGGCGCTCGGACGAGAAAGCCAAAGGAGGGAGAGTTGAGATGCATCGTCGCGCATTCGTAAAGAACAGCGTGCTCGCGCCTCTGGCCGGGGTGGCGCGCGCAACAGGGACGGTCGCGGCGTCGGATCGCATCCGTGTCGGCGTCATCGGCTGCGGCGGGATGGGGCGCATGAACCTCGCCGACTTCCAGCGCAACGCGGATGCGGAGATCGTCGCCGTGTGCGACGTCTACGCGCCGAACCGCGAGCGGGCGCGGGAGATGACGGGCGGCAAGGCGGAGGCCTACAACGACTATCGCCGTGTGCTGGAGCGCAGGGACGTGGACGCGGTGGTGGTCGCGACGCCGGACCACTGGCACGCTCTGATGACAGTGGAAGCATGCGAGGCGGGTAAGGACGTGTACGTCGAGAAACCGGTCTCGTGGTGCGTGCGAGAAGGCCAGCTGATGGTGGAGGCGGCGCGGCGGAACAAGCGCGTCGTCCAGGTGGGCTTGCAGCAGCGGTCGGGCACGCATTTTCAGAGAGCGGTAAAGGCAGTGCAGGAGGGGCGGATCGGGACGGTGCGGTTCGCCCAATGCTGGAACCATTACAGCGGCGGGACCGAGGGCGTCGGTTTTCCCGCGGACGCCAAGCCGCCGGCGGACCTGGATTGGGACATGTTCCTGGGGCCGGCGCCCAAGGCGGCCTACAATCCCGCGCGCCGGAACTTCCGCGCCTTCAAGGATTACGCCGGGGGCGAGCTGACCAACTGGGCGCCGCACTTGATCGACGTCGTTCACTGGGCCATGGAGGCGAAGGGGCCGCTGAGCGCGACCGGGGCCGGCGGCATCCTGCACGTGAAGGACTGCCGGGACGTGGAGGATACGGTCGAGGTGATCTACGAGTATCCGGGCTTCCTGCTGCGCTACTCGACGATGATGCACAACAGCTACGGGCCGAACGGCCACCCAGGGAACAAGCCGTTCGGTAGCTACGGCATCCTGCTGCAAGGCACACTCGGCACGCTGTTCGTGGACCGCGCGGGCTACGAGATCATCCCGCAGATGAAGCAAAAGGCGGAGCCGGCGTCGCAGAGCTTCCGCGAAGCGTTCGACGACCTGACGGGCATCGGCCTGTATTTCACCGCGGAGAGCGCAGGTGAGCGGGGCACGACATCCGTGCAGCATCTCCCACATGTGCGCAACTTTCTGGACTGCGTGAAGAGCCGAGCGCTTCCCGCCGCCGATATCGAGATTGGCCACCGCAGCACGACGCCGTGCCACTTGGGGAACATCGCGCTCCGCACGGGGAAGAAGATCCAGTGGGACCCGGAGGCGGAGAGGATCACGAACGTGCCCGAGGCGAACGAGTTGCTGACGCGGCGCTACCGCGCGCCGTGGCGGCTGGAGGGGCTGTAAGCCCGGATTTCCGATTTGATGTCTGACGGCTAACCATCCCAAGGCTCTCGGTGCCTTTCCAGAAGCGGGTTTGAACGCATCGCATGGGCCGTGGAAGGCCACACCGAGTGGGTGACAAGGATCGCAAGCCGTTTCAGCTTTCATTCAACGGATTTCTGAAGGTCGATTTCCAGGGTGCTCGGGTCACTTCCGACGGCGGGCTGCTGTTGATCCGGGAGCTGGACGAGCGGCTTGGGCTCGGCAAGCTGATCGACGATCATCTCATCGATACGCGGCAAGGCGAGAACACCAAGTTCCCGCTGGCGGATCTGGTGCGGCAGTCGGTCTACTCGCGGTTGGCGGGCTACGAGGATCTCAACGATGCGGTGCGGGTGTCCGCCGATCCGACTTTTCGGCTGCTGGGCTCGAAGAAGAACTGGGATCGGGGCGGGGCGCTGACCTCCCGGCTGCAAAGCTTCGAGACGGGCATGCTCGCCGGCGACGATAACCCTTATCGGGCTGATGACAGTGAATCGCGAGCTGCTCGCCCACGCGGAAGCCGGCGACGATGCCGAGCGCGTCGTGCTCGATAT
>CAYZJD010000188.1:0-8603 GCA_964478455.1 uncultured Solibacteraceae bacterium | reverse complement strand
GCAACGCGCGGCGGATCTCGTCACGACTCCAGCAGACCTCCTCGACCCGTTCGTGTCGCCGTCTCCAGAGCCTTCCCTCCCGGATGAACAATTCGATATCGGTCCATGCTCTGTCGTGCCGGGAGTCGGGGCTATTGCGCATGACGGCCCTCGGGTCCGCCACAAGACCGGCAGGCAGCAGGCCGGGTAAGGCACGCGCAGACATTGCAGGAGACCACTGGAGACCGGCGGCCTGCGAAATCCAGTTGCGTCCCTTGGGTATCGAGAATTCCGAAGCGATCGATGCTGGCTTTGGGCCAGCGCACATCGGCCCGGGGAGCTGTTCCAGTTTGCATTTCCCACCGAAGCGCGACCGACAGGGAGTGGCAGAGCACTGTGGGAACACCTCGAAATAGGACATTGAGGGGGCTAGAGCGGCAACTCCCCGCTCGCGGCTACCGGTGTGGCGCACCGCGCCTCACCGTGTGTACCGAATGCGCTCCGTGCGGATGTCCGTTTGTTCAAGCCGCATCCAGTCTTCAGGAGCAAGGCGCACCATATGGCCGGCGGAAGTGGTGTGTGTGCCCACGCTGCGGGCGGCCAGGCTCTCGTCCCGGTATTCCTTCAGATCGACGTCGAAATCGACTTTCTTCCTCCCGCCCGACACTTCGAGCGCATGGAGATCCCCTGTGCTCCGCACCGTAAGCCGCTCGTCCGATACGCGCGCGTTCTGCACCTGCATGGCTCGCCACCCGCCATCCCGAGTCCACATCCTGAGCTGCTGCACATGCAGCGTTTTTGCTACGCCCACTTGCACCTCGACCGTCTGAACGGGACCGCCGAAGCCGGAGACCCGTACTGTGTCCCTGGCGCGCCTCTTCGATTGCGCCTCAACTTCGATCACGTTGCCGCCCTGTGTGTGCAACAATCTCCAGTCGGCGCCCTCGACCGTGAACGTCAGGCCCACGCCTCCGCGCCGCCGCAGGAAGTGCAAGTCTCCGGGGGGCGCACCGCGTCCATTTTGGCCATACCAGGGCCAGCGCACGCAGTCCGGCAGCCGCCTGTTGGGATCGGTTTCGAACGTCCGGACCGGTCCGGCATCCGTGTAGAGTCTTCGGCCCTGCTCATCCTCGATTTGCACCGTTGCCGCGCCCGGTCCACTGAGGAAC
Organism: uncultured Solibacteraceae bacterium; assembly: GCA_964478455.1. Classification (GTDB taxonomy): domain Bacteria; phylum Acidobacteriota; class Terriglobia; order Bryobacterales; family Bryobacteraceae; genus CAYZJD01. The sequence goes on along the minus strand of CAYZJD010000188.1, from coordinate 7,455 downwards.
GCAGTCAGCAGGGTATCGAAAACGACGTCCAGCGTCATGGGGTGCCGCGCCTTGTGCAGGATCACCGACATGGGCACCGCGAAGCACCAGCCATTGTTCGAACCGCGGTACTGCACGACCTTTTCCCCAGTGCCCGCCCCCGCCAGGTACTCCCAGTTGAAGGCGCTGCGAATAATCAACCGGTTGTTCTGGTTTGCATAGTAGCCGGGGTACTGGTTGTATGGATAGTTGCAGTCCCAGATAAGCAACGCCTTCGTACCAGCCGGATAGCCGCTCGGCTTCTCCTCGATCGCGTAGGGGATCACGGTGTGCGCGTCTCCGCCGATGGCGTCTGTGGCGATGCAGAGCACGGCATAGTCACCGCTGCCGAGGCACGCCCTCACTTTGTTCATTGCCGCGGCGGCGTTGTTCAGGTTACCGGCGTTGACCGTGTCGATAAAATTCTCTATGCCGTGAGCGCTGAACTGCCGTGCCTGCAGAACATGAATCGCGTCCTGGAGCTCTTCGGAATCGGCCCCGACCGTACCGGAGTAAAACGGCGCCGGTCCGCAGAAACCCATGTAGCCGCCATACTTGAATAGCGCCAGCGCCAGCAGGCTCATGCCGCCGCAGTTGCCCAGTTGGCCGCAGTTCTTGAAGATCTCGTAGAATGCGCAGTCCAGAGGCGCTCTTACGCAGTCTTCGGTGGGGTTTATCCCAAGGTAGGTCTCGTGAAACAAGTCCCACGAGAAGCCCGCCTTTCCCCAGTTCTTGAACCACCAGCCGTCGCGCGCCGCATCGAAGACACTCGTGATCGACATTGCCGCTCACCTCCTCAGTATCGGCACAGCAGCGGGGTGGAAGGCGCCGACAGCAGGCCATCTTTGCCGAGCGCCTGCACACGGTACCAGTAGTCCACGCCCCGTCTTGCCGACATGTCGCGAAAACTGTTGCCGGCCACCACCGGTGACACCTGCCGATAGGCACCCACCGCCGACGGACCCCGGAAAACCACGAAGCCCTCGAGAACCTGCGAATCGAACTCCGGCTCCCAGGCAACCGTCAATCCGCAGCCGCTTGACTCGCCATCGCCCTGCTGCCTCACCGAGAGCGCGACGGCGAGTTCACGCGCATAAGTGAACGTGCTGATCGCCGGGAGCTTCGTCAGATCGGCTCCTTCGCTTTCGTTGCCCAGCCAGTCGAGTGCCGAAACGCGATACCAGTAAACACGGTTCGGCTCGGCGGTGGCGTCGAGATACGTTCCATGCGCCGTGGCCGGATCCGCTTCCGCGGGAATGTCCTGACACGCCGGCTGCATGCCTTTCCACCTGCCGGGCCAGGGCGTGCCATCGCTCAGCACACAGCCAAGGAACTGCGGCACGTCGTCCTCCCGCTCGCCACGGTACACATGAAACGCGCGCAGGTCCTGAAGGGGCGACGCGATCCACTCCAGCAGCACGGATTTGTTGCGCGCCTTCAGCGCGGTGATGATCGGAGCCGGCGGCGGCTTCTGCTCGTACAGTCGCTGGCACACGTACTCCTTATCCGAAGCCGGACACCCATAGGCTCCGGGGTACAGATTCTGAGCGGTGTCGTAAGCGCGCACCCAGTACGCATAGCAGAGTGGAGATCCCTCGGGCACCGAGTAGTCGTCGAAGCAGATGCTGCCGTTCTCGGTGTGGGCCTCCACCTCCGCCAGCGGCACTGTTCCCACGAGCACCATATCGCATCCCGTCACCGGCGGCTTTGTGGGGTCTCCGTGCCGGGGCTTGGGCGTATAGATCCTGCCGCGATCGCAGATGCCCCGGTAAATCTGATATCCGCCCAGGTCGGGCTCGGAGTTCGGCCACCAGCACACGCGAATGTGATCCACGAAGCCCTTCGCGCCGGCAACGATCGTAGGTCCCGGCGGGGTAGTGTCGGGTATGCGCGCCGACACGATCGCTGACGGCGCACTTTGGATGCCGTCCTGGTCAACGCAGGCCACGCGATACCAGTAATCCCGCTCGCCGTAAGGAGGTGCGAGCACCGGGTCAGTGTCCAGCCAATCCAGCACCGGAGTAGTGGTGTCGCCCGGGACCGCCGTGACCGCAGCGACCAGATAGGCGCCCAGCGCCGCGAGGTTCTCGAGTTCGGCCTGCGTGGGCGCGCGGTAGATTCGGTAAGTCTGGCTCGCATCAAGGATCTTGTGGCCCAGCACGTCGCGCGTCACCTTGTGCCAACTGAGCGCGATGCCCAGCGGCTCTTTCGACAGATCCGCACGCACGTTCGAGGGTGACAGCGGCGGCACCGTATGCACCGGCGTGGCCGGCACGGGAGCGCTCCATTGGCCGGAGCGCCCGAGGATGTCGAACGAAGCGACGCGGTAGTAATAGGTTGTCCCGTTCTCCGGCCCATCGATAGCGACGCCGTTCACATCGTGCGAGGCTGGTTCTCCTTGCTCGTTCCACCGCTGAAAATCAAGAAATCCAGGCCGGGCTGGTTGGAGCGGCTTCCCTGCCAAATCCTGCCCAATGTCGAACTGAATGGGTTCCGCGTGAATTACCTGCCAAGGCCCGTTGGGGTTCACGGAACGCTGCACGGAATAACTGAACGTATACGGATTGCCGTTCCACAGCAGCAGAACCTTGCTGTCGGCGCCCTCCGCGCTGATGCCGGATGGGGGGTCCGGCGTCTGATAGTGCCCGGCCCAAACCTTGAGAGTGGCGGACAGAGGCACCTCGCTGCCGTCACCGAGCACGCCGCGCAGTTCATACACGTAGCGCTCCTCCGCTTGGACCGTTTCGTCGATCCACGCCAGCCCGTACGCCGCGCGGATTTTCAGATTGGCTGCGGCGAGCATTCCGAACAGTCTTTCTTCCTCCGCGGTGAGTCCCCGGTTCAGTGCGTCGCAGGGGTCCACAACCAGCGTGCCCACCGTGCCGATCGTCCCGAGTGCGCCCCGGACCCCCCGCAGCGCGGCAAGCGCCGAGCGATCCGCCATCCGCATACGTCCAAACTTGTCGGAGACGCGGACGAGCTTCGCGCGCGCAGTCACACCCGTGAATGCGTTCGCGAGCATGGTCCACTCCGGCGTTCCCGGCGCAACGATCGCCTGCAACTCCGCGCACGTCTTCACCCGCGCGATGGGCTGAGCACCATTCAGCCGTTTGGGCCGCTCGCCTGACGCCGAGCGGTAAAGGTTGTAGCCGCTGACACGCCCGCTTGCCGACCAGTAGAGAACCACGTATGTCTTGCCGGCTGCGTCCACGCCGGCGCTGGTTGCATTCAGAATGCTCTTCGGCCGTGGCATGATGTCCTCCTCAGTTCAGGTAGAATCCGTCACTGCCGATCCCGGCGGTGACCTCGATCGACGCGCAGATCACCCATAACACGCAGCCTTCCAGTCCGAAGTTGCCCTCGAAGAAAATCGTCAGCGGGCCGCGCAGACTCAGTTTGCCCCAGGCGGACGCCGACACCAGCCCGCCGAGAATCTCGCCGTGCAAGTAGACGCCGCAACTGCCGATCACGTAGGGCAGTCCGAGAGCGGGCGCCCAGTCCGAGGGCCATGCGCCCTGTTTGCCCACCGGTGTGTCCACGAAGGCGCCCATTCCGGCATAGATCTCGATCCCGCCGCCAAAAATGTAGAACTGCCGGCTCAGCGAGATCATGCCGTAGCCGAACAGGCCGGTCAGATACGCTGGCAGGATCGCGTTGCTCACGCCGAAATGCTCGCTGTCGGTTTGCAGAACCCACGCGAGCTGCTTCGGCACCTTGTGCCCCACGAAGAAGCCGCCCTCCATGGAGCCGTCGGCGATCCACGCGCACACGTGTACCCGGAGACGACCTTGCAAGTATTGCATGTCCGGCCCCGTATACCAGGTGATCTGGCCTTCACCGTCCAGTCCGGCAAGGACGGAGTTGCAGTCGATGCGGCCGATCACCTGGCCCTCCGCCGATCCTCGGGCGTAGTCGTGCAACAGATGCACCGACGCCGAGAGATCCACGGCTGTCGCCGCCACTTGCAGGAGCACATCGCCGGCGAGGCTGAAATCGAGCGAGTTGGGCGTCGTCGTCACATTCACTTCCACGGCGTAACCGGCCTTGGGCGCCAGGATCCCCGTGCCCGCGGTCGAGCACGCCTCCAGCAGCCCATACAACGACAGCCGGGTGAGCAACGGCCCTTCGATGCGCGCGCACCCGCAGATGCTGCGAATGCCGCCTAGCCGTTCATACAGCCCGAAATCGATGTCGTGCGTCTCCTCCGACGACAACCGGATGTCGATGGCCTCGGCTGTCAATTCGATCTGCGAAGAGAGCGCGCCCGAATGCAGAAAGCCGATGCCCGTCGTGCCGCCCCCCGCGAAACCCCACTGCCGCGAGGCGTTGTAGTCCATGGTGGCATCCGGGAAGTCGAAGGCCGCCAGGGAAGCTTGGGTCTGGTCGAACCAGGTCCTCTGGAGGTGCAGGTTCGTCGCCCCGCATCCGGCTTCCGACGGCTTCGGCGTGGTGACCTTGCGCGAGTGGTACGGCGCTGCCACGACGGCGTACCGGGCGTCGTGAATATTCACGAAGTGCGGGCCGAAGAAGTTGAACACCACGCTCCCGCACGTGGCCAGATAGGCATTCGTCGCCCCGGGGACGTACTTTGAAATCAGCAGCCGGCTGGGCGTGTAGGGGAAGCCGTCGAAACGCTGCCCGTAATTGTTGTAGTCGAGGAACAGCTCGCCCAGATCGCCGTCGGCCAGCATCTCGAGCCACGTGAGTCCGAAGGGCCGTTCGAAATGCACCTTCTCCCAGAGCCCCGCGGCCGTGAAAACGATGCGTCCCGTGCGCACGCTCACTACACCCGCCTGCGACGGATCACCCGTGGGCACGAGTTGCAGTTGCCAGTGATCGAGCGTCACTCCCGCGACCGGCAAGACGACGTTGCCCCCCACCAGCCGCGCCGTCGAGGTGAACTTCATGTCCTCGAACGCCAGCGCGTCGATTTTGCACGGTTCAGGGATGTTCAACGAGCCGTCCAGACGCGAATCGTAAACGGCGCTGGACGCAAATTGCCCGATAAGGTTCATCTTCTGGTGGCTGAACAGCGCCGCCTGAAACGGGCGCTTTCCCACGTAGCCTGCCAGGGAAGGATCCCCGAGTTCCACACCATCGAGGCGCGGTTCCGTCTCGAGCTGGCCACTCACTCCAGGCGCGCCGGCGTGCAGCCACCCGGTGGCGTGCTGGAAGCTCAGCGGATTCGCCGTCCCGTGCGGCCGGTCGGGCGAGTACGCCCGCACCCCGCTCAGTTGGCGAAGCGCAAGCCCCGCCATTCCGTGCGTCTCCATCTGGTTGAACACCGCGGCTGCCAGGGTAACGGGCGACAGGCTCAGAAAACCCGTCCCCTGGTCCGGGCAAAAGGCCGGCATCGGGTTCGCGGGCAGATACAAGAAGGCCTGCTCGGCGTGCGCGGTCCACGCCACCACTTCGCTACCGCGATGGCTCAACTCGCCCCAACTCACGTCGAGCCCGGGAGCCAGAACTGCTTCTCCCGCCAGATCGAGATCGCTTTGTACCGTCAGGGCCGCAAACGCCACGGTCACCGCATGCCCGGGCGTCTGGCCGCAAATCGTGCGGGGCGAGAGCGTCGCTTGGCCTGGCCCGAGCTCGCCGGCCGTAATCCGGCTGTTGTCTAGTTGCAGCCAGCCGGCCTCCAGGTGGACCTTCCAGCCCAGCGGGTTTAGCGTTTGAAAGCTGCATGGCTCGGCCAAGTTCAGTGTCGCGTCCAGACCGGATTGCGTGAGAATGCCGTCCGTGAAGAAGTACAGTCCGCGCAACCATCCCGTGTTGTTGGGCTCGGGGATGAGATCACGTCCGGTGGCCTGTGCACTATGCAACACCACGCCACGCCACGCTGGCGCCCTGCCGCCCGGGCTGACGGTCTGGCTCAGATCTACCGTGTAGCCCGTGCCCTTGACAACCATGCCGGTGTCGCCGAGTATCCACGGTCCGAAGGACGCCTCCGGCGCTTCCACGTAGACTTCGCAATCGCGCGAAACGCGGACCTCACCCAGGGCTAGGCGTGCGGGCTGGCACGTCTCGGGGGAGACCAGCCCGCCCGGCAGCTCCAGTGTGACTGAAGCCGAAGCGCCCTGGGGCCTCAGCACCAGGTTCTCCAACTCGATCCTGAAGCCGGCGGCCGTGAACGACACCACGGGCGGAGTCACCCCGAATGCTGAACCTGCGACGACCTCCGCGCGCACGGGTTCCCTTCCGACTAGCCGCACTGTCAGCTCTTGAAACCGGACCAGCACACCGCCCTTGAGCCGGTTTGTCTCCAGCCAACTGAACACCCCACTAGTTTGCAGAATCCCCTGCACCTCGGCGGGGTGAACAGTCATCGCGACCTCGATGGACTCGCCGATGCGGACGCCAGGCCGCAGGCGCTGGGCCTCGGCATAACTGATCTGCGTCTGTGGGTGGAGGGCGGTGCTCACTACCTCGAGCCTTTGCTGCAACTGTATCGGTCCGGTGATCTCGCCTCCCGTGAACACGAGAAGTGGTTCGGCAGGGCAGTCGAACGCGACCCAGGCCGTGCCCGAAACGCCCGTGAACGTTCGTTTGCGGGGATCCCAATCACCGGGGTTCGTGAGCTCTTCCAGCTCGAGGATGAATTCTCCAAGGTACAACCGGCTACTGGGGAACTCGCGCCGCTCGGGCATCTTGAACCTCCTTGCGCATGCGCTCCGGCCGCTGCCGCCAGTCACCCGCCTTCCCGTGGCGGGCCCGCTCCCGGCCTTTAGGGGACACGGCGGAGATTTGCCACGATCGCCAACGCCGGGGCGTCGCGGCGGTCAACCGCCACCCGCGCACCGGACTGCTTGAAGCAATATCGTGCTCCCGTCGCCCGGCCGAAGACGGTGAGGCTTCGCTGGCCGACATACTCGAATGTGATAGGTTCGTGCGGAAGCCGTTCCGCCGGTATGGTGAGGCTTGCGGACCTCAGCGCGTCACGCAATTTGCCGCAGCACGCCATACCTCATCCCCGGTTCATCTACAGAGTGTTCCGCCCCCAGACGCTCGGCCAGAACCGCTGCTCCCGACGGTGCCAGCCACAACAGCAGCCTTTCGCGCCAGCCATGACCGATCCGCAGCGCAATGGGAGCCCCGATCCACAACCTCAAGCACCGGAAGCAGTCCAGCAACCCCAGGATTTCCGATTTCGCATCCTGGCCGAGTTCCCAGTATACACCCGACTGCCTCCGTTGGAGCCACTTTTCAATGCCGAGCCACTCGGTGCCCAACCCACGGGGTGCCCTGTGGGTCCTCCGGCAACCGCAGTTCTTCCCGGCTCTCGGCGCGGTGCACGTTGCCGAGCCGCAACTTGGCCGCACGACGATCCCACTCGCGGTCGAACCGCAGCAGCGGATGACAGCAGGTGGGCTCGCGTAGCACTCAGCCGGAGGCCTTGCGGGCCAGATACACCGTGCGGCAGCCGGGACGGATCAGCGG
>CAYZJD010000187.1:0-8655 GCA_964478455.1 uncultured Solibacteraceae bacterium | reverse complement strand
AATGCCAGCTTCCCAAGCTGGACGTCGCGGGTTCGAGTCCCGTCTCCCGCTCCATAGAATCAACAAGTTAGCAGACTCCTTTGGTCTGTGGCGTTATTCTCAACGGAGCCACGCCAAGGCATCATCGTTCCCAAGCACTCGGATTGCAATTAGTGAAAGCTCCTGAAGCCGAGCGGGCTTGAGAGACCGTTCTGGTTCTTCTGCTGAAAGCTTATCGAAGCGAGCGCCGGGCGCGCACAATCCGGGAATTCGGGTTACCGCAAACCGTCCGCGGCCCGCGGGCTGATCAGCATCCAGCCTTGCAGCACGTCGCGCACCGCGCGCGCCAGTTCCCGCGGCGCCTCGCGTTTGGTGATGTAGCCGCGGGCGCCCGCGGCGAGTGCCCGCCGGACGTAGCCGGGATCCTCGTGCATCGAGCAGACCAGCACCGGGATGTTGCGCGCGCACAACTCCGCTATCAGCGCCAGGGCGTCGTCGTTGGCCAGCGAAAGGTCCACCAGCGCCACGTCCGGCGGCTCGCTGGTGGCGGCGTCGAGCGCCTCTTCCCGCCCGCCGGTCTCGCGGCAGTCGCCGACACCCTCTTCCGCCAGCACGAGCGCCAGCCCGTGACGGACGGCGGCAGGCTGAGGCCGCCCCGGCCATACTTCACGGCATATGGCTCCGCGATGTACTCGCTGCCGACGGGCGTTCCTGGTCACGTCCTACGCTGTGGCCTGCCTGGCGGGCGAAACCACCTGCAATGCAACCGGCTGGCTGACACGCTCCCAGAAGCGGCCCGCGCCACGTTCACGTCCAGCGTGTTCCCCATTTGCTCGACCCGGACCTTCGGGTGAATGTCGAGCTCCGCCAGGAGCGAACTGTGTCCGGAATCTGGTGGTTTTGGCGGGCGTGGCGACCCCCGTTCCGGAGCGGTTGCGCCGGATTCGCAAGTCGGGAATCGTGTAACCGCGGACACACCCGCCGCCAGCGCAATTGGAGGCGACCAGGCGACACCGGATAGTCCAGGCGCCAATCCGCCGATTGCCGGCGCAATGGGTGGATCTACTGTCTCTTCGGAGACAGTGCGGAAGAGGTGGTCGGCGGCGGGGCCAATGTCGTCACCGGCGTGGAGCTTCCCGTCACGTCCTTGGCCTTGGCCAGTATGTCGGACGGGAAGGTCCAAGTGCCGTTCAGCTTGGATAGAGCTGCCCGATTGATCACCAGCAGCTTCGGCAAGTGGTACAGAATCGGCATGCGGTTCATGTCCTCACCGCCGAGAACGCGTGCCGCCAGATCGCCGGTTTCGCGGCCGATCTGGTAGTAATCCCCTCCCATCGCCAGAAGTGCTCCCCGGGCGGCGCTGGAGGGTTGAGTGGAGAACACCGGCGCTCCGCCCCTGGCGGCTTCGCCGACGACCGCGTCGATCGCCAGCGAAACCGTCAGATCGCCGGTAGTGAGAATCGCTTCCGCCCCTCGGCCCACCAGCGACGCAACCACTTCGCCCACGGCCGGCGTCGCGTCCACGGTGCCCTCCAACAGATGGATCCCGAGTCGTGGCGCCGCCGCCCTGGCCATCCGCGTGTAGGTTTCCGAATTTGATTGCGATGGGTTCCAAGGCAGGCCCACCCGCTTCAATTGCGGGTTCATCCGCTTTGCCATCGCTAGCAACTCGCCGACCGGCACAAGCGTGCCGATGCCGGTCATGTTCTTGGGGTGATCGAGTGGGTTGTCGGGGTTGATGCCCACGCCAGCTTCGACGGGGTTCGCCACCACGCCGAAAACATGCTTGACGCGCCCGTCTCGGTTGGCCTTGGCCACGGCTTGGAGGCAGTTCGTGCTGACCGTGAAGACGTAATCGAATCGTCCTCCGGTTAACTCCCTCGCAATGGAGTTCGCCGTGGGAAGATCGTTCTCCGCATTGAACTTCTGGAGGCGCACCGTGCGGCCCTCGACGTACCCATGATCGTGCAGCGAATCGATCAGGCCGCGAACACCTTCGTCCAGAATTGCCTGCGAGCTGTACTGGAACACGGCCACGCGAGGCAGGCCGGCGGTGCGCCTGGTTCCTCTGTTCCAGTCGGAAATCAACAGCAAGGCGGCGGAACCTCCGATCAGTAGCAGGCCCATGCCGAGCCGGCCCAAGATGTACCGGGACTGTTTCATAGAACCGCCTATACGTAGCAGCGCGCCAGCATTTCCGCGGCGCTCTCATCGAGCAGATCGGAGCGCCGCACGTCCTCAAAGCGGGCGAGCAATTCCTCCGCGCGGACGCGTTTCTTTTGCACGCCCCGCAGGTCGAGAAGGACTCTGCCTTGGTGCATCATGAGCAGGCGGTCGCCCAGTCTCGCCGCCTGTTGCATGGAGTGCGTCACCATGATGGTGGTGAGGCGGTCTCGTGCGATTACCTGCTCGCTCAACGCGACAACCTGCTCGGCGCTCTTGGGGTCCAAGGCGGCGGTGTGTTCATCGAGGAGCAGCAGGCGAGGCCGCTGCCAGACCGCCATGAGCAGCGTTAGCGCTTGCCTTTGCCCGCCCGACAGTGTGCCGATGGGAGTGTCCAGGCGGTCTTCCAGGCCCATCTTCAATTGGGCGACAACCTCGCGCATTTGGCGGCGCAATCGGGATGAAACGGCCGGTCCGAGCCCGCGCCGTCCGCCTCGCGTCGCCGCGAGCGCGAGGTTCTCCGCAATCGACAGGTTGGGAGCGGTACCGCTAAACGGATTCTGAAAGACCCGGCCCAACATGCCGGCCCGCCGGCACTCCGGCCAGCCGGTCATATCCTGCCCGTCTACCCGCAGCCGCCCCCGATCCACGAAGAACGTGCCGGCTATGGAGTTCAGCAGACTGGATTTTCCAGATCCGTTCGTGCCAATGACCACGGTAAAGGAGCCGTCGTCGACGTGAATGTTCACACCTTGAAGAGCCCGGACTTCGTGAGCGGTGCCTTCGTGGAACGTTTTGTAAACATCCTCGATTTCAAGCACGGGCGAGCCTCCTTTGCCACGTCGGCACGCCCCGCAGAAGTTTCGGCAGAATGAGGGCGATGAAGACGAAGGCGGCCGTGATCAGCTTCAGATCGTTCGGGTTGAGGCCCCATCGGAGGGCCACGGCAACCAGCAACCGGAAGAGCACCGAGCCCATCACCGCGCCGGTAATGGCGAAACCCAGTTGGCGCGTGCCGACGAGCGCTTCTCCAATAATCACGCTGGCCAGACCCCATACCACCATGCCGATCCCCATCTGCACATCGGCGAAACCCTGGTACTGCGCGAGTACCGCGCCGCTCAGCGCCACAAGTCCGTTTGACAGCGCCAGCCCGAGGATCACCATGCGCCGGTCGTCCGCACCCAGCGCGCGAATCATCTGCGCGTTGTCGCCGGTAGCCCGCATCGCGGTGCCCAGGTTGGTGCGGAAAAAGAAGAACAGCAGCACGCAAGCCACGGTGATCAGCAGCGGGACGAGCAGCAAGAGCGCGAGGTCGCGCACGCTCACCTCCCAGCCGAGCAACGGCACACTGGCGGCCCGAAACCAACGCAGCCCAAGCTTCTCGGCCTGCGAAACAACGGTGTTCTCGTTCAGCAGCGGGATGTTGCTGCGGCTCATGATGCGCAGATTCACCGAATAGAGCGCGGTCATCGTAATGATGCCGGACAGCAGCCGGTTGATCTGGAACTGCATGGCCAGAATGCCCGTGATACTGCCGGCCGCCAGCCCCGCCACGAACCCCATGGCAGTAGCCGGAAGTGGGGACAAGCCGTTAGCCAGCAGTGTTGCCGTGACGGCGGCGCCCAGCGTGATCGAGCCTTCCGCTGTGATGTCGGGGAAGTCGAAAATCCGGAAGCTCACGTAAACGCCCAGAGCGAGCAGTGACAGGATGAAGCCAATCGTCAGAGCGCCGATGAGTAAGCTCATAAGATCTCCTCCGAGGAAAGAACCCTTTCGAGCGGACCAATCCAGCAGGCGCCGCGGGTAAACTCGCTTTCTCCAGCTCCCCCATCCGGCCGGTCGTCGGCCAACAGATGGAGCACGCCCTGCAACCCGCCGGTCTCAAACAACCGCTTTACGAGCGTCCCGAGTTCGACATACCCCTTCCGAAGGGGATGATAGCCGAATGCGGCCGCATGAAAATGGCCCAGCAGACAGGAACCCGTCCTCATGGGGCGGAGTAGCGGTGCGAGCGCGGGCGGAGCTGGGCTTCGCGCAGCCACTCCGGCTACCAGGACGACGGAACGGCCATGGCTGCGCACGGGTGAGAAAGAGAGCCATTGCCGGATTTCGGGATAGCGAAAGAGCGGGCCGCCGTCGCCGCCCGCCGGTGACCGTTTCAGTGAGGCCCCGAGCATACCCGCCGACTCTGCCACCAGCACGATGCCGGCAGCCGGGCCTCCGGCGACGGCCATACATTCCTCGACCACGCTGCCGAGTCCTATCGGCCCGCCGCTTGGGCTTCTCTCAAACCTCAGCAATTTGGCGAACTCCCCGCGGCAACACAGGCTGTAAAGCGTCATCATCCTGGGTACGAACACGCCGGAGCAGACCATGTAGTCGGCACAGCCTGTTTCCTCCGTCGGTTGACCGGCGGCACATCCGGCGACCGCCAGGAACTCCCCGAACCGGTCGCGGCACGTCTCGTATGTGTCACCGAAAGCGCCCAATCCGAGCGCGAAGACATCGGGCGGGAGGCGTAGCGATTCGCCATCCTCCTCGCGAAAGGCCGCCGCGGCGAGCAGGTCGGGCCGGCCCGTCACACGGCACCGCAGACGCGCCCCAGGGCGGTACTCGTACACATCGAAGCTGCATCCGGACACCTCGCGGTGCGTGATCGGTTCTGATGAGGCGGCAGATTCCATGCCCGCGTCAGTCGTGCAGAGCATTTCCCCCAACCCGACCATATCCAGCACCTTGCGGACGGTTGGGGACGGCTCGACCACCGACAGGGCGCCGCCGACAGCGGAAAACTGTTTGAATGCGTGGGCCAGAACTCCGATTCCGGCCGAACTGATGTACGCCGTCTGGGAGAGGTTCACCCGGACCCGGTGAATCCCGTCCCGCATCAGCTCATCGATAGCCTCGGCCAAGTGCTGCGACCAATAGCTGTCCATGCGTCCGGCGATGAGCAACTCCGGGCAGCCGCCCTTGTCAACGCGGGTGATCTCCAGTACCGTTCGCATGTGTTTGCTCCCTTTGGTGAACAGTGTGCCCGCCTCGCTCGACGCGCCTGATGAGAGCCAGGCAGTCTCGGCCCGCTTGGCGCTCGTGGCGGATTAACAGTACAACGCGGCGAACCATGTGGTGCGTCAGACGGCGTTATTCTCCGGCATGGTCCCCCCTAATATAGCCCCAACCGCGACCTGAGTCACGGGAATTGCAGATCTTCAGGCCTTTTATACCCGATACCGGTGACGAAATCGTGTGGAATTCAGCCAAGGGCGGAGTGGCCGGATGAAGCGGCCTGAAGCGGCGGCACGGCTTGACTTGCAGCGCCGCCGCAAGCCACAATGCAGCAATATTCCTCAGGTGCCGTTCGGCAGGTCGATGCTGGAGCGCTGTTTCTCCCACTACCGCATCACGGGCAAGCTCGGCCAAGGGGGCATGGGCGTTGTCTACATCGCCGAAGATACGCTCCTCCATCGCGAAGTTGCCATCAAGTTCGCGACGGCCGGCGGCGACGGCCAGGACTCGGCCCAGCAACTGCTCCGGGAGGCCCGGGCCGCGTCCTCGCTGATCCACCCGAACATCGCCGCGGTGTACGACTGCGGCGAGTACGAGGGCTCGCCGTACATCGTGATGGAACTTGTGCGCGGCCACAGCCTCGCGCGGGAACTGGAAAGCGGGCCGCTGGAGCCGTCGCGGGCGGTAACGATCGTGACGCGCGTGGCCGAGGCCCTCGCGGAGGCCCATCGCCGCGGCGTAACGCACCGCGACATCAAACCGTCGAACGTCCTGCTCGGCGAACGCGGCGAGGTGAAGGTCGTCGATTTCGGCCTTGCGAGGCGAACCGCGCCGCTGGCGGCGGCGGCCGCCGCGGGCAGCCTTCCCACGGCGACCATCGAGGACACCATCTCCGGCACGCCCGCCTACATGTCGCCCGAGCAGGTGCGCGGAGGGGCCGCCGATGCGCGAAGCGACGTCTTCTCGCTGGGGGCCGTCCTCTACGAGTGCCTCACCGGACGGCGGGCCTTCGAGGCGGCAACGGCGATCGAGACGCTGGCGAAGGTGCTCGGACACGATCCTCCGGCGCCGTCCAGCGTTAGTCCGGCCGTGCCGCCGGCGCTCGATGCCGTGGTCGCGAAGGCGCTCGCGAAGGATGCGGCGGCCCGCTACACCTCCGCCACGGAGATTCTTGACGACTTGCGCGCCACCGTGGCCGGAACCAGGCCGGCGGCGGCTCCGGCGCGGCGCGGGCGCCCAGGCAGCGCGCGCGGCTTGCGGCGGTGGGGCGTGGTCGGGGCCGCCGCCGTGCTGGTCGCGGTGATGCTGTTCTTCTTTTGGTTGTGGCCGGGACGCACGTACAATCCCAGCCCCGAGGCAAGGCGCTGGTATGAGGAGGGAGTGAACGCCCTCAGCGACGGCACCTACCACAAGGCCGCGCAGGCGTTGGAGCAGGCGGTCCGCCTGGATGGCGGCTACACCCTCGCTCAAGCCCGGCTGGCGGAGGCGTGGAACGAACTCGACTACTCGGACCGCGCCCGCCGCGCGATGCTCGCGGCGCTCCCTCCCGGCGAAGCGCTCCCAGGGGTCTCGCGGTCGGAGTTGCTCCACATCCAGGCGATTCACCGCGTGCTGACGCGCGACTACCGGGACGCGGCGGCGAAATACCGGGAGCTGGCGAACCGGGCGGAGGAGGATGGTAAGCGCCGCATCCTGCTCGACCTCGGACGCGTGTACGAGAAATCGGAGAATCCGAAGGCGGCGCTCGGAGTCTACCTCGATGCGGTCCGCCGTTATCCGCAGTACCCGGCGGCACACCTCCGCGCCGGAACGGTCTACCGGCGGCTGGGTGAGCCGAACAAGGCGGAAGAGTCTCTGCGCAAAGCCGAATCGCTGTACCGCGCCCTCAGCAACGTCGAGGGCATCACGGAAGCGCTGTACCAGCGGAGCATCCTCGCCAATAACGGCGGGCGGTTCGCCGATGCTCGGGCGCTGTTGGAGCAGGCGCTCCAGATGGCGCAGGCCGGCGGCAACGAGCACCAGCGCATCACCGCGCTGCTGCAACTGAACAGCGTCTGCTATCGCCAGGGGCTCATCGACGAGGCGCGGCGTCACGCCGTGGCGGCCCTTGACCTCGCGCGCCGGCATGGCTTCCACGATCTCACCGCTCGCAGCCTGCTCGAGCTTGGCACGGATGACCAGCTCCAAGGCGACGCGGAGGCAGCCAAGCAGCGCTTCGCCGAGGCTTTGGCGGCGGCGCAGCAATTCAACGGGCTGCGGACGGAGGCGCGGGCGCGCTTCTCGCTCGCGAGCGTGCGAGTGGACCTCGGCGAGACCGACGAGGCGCTCGAGGATATCGGCCGCGCGCTGGAATTCTACCGGTCCGCCGGCTACCGCTACGAGGCGTCCCGCTGCGCGATGCTGGAAGCACGCGCGAACCGGATTAAGGGCGAGTACGAGCAGGCGCGCGCGGCCGCTCGAGCAGAACTCGAAGCGGCGCGGGCCGCCGGGGACCCGGAGCAGGCGCGCCTCGCGCTCGAACTCAACGGCGCCGTTCTTGAAGATGAGGAACGTTACACGGAGGCGCTTGCATATTATCAGCAGGCACGCGACGACAGCCGGGCCCAAGGAGACCAGGTTGGCGAGCGCTATGCTGCACAGGCCTGCGGCGGAGCGCTTTGGCGGCTTGGCCGGTACGCAGAAGCGCGGCGGGAGCTTGCCGAGGCCGCGGCCCTCGCGGAACGGGCGAAAGACCAGGCCTTAGCGGCCTCGATCGAGCTGTCGCGGGCTGAAATGGCATTGAGCGAAGGCAGGCTGGCTCAAGCGACGGCCGCGGCCCGCAAAGCGCTGCTCCTTGCGACCGAGGACAGGGTGATCCTCGCCACGGCGACACGCGTGACGGCCGCTGCCGCCGCCGAGTCCGGACAGGCACGCGAGTCGGTCCGCATGGCGGAGGAGGCGCTCGCCGCGGCACGGGCCACGGGCAATGCCCGCACAGTGCTCAGCGCCCTGCTTACCCGCGCTGAGGTGCTCCTGGCCAGCGAAGACGTGGCGCGCGCCGCCGAAACTGCGCGCGCGGCTCGGGACGCCGCGTCGCGCCGGGGACAGATCGAGTCGTCCTGGCGCGCCTGCGTGGCCGCGGCTATGGCGGCAGAACGAGTGTCCGACACCGATACGCGGAGAAGGAGCGCTGCCGACGCTGCGGCGCTCATGGCCGAGATCGGGCGGTCGATGAGTCCCGAGGACTTCAGGACCTATTCGGCGCGGCCGGACATCCGCCGCCTCGCGCAGCGCATGTCGAACCTGGCGAGGCGGTGAACGCGGATCGAGGCGGCTTTGGTGTATACTTCTCTGAACCTGGGTAACCACAACGCTAGTCCCAAGGAGGGGCGATATGAGAACGTGCTGGTGGCCGCTGTACACAATGACTCTGGCGCTGTTAGCTGCACCGTCCAGTGTGCAGGCGGGGCCGCCGATCACCATCGGCGACGGATCGGTCTGCATGGATAATGGCGGCCTTGACTT
>CAYZJD010000186.1:0-8689 GCA_964478455.1 uncultured Solibacteraceae bacterium | reverse complement strand
CGACGGCAAAGTCGAGCGCGACGAGCGGATTAAGTAGCGGGACGTGCCGCGGGGCCAGGGCGGGCTACCGCAGGTTCAGGTGCGACTCGATGCGGCTGAGGCGCGTGTCCAGTTCGGCGAACTTGCCCACTAGCATGTCTTCGACGCGGCGGAGATTGGCGTCTTGAGCTGCGGCGTGGGCCTCGAGAAGGGCACGCATGTCGCTAAACCGGCCGCTCATCTCGGCCCGGAGATCGCTGATGCGGCTGTTGTTGATCAGCACGCCGACCACGACGACGGCCATGGTGAGGGCCGGGCCTATCCCCACCGAAAGATAGAAGTGGAGATCGCTCACGGTGTTAACATGGCGTTCCGTTGTTCCGCCGGCAAGGAGCGGTGCGCTCGCAAGCTGTTGATTTCACGAAGTGATGCAGTTTTGTTGACGGACAGGGGAGAAGAAGGAATCCCGGCCTTACCGGGTGCCACCCCCCCGCAGTTGGCATTACATCGTACCGTGCCAGTGTTGATGATTACGGAGTGACGCGCAAACTGGAAGTAAGCCTGACGAAGCTCGTCGGCGGCGCTCAGCTTCCTGTTTGCCGAACAATCCACTCGGGAACAGCACACGACATGCGAAGCGTGGGTGAGACGACGGTGACGTCGTCGGGAGTGGTGGCCCGAAAACAAAAGCTTGGTATCAGCAAGTGGTTTTTTGATCCTAAGCTTCCATGCTGAAGACCGTTTGCGCGTGGTGGGCTTCCGGTTGATGGCCCGGAATGCGAATGTGGACCTCGAGTTCAAGGTTGTGGTGGGTGCGGCGTTTGCTGTGCCAGTTCCTGGAACGCAAGCTCCCGCTAAGCCAGGTGCCGCTGTTCGCCTCGTGCCACCACCGCCGACGCGTCGCAGTCCAAACATCAGCGCGCCGGATGTCTGCGCCTGCGACGCGGACGCGCGCGCAGCGGCGCCGCATCTTGCTCCACGGCCGGACTCAGCGCAGCTTCCCCGCGCCGCCGCTGGAAGATCCGGTAGTGCGGGCTGCCGTAGTGCTGGTACGCGCCCCAGGTCCGCGAGCCGACGCCCGTATTCGCGATCGCCACGCGCGCGTCGCGCATAGCCAAATACATCGGGACCGGATCGGCCGGGCTCCAGCGGCCCCGTTCCGCATCCACCTTTGTCAGGCCCAGCAGCCGCGAGTACAGCTCGGTGGCGAACTGGCGCGCTGCTAGATCGTCTACCGGCCATGCGGTGCAGACGAAATTCGAGACTCCGCGCTCGAAGAAAGCCTCGGCAAAACTTGGCGCCATGCGGACGTCGCGCTCTTCGGCGCGCTCGGGCGTCTTCCCGGACTCACAGGCGTTGGCAAAAACGAATCTCGGGATGCGGTCGATGCGCCGCAGTTCGGCGGCGGCGAGCCGCTCGTTCTTCCCGAGATTGAAGATCCAGCCCGACGCGGCCGGGTTCTTGTCGTCGTAAACACAATGGCCGGCGAAATGGAGGATGTCATAGGACCGCAGCATCAACTCCCGCAATACGTTGGTCCGGGTAGCCTGGCGCGGGCCGATCAGCCGCACCACCTCGACGCAGTTTCCCGTCACAGGCCTGGCGATTGAATTGTAGGTCTCGAACAGGTCGGCCACTTCGGCGCCCTCCTCCTGGGCGCCGGCCAGCGGCGCGTCCTCGGCAGGATCCGCCACCACCAGCACGCGCACCATCCGGCGCGGCGGTGGCGGCGGCTCCGGCGGCGGTGCAAATGTGGTCCGCAACTGGCGAGTGAGCCCGCGGCAGGTGCCGAGGAAGGTTTCCGGGCCGCCGCCCAGCGCGCCGGTCCCCGCCTTGCCCGCTTCGTCCTGCGCCATCAGCTCCCAATGGATGCGCGCCGTCGTCAGATCCAGCATCAACACAAGCGGCGAGCTCGTGAACAGGTACTGCTCCAGATCCTTCGGAACCAGCAGCTTTTCCAGAAACCGGCCGCGCTCCTCCTGGCGGGACAGCTTCCATTCCGCGGCCAGCTCGTCGTTGGCCGACATTGCTAGCGCCGGGTCAATCGCCACCTCGCGCTCAGGCACGGCCGCGGTATCGGTGACCGCGCCGAATCGGTACGTGCCGGCGCTCATGGTGATGGTTAACCGGGTCGGCGCCGGCTCGCGCTCGGCCCGCTCGGCGGCCGGAGGGCGCTCGCGAACCCTGCGGTTCCGGCCGGCGAAGTCCAGCATGGTGATCTTCAGCTTGTCCTGGTATCGCGCGGCTGCCTCCCGCAGCGCCGCATCGAGCTTCTTCGCGCGCTCGAAATACCATTCGGAGAAAGTGATGCGCGTCAGCGCGGGACGTTCCAGACCCAACAGCGCGCGCCGGATGCCGCGCAGCCAAGCAGATACCGCATCCGCCGTTTCCAGGTTATTCGTTCCGCTACCGATCAGCACGGTTGCGAGATGCCTCTTGCCAAGACGGTCCAGCGACCAGCACAGCTCGCGCACCAATACCGTCAGCTCCGGCACGCCACAGCGCCCGGGCAGACCCATGCCCGCAATCGCGATCAGCCGACGGCCGTCGCGCGACCGCGGGTCGGGAAGGAAAAACGGCTGGCCCAGTTCGCCCTGCAACACTCCGCGGTCGCTGTACTGGGTGATCAGCAGGTCGTCCCGGGGGATCTGCCACGCCTCTCGTCCGCACACCGCGGCACTGATGGCACGGTCCAGCGCCTCCTCCGCATACTGCGGCCGCACGCCGACATAGTGTCCGACCGAGATGGCATCCACCGGGGGCCCCGGACGCTTCAATGCGTGTATGTCCTCGATGCCCGAGTGGACGACGCCAATCTCGATCTGAGGAATCGAGAACTCAGGCTCGAGCGCGGCCGCGCGGCGGACCCCGCTGTCGGATTTGAGAAACCCGGCCGTGATCATCTGTTCCGCTTTTCGCTCGTTCACGCTGATGGACCGGCCGGCGTCTCCGGTGAGCGCCCGGGAACGAAGCCGCGACAGCAGTGATGCAAACTCACGATCTTCCTCTTCCTCGCGCATGCGGAGAGTCTCCCGGTCAGCGCCTGCAACTGCGCGGGCGATCGCCGGCCGCCTGTCAAGGGTGCCGGTCTCGCCCCGGAGGAGCAGATCATCGAGCGCCGCCAGGACCGATCCGTTCGAAGCCAGGTCGCCGTGGGTCTCGTCCACGTAATACACTGGCACGTTGTCCAGAAATCCGAGCTCGTGCGTCACTCTCCCGTCCCCGGCCATCGTTTCCTCGTACCCGTCATAGCTCCGGATCTTGCCGAAGTCCTTAATCCCGCTCAGCGTCGGCCGGTTGCATCCCGCCACGTAAATCATGCGTTCGGGATCGGCCCCTTTGCTCAGCCGCTCGTGACTGCGCCGCGCCGCGTCCAGGTGCGCCTGCGACAGATTCAAATCGCCGTAGGTTTCCGCCTTGTACAGCGGCTCCATATTCTTCCACCGGCCCAGCGGCGACGGCAGCATTTCCAGCGAGCCGGGAAACGAGTTCACGATACGCAGTACCGCCCGCATGTCGTTGCGTAAATCGAGCTGCTCGAGTCGGCGCACCATCTTCTCCAGCCCCGTGATCACCTGCACGATCGTGAACGACCCGTGATTCGGCGTGCCCAGCATGACCAGCCGCCCGCCCAGCCAGTCCTTGCCGCCATTGCTGCCCCGCATCCCGTTCCAGCGCTCCGGGTGCCGCTCGATGAAAGTACGCGCCACCAGCCCGCCCATCGAGTGGGCCACAATGTGGACCGGCGCTCCGTCCCCGAACCACGGGCCGATCTGAAAATCCAGCAGATCGGCCGCCAGGCTCAGCTCCTTGCGCCAGTCGAACCAGAACGCCCGCACGTTCCAGTTGCGGCTGAGGGACAGCAGGATCTCTCCGTAGGTCCGCTTCAGGATCCCGCTGGCACGCACATCGTGCTCCGTGTCACGCTCGGCCCGGCCCGTTTGATCCAGCTCCAGCCGCCCCAGCCACCCCATCAGCAGCCGCGGCAAATTCAGCCAGATCTGATCGGCGTCCCCGCTGCGGTCGATCGAGGTCAGCTCGCCGCCCATAATCCCATGGATCACGACGATGTTGCCGCGGCTCTTCGGCACCGCCCGCGCGATACGGGTCCGGATCGCCAGCCCGTGCATCCGCTCGAACGTCTCGTCGCCGAGGTGCGCCCGCAACACCTTCTCGTCCCGCGCGCTGGGGCGCGCGATGATCTCGGCCAGTTCCTCCGGGCCCGCGCCTTCCAGGCGCGCGATCAGCGCTCTCTCCTCGTTCACCTTCGTCCTCCCGTGGAATCTATTGCTCCCGCTCTTCGCAATCGCCTCGCCGCGAGCGCCGCCGCCGCCATCCCTATGCGAAAATGGCCCGCTTCTTGTTGGCGGCTTTTCCCTCGAGCTGCGGATGCTGCGGGTAGTCCGAAATCAGGTACGTCACCCGCGAGTGAAGCTGCGCATAAGTCAGCTCGTAGTTGGCCGCCCGGATCGCTTCCAGCGAGTAATACGTCAGCGCCCCGTGATATTTCCCGCCGATGTGAGCGTCGTAGCTGTACTCCTTGTCCGTGCAGCCCGACAGCAGCACCTCCACCATCTTCGATTCCGGGTATTTCTGCCAGCGCTTCGGCCGCGCCGCCCACGGGTTCGCCAGCACCGGCAGACCCCGCAGCGCCGGGCTCAGAAACCGCACCCGCCGGTCGTCCGGCGTCCGCAGTCCCGGCACGATGTCGCCCAGCCCCGCCCGCGTGGCCGTCCCCGAAAAACAGTTGTCCAGGATCACCGCGAGCCGCGCGTTCTTGTTGAGGCCTGAGAACAGCTCCCGCAGCTCGTCGTCGACGATGTCGTTGTGATCAATGTCGTACGGGCAAAGACACTCGTCGTAAGTCGGTTCGTCCCCGCTCGTGTCCGCCACGTAGGAACCGTGCGAGGAATTCGTGTACACCAGCACGTCACCCGCTCCGGCCCCGGCCAGCAGGCTCTTTAGAGCCTCAATCACCGGTTTCTTCTTCGCTTCAGAATCGAGCAGGATCCTCACGTCCTCCCGGCCGAAACCGTAGTGGCTGATGAGCAGATCGGCCCAGGCTTTCGCGTCATTGACGCAGCCGTTCAGGTCGTTGCCTTCGTAAGGATAATCGTTGATGCCGACGCAAAGCGCGCGCTTTCTTCCGCCTTTTGGTGTGGAACCAGACATTTTCGCCTCCTAAGATACAAGTCAGGATTTCCAATGTGGCTTCCTGACCATCCTCCATTGTACATCCGCCCACGTCCGTTGGAACCGTGTCTTTCACATCTTCATCCTGAGCAACTCCGGCGCGGCCAGGGAAGTGGCCAGCTTCGCCTCCTCCGCTTACGAAAGAGCAGGAAGTGCCTCATTTTCAGCGATTTCTGATACAGCTCTCCGTCGCCCCTCCTTCCTTCGACTGGCTTGTCTCGCCGCCGCGTCAGATGGCCCTCGGCCAGCAGCAACCAACGACGTAAGATTGGGGTCGGTCATAGGTGTGCCGACTCAGGAGCAGTCTTCATGAACTGGCGGACATTCCGCTCTCTTGCCTTGGCAGCGGGCTGACCCCTGTTTGTGACTAGTGAATTGGGAGGACGGCGCCAACGCTAATTCAGCAGTATGCCCTTGTGTTTGGCTTTCGCCTTGGCGAGCTGCTTGATCACGTCGGAGAGCAGAATCATCCCGGCGCCTTTGCCGTCGTACTCGTGCGTCACCAGGACATCGCGCGCGCCAGGCGATTCGCCCGTTGGGTCAAATAATGACGTCATGCGGCCGCTGAAGTGGAACAGCAGGATATCGTCGGTGTGGCCGGAGGCCACCAGCTCTCCCAGCGCCTTCGTGATGAGGCGCGCCGTGGCGCCCTGGTTCACCACCTTTTTCTTCCGAGGGTGCCCGAACTCCGCGTCGTGCGTCTCGAGCAGCCGGGCAAACGCATCCACGTCGTTGACGCCCCCGGCGAGATTCGCCCCGATCTCGTACTTATTGATCCCCACCAGCAGCGCTCTCAGCCTTCCCTTGGCGCGGGAACTCGCGGACGGCGGCCGCCGTCCCGCAAATACCGTGGTTCCGAGCCCATCGCCTACCAGCACAGGGGCCTGCCAGAAAGGATTCAACATGTGAACGCCGGCTTCGACGACCAGCTCCTGAAGCGAAGGCGCGCCGCTCTGTTTCTTGGAGGAGAGGGCGCCGACCATGGCCTGCTCGAAAGCAAAGGAAAACGCGCCTCGCGGCTCTTTTTCCACAAACCTCTCCATTGGGATTTGTCCCAGACGGCGCGGGAAGACCACAACCATGCCCGGGGGCATCGGACCGAGCTGTTCCTCCCGCCGGATGTCAACCGACAGGACCTGGGCCAATTCCTTGATAAAGGCCGGCTCCCAGGCGCGGTCTCCGCCGGGCTGACCCTTGCTCAGCACGGCGTCGCCCGCCAACGCGGCGGCGTTGAGGACCTCCATTCGTTGGTCGGCGCTGAGTTCGCCTAGCCGGAACGGCACGAAGTGCGCGCAGGCCACGATGGCGTCGCGATAGCGCGGCCGCCGGATGGCTTTTCTCACTGCCTCCAGTTTCGAAACTACGTCCGTCCGCGCCTCGGCCTTGCCCGCGGCCGCATCGCGCATGAGTTGGACCACGGCCCTGACCTTGTAAGGATCAGCGTCCACTGCCGGGCGCTCGTTGCGCAGAAATGCGTCTTCAAGCAAATTCGCGAAGTGCTGGATCGGGTTCTGAAACAGCGCCGGCTCCTCCACGCCGAAGACCTCGATCAGCTTTTCGAACACCGTCCGCGCCGTGAGCTTGGGACTGACTTCCGGCGTGCGTTCCCCCGGGCCGGCGCCGGCCGCCTCGCCAAGCCCCGCTCTCATCGGCTCGGCGCTCGCCGACGGCTCCTCCGCAGGCGCCACCAGGCGGACATGCGTGTTCTCGGTCAGCCACTTGGGCAGGCCCTCGGCGACCTTGCGCTCGTAACAGAACCAGTACAGGTTCTGCCCCAGCGGATGGCCTCCGCCCAGGCGCCGGCGGAGCGCGCTCATGATCACGTCGCCTTCCCACCCCGAGTAACCCATGACTAAAGGCGAACGGCTCCACAGCACGCTGTCGAGAAAACCTAGAACCGTCTGGCTGGTGCCGCGATCCAGCCGGGCCCGGCCGCGAACTTCGCCCCGCAAGTTGGCGCAGTCGTAAAAGAGGTGGCTTCCGCGAACGTGCACGATCCGCACCTCGGGGCGGTTCGGATCGATCCTGGCGACCGTGCTGGGATCGTCGCAGACCGCCGGCGTTTGGCCGAACAGCCTCAGCGCGCGCCAAGTAGTCATCGAAATTCGTAGTAATGACCAGATTAGTAAGCTTCTTCGCAGTTAGCAAGTGAGCCAACCGCAAGTTACCTAGAGTAATCGGATTGTTTTCAATCATGGCGCGCAGATACTCCTGGCGGGCACGGGAATGAGGGTAGGCCAGATTGAACCAATGCGAATACTGGTCGAGCACGTTGCCCGGTTCGGAGCCCGCGACCCGCTGGAGTCGCCGCGCCTGCTCCTTGCAGGCGTCGATGATTCCGGCCGCCAACGGCACGGACGGCACCGAGATCCCGGCGCCAACCACAAGAAAGAACGGCGATCGGTAGGCCTCCCCGCCCACATCGTCGCAAGCCTGCTTGATCTCGCTGACCGCGGTGTCGAGTAGCGTTATGTTCATGGGGAAGCCCCGTTGTCCCAATTAGTCCCGGATTTCGATCTATACCAAGCTTTCCGCTTATAACGGCGTCGGCTTTTTCAAATCACACCCACACCTTTTGGAGCCGGGAGCGGGGTCAAGGGCGGTCCGACGGTTTTCGTCGGACCGTTCATCGCAGACCCTTGACGCTGCGGACGGCCTCCCAATATGGCTTCCTGGCCGCGCTCCATTGTACATCCGCCCATCTCCGTTGGAGCCGTGTCTTTCACATCGTCATCCTGAGCGATTCCGGCGCGGCCAGGGAAGTGGCCAGCTTGGCCCCCTCCGCCTGCGAAAGAGCACGAAGTGTCTAATTTCAAAGGATTTCTCATACACCTGTCCGTGCCCCCTCCTTTCTTCGACGTGTTTGCTTTGCCGCCGCGGTGTCCTATCCGGCCGGCACCGGCAGCGCCTCCATCCGCCGCACTATGGCCCCGAAAAGCCACCGCGTGAGGTGGTCCTCCGCCAGCAGCAGCCAATAATACCGCGCGTGCTTCACCCGCCGGCCGCCGGTCTTCACGAACCTCTGCTGCAAACTGGTCAGGGAGTGTTACTCGATCCGACCCGGGAGATTCTTCAAGCTGCTTGGCAGGAGGGACTGCAAAACAGGCACGGCAAGTCTGGGCTGAGAAAACGAAGCTAGTTTAGCCCAGCGCTGAGCGTCAGGCAATAACCACCACCTCGTGATCTAGGATCGAAGGGACCTCGAAGGCGGCCCAACCAGCGGTGACGGAGAGCGGCGGCTTGGCCGTCGAGACTAGCAAGCGCAAGCCGACGGCCCGGACATCCTTGGGTACCCGCACCCGGACCTTGAGCGGGCCGACGGGGATCAATTCGTCGAGAGGTGCGCGCCAAGTGGCGGCGCTGGTGAGGTTCACCAAATGCAGGATGAGGCGGCCGGGCTGACGGTAGAGATGGCAGTCAATGAGGCCCGCACCCTCGACCGCCAGCGGAATGTTGCCGCCCGCGGCCCAGCGGACCAGGTTGGCCAGCAGGTTGCCGTGGTCGGGCAGGTTATCGC
>CAYZJD010000185.1:0-8707 GCA_964478455.1 uncultured Solibacteraceae bacterium | reverse complement strand
GGTGCCGGGCAACGAAGGGAAGGAACTGGCGCCGGGCACGCTGAACGCTATACTAAAGAAAGCAGGGTTGAAATGAGTGTGAGACGCTACCCGGTGGTCATCGAGCCGACGAGCACCGGCTATTCCGCGTTTTCACCGGATGTGCCGGGATGCGCAGCCGTCGGAGAGACGGAGGAAGAAACTCGCCGAAACTTCCAGGACGCTTTAGCTGCTCACCTCGAGGCGATGCGCGAGGTTGGAGAACCGCTCCCGGAACCCCATTCAACCGTTGACTACGTGGAAGTGGCGGCGTAGTTAAGCCCGCTGCGCCACGGGGCGCAGGTTCCCGCACGGCCCCTATACTGATTTATGTGCGCACGGCCCTTCGCAACTTCTGGTGGCTCTTTCGCCGCTCCTTCGTGCTCGCTTACGAGGACGGCTGCTTCGGCGTAGCCAAGGGGGCCGCTTACTCGGCCCTGTTCTCTTTCTTCCCGCTGCTGACGGCCACCGCCGCCATCCTGGTGGAAGCCAACGCCGAGGCGATCTCGCGGATCCTGTCGCGGGCCCTGTTCGAGGTTGTGCCGCCCGGCACCGAGTCGCTGGTCATGTATCAGTTCACCGTGCGCGGCGAGCGCTCGACAGCCCTGCTCGTCACCGCCAGCGTGATCTCCGTCTGGGCTGCCACCGGCCTCATCACCAGCCTGATGGAGGGCTTCCGCGCCGCCTATCACATCCCCTGCGGCCGTTCCTTCCTCCGCGAACGCGCGATCGCCGTATTGCTGGTCTTTGCCGCCGCCGTCCCCGCGGTGGGCGCTTCCGCGCTCGTCCTGTTCGGCCAGCGCGTCGAGCGCACGGCGCTGTCCTGGCTCGGCGTCATCCCCCAGGGAGTCGAACTCCAGGGATGGGTCCAGCTCGCCTGGCGTCTTGCCCGCTTCGGCATCGCGTTCACCGCCATCGTCCTGGTCACGTCGGTCCTTTACTACCTCGGGCCAAACCGAAGGCAGTCCTGGCGGCGCGTCTGGCCCGGCGCATTGCTCGCAACCATCCTCTGGTTCATCGCCACTCTTGGTTTCGCCTGGTACGTCGGCAACATTGCCGATTACAACCTGCTCTACGGCAGCATCGGCGCGGTCATCGCATTACTGGTGTGGATGTACGTGCTTTCGGCAGTAGCCCTGATCGGCTGCGAATTCAACGCCGAACTCGAGCGCGCCTTCGCCACCCAGGCCCCCTGACCTTTACGCCTCGCGACCTCCGCGACTCTTCGCCTCTATACTGAAAACGAGATGCCCTTCCGCCTGGCTGTCGATTACCGCCCCCGGGGTGATCAGGAAACCGCCATCGGGCAGCTCGTCCGCGGAGTCCTGGATGGCGAGCAGCACCAGGTCCTGCTCGGGGTGACCGGCTCGGGCAAGACCTTCACCATGGCCAAGGTGATCGAAGCGGTGAACCGTCCCTCGCTCGTGCTCGCCCACAACAAGACGCTTGCCGCCCAGCTCTACCACGAATTCAAGGCATTTTTTCCGCACAATGCAGTGGAATATTTCGTCAGTTACTACGATTACTATCAGCCGGAGGCGTACATACCCTCCGGCGACGTTTACATCGAAAAAGAAGCCACCATCAACGACGAACTCGACAAGCTGCGGATGTCGGCGACCAAGTCCCTGTTCGAAAGACGCGATTGCGTGATCGTGGCCAGCGTGAGCTGCATCTATGGCCTCGGCTCGCCCGAAGCTTATTACGGCATGCTGCTCATGCTGGAAAAGGGGCAGAGGATTTCCCGGCAGCAGATTACGCAGAAGCTGGTAGAGATCCTGTACGAGCGCAGCGATTCGGACTTCCGCCGCGGCACATTCCGGGTCCGCGGCGACGTGATCGAGATCTACCCCACCTACGACGACTACGCCTACCGCATCGAGCTATGGGGCGACGAGATCGAGAGCCTGTCCCAGATCGACCCCCTCCTCGGCCAGGTCCGCCAGACCTACCTCCGCCTGCCGATCTACCCGAAAACGCACTACGTGATGAGCCAGGAAACGCGCGACGAGGCCCTCGCCAGCATCGAGAACGAACTCCGCTGGTGGCACGCCGAACTTCACAAGCAGGGAAAGCTCGTCGAGGCCCAGCGCCTCTGGCAGCGGACCATGTTCGATCTCGAGATGATCCGCCAGATCGGCTACTGCCACGGGATCGAGAACTACTCGCGCCATTTCTCCGGACGGCTGCCGGGCGAGGCCCCGCCCACCCTGCTCGACTACCTGCCCCAGGATGCCCTCGTCTTCCTCGACGAGAGTCACCAGACTGTCCCCCAGCTCCATGGCATGTATCACGGCGACCGCTCGCGCAAGGAAACGCTCGTCGAGTACGGCTTC
Organism: uncultured Solibacteraceae bacterium; assembly: GCA_964478455.1. Taxonomy (GTDB): domain Bacteria; phylum Acidobacteriota; class Terriglobia; order Bryobacterales; family Bryobacteraceae; genus CAYZJD01. The sequence continues at coordinate 6,353 of CAYZJD010000185.1, read as the reverse complement.
CGCCTTCCCAGCGCCCTCGACAACCGCCCGCTTACGTTCGAGGAGTTCGAAAACCGCGTCAACCAAGTTATCTATGTTTCAGCGACGCCAGGCCCATACGAACTTACTAAGTCCGCTGGCGTCATCGCCGAGCAGATCATCCGTCCGACCGGCCTGGTCGACCCCCAGGTCGAGGTCCGCCCCATCCGCGGCCAGGTGGATGACCTGCTCCACCAGATCCGCGAGCGCGCGGAACGCAGCGAGCGGGTGCTGGTCACCACCCTCACCAAGCGGATGGCCGAGGACCTCTCCGAGTACTACTCCGAGGTCGGCGTCCGCTGCCGTTACCTTCACTCGGAGGTGGCCACCCTCGACCGGGTCAAGCTGCTGCGCGACCTTCGCCGCGGCGAGTACGACGTCCTTATCGGCGTCAACCTGCTGCGAGAGGGACTCGATCTGCCGGAGGTGTCCCTTGTCGCCATTCTCGACGCCGACAAGGAGGGTTTCCTCCGCTCCGGCGGCTCGCTCATCCAGACTATCGGCCGGGCCGCCCGCCATATCAACGGCAAGGCCATTCTCTACGGGGACGTCATGACCGGCGGCATGCGGAAGGCTATCGACGAGACCAACCGCCGCCGACGCATCCAGATGGACTACAACGAGCAGAACAACATCACGCCCCAGTCCATCGTGAAGCCCATCGACATGAGCCTGGTCGCTGTTGCCGAGGGCGACTACGTGACCGTGCCCCTCGAAGCCGAGGAAGCGGAAGCCGAGGCGCTCAGCCCCTCCGAGCGCGCCCGCCTCATCACCGAGCTTGAGGAAAAGATGCGCGAGGCTGCACGCCGCTTCGAATTCGAGCAGGCGGCTAAGTTCCGCGACCGGCTGAAGGCCGTCAAGTCGCTCGACCTCGAGCCGCTCAACCGCAGAGACGCCGGGAGCGCCGAGACAACCGCCTGAGAAAATCCCCTTGGTGTCTTGGTAGTGGGCTTCCTCTGTGCCGCTGTGGTTAAATCACCTTCTCCCCTGCCCGCAGGATCCACGCGGACGGGTGCTGCGTGAAGCCGATGTGCGGGTAGTAATCGACCGCCTTCGGGGCCGCCAGCAGCACGATGTACGCCTGCCCGCTCTCGCGCTGCGTGATCCGGATCAGCTCCTTGCCGATTCCCAGGCGCTGGTGCGAGTCGCGCACCGCCAGGTCCGACAGATAGGTTACGTAGGCGAAGTCGCTTAGTGACCGCGAGATCCCCACCAGCAGGTCGCCCTCCCAGGCCGTCACCACCAGGTTGGCGTGCTCGATCATCGCCGCCATTCGCGCCCGGTCGTCGACCGGCCGCCGCTCGCCCAGTGTCGATGCCTGGTACAGCTCGATCACCTGGTCCAGATCCAGGTCATTGCCGATGCGATACGTGATGTTCATCCAACCATTCTCAGTTTGATTTCTTGGTGTCTTGGTGTCTTGGTGGTGCATCTTAGTAACCCTTCTCCTTATCCACCACGTTCACCAGCGGCTCGCCCGCCGCGAAGCGCTTCAGGTTTTCCTTGAGCAGCGCCATCCGCCGCTCCCCGACGCGGTCCGACCCGCCGGCGAGGTGCGGGGTGATCACCACATTGTCGAACTTCCACAGGGGGTGGCCCTTGGGCAGCGGCTCGGGGTCCGTTACGTCCACGCCCGCCCCGGCGAGCCGCCGTTCATCCAGCGCCTTCACCAGCGCTTCCATGTCGTAGACTTTCCCCCGAGAGACGGCGACGAAGTACGAACCCTTCTTCATCAGGTTGAACTGGCGCCCGCCCATCATCCGCTCGCTCCGCGGCGTGTGCGGCACCGCGACGAACACTACGTCCGCTTCCGGCAGTACGGCGTCGAGACGGTCCGGCGGCGCCAGCCTGTCGAGCAACGGCGTGTAAGGAATGTCCTCCGGATCCACGCCGATCACCCGCATTCCGAAGGCCTTGGCGCGGGCGGCAATCTGCATCCCGATCCCACCCACGCCGATGATCACCGCCGTCTTGCCGTTGAGCTCCACCAGCCGGTATCCGCCTCGGTCCCATTCTTCGCCAGCACGCACCGGGATCGCGCGATACAACCCGCGCGTCAGCGCCAGCAGCAGCGCCATCGCGTGGTCGGCGATGTTCGGACCCTGGATGATCTTGCAGTTGGTCAGTGTAATCGGGCTTGCCCGCAGTTCCGGCGACAGGTAGTCCTCGACGCCGGCGCTGTATACCTGTGCCCATCGAAGTTTCTTCCCCGCCCGAACCAGTTCCGCGCTGATCGTGCCGAGGACCGCGTCCGCGTCCGCTATCGCCGCGAGAAGTTGCCCGCCTCCCGCCGGCACGATTCGCACCTCTGGCACGGCCCGTCGCAGTCCCTCCACCGCTTCGGGCTCGAGCCCGGTCACCACCACTTTCTTCGGCTCCGCCGAGGCAGAACTGACCGCCGCCACTAATAAGAGCACCCAGCGCATCTCTCTCGTCACCCCCCTTGAGGCCGCATTGTACCGCGGCCGGCTGAATGGGTACAGCCAACAGTCTGTCCCCTGTACAATAACGGCAATGAAGAACGATGCGGCGCCGGAGCAGGCGCGCGTGCTCATTGTCGATGACGAGGAGAACCAGCGCCAGGGGCTCGCCGCCATGGTCTCCGCCTGGGGGTTTCAGGCTGAAACGGCCGCCGACGGCGTGGAGGCTATCGAGAAGCTCGCCTCGTTCCCCGCGCACGTCCTCATCACCGACCTTATGATGCCGCGCATGGACGGCGCCGAGTTGCTGCGCCGTCTCGCTGCCCAAGGCAGCGGGCCCGCCGCCATCGTCGTCACCGCGTTCGGCAACATCGAAACCGCGATCTCCACCATTCATGAACTCGGCGCCTTCTGGTTCATGGAGAAGCCGGTGGAACCGCGCGCTCTCCGCGTTCTGCTCGAACGCGCCGCCGCTCAAAGCCGCCTCGCCGAAGAAACCGAGCGGCTCCAGCGGCAGCTCAGTTACCGGGGCCAGCTTGGGGACGTGGTCGGACGGTCCGCGGCCATCCAGCAAGTTTTCTCGCTTGTCCGCCAGGTTGCCCCGAGCACGGCCGCCGTCCTCATTACGGGGGAGAGCGGCGCCGGCAAGGAACTGGTCGCCCGCGCCATCCATCGCCTGAGCCCCCGCCGCGATGGCCCGTTCGTCGCCGTGAACTGCGCGGCCATGCCGGAGACGCTGATGGAGAGCGAGCTGTTCGGGCACGAGAAAGGCGCCTTCACCGGCGCCATCGAGCGCCGCGCCGGCTGCTTCGAACTGGCTCAGCGCGGAACCATCCTGCTCGATGAAATCGGCGACATGCCCGCGCCCACGCAGGCCAAGCTGCTGCGCGTGCTCGAGGATTCCCGCGTCCGCCGCCTCGGCGGCAAGTCGGAAATCCTGGTGGACGTGCGCGTGATCGCCTCGACCAACAAAGTCGTCGAAGAGTCGCTGCGCAAGGGCGAGCTGCGCGAGGACCTCTACTACCGGCTCAACGTCTTCCACATTCACCTGCCGCCTCTGCGCGAGCGGAAGGAGGACTTGCCTGCGCTGTGCGAAGCACTGCTCGCCGACCTCAACCGCAAGCACGGCTGCCGCGTCACCGAGGTCGCCCCGGACGTGATGGACCTGTTCCACAGACACAACTGGCCGGGCAACGTGCGCGAGTTGCGCAACGTTCTCGAGCGCGCCATCATCCTGGCCGGCGAAGGCGCGGTCCTGTTGTCTTACCTGCCGCCGCAGTTTGGCATCAGCGCGCCCGCGCGCGCGGCCGTTGACGCGGAGGACCCGAATCTCATCCGCCTTTCTGTCGGGACCACCGTTGACGAGGCCGAGAAAGCGCTGATCCTCCGCACCCTGGAGCACACCCACAACAACAAGACGCGGGCCGCGGAGATCCTCGGCATCAGCCTCAAGACCCTCCACAACAAGCTGAAAGAGTACGGTTCGGCTACGCCTACCGCCTGATCCATGTCTCTCAAGGCCCGTCTACGCGTTTCGATCGTGGCGCTGCTGGTGGGCGTGGTGCTGGTGCTCTCCGCGCTGAACCTGCATAGTGCCGCGACCGCGCGCTTCCAGGACGTACTGGAGCGCGCCAACCTCACCGCGCTTCAGGTGCAGAGTTTCCTGATGCAGCGCATTTCGGAGCAGGCCGCCAGCGCCCCGCAGCGCGCCAGCCTCGAGGAGACCAAGCGGCTCTGGGCACAAATCGTCGAGGAGGACGACGAGCTGGCCCGGCTGCTTGAGGAAACGATGGCCAGCTCCCGCACCATCCTCGAGATCGTGATTGCGGGCGAAACGGGCCGCGTGCTGGCCGCTTCCGATCCCACCAGCGTCGGACGCCAAGTCCGCCAGTTGCCCAAACTGACCGATTGGGCGGCCAAGAGTCCCTGGCGCCAGCTCTGGGAAGTACTGACCGTTCGCCGCAACTATGAGGTCGTCCTGCCGCTTGGCATTCAGGAGCAGCAAGCGCCCGTGTTCGAGATCAAGGTTCTGGTTTCGTCGGTTTTCCTGCGAAACACGCTGAATCCGCAGCTCCGGTACCTCGGCTGGCTGCTCGCCGGTTCGGTCGCCGCCGCCGTGGTTCTGGCCATCGTCGCCTCGAACATCGCCTTCCGGCCGCTCGCAAGGATCGGCGAGGCGATCGACCGCATTGCCCGCGGCGAGTTCTCGCGTGAAGCCCCGCCGGAGACGGAATCGAAGGAACTGGCCGCGGTCCAGTCGAAACTGAACCTCCTCGGCCAGCAGTTCCGGGGTGCGCGGGATGACGTGGTTCAACTTCGGTGGAACATCGACCAAGTGCTGGAGCGCCTCGAGGAAGCGGTGCTCCTGTTTGACCGCAGCGACCGGCTGGTGATGGCCGGCCGCGCGGCCGAGGGCTTCCTCGGGCGCGGTCGCTGGGAACTGCTCGGCCGGGGACTCGACGAGGTGTTTCCTACCTCCACGGCTTTGGGGGCAGCGGTTCACGGGGCGGTGCAATTCCGCCGCTCTCTTAAAGACCACCTGGTGACGCTTGAACGTCCGGGTGGCCAGCCCGGCCGCCTGCTCGTCAACGTCGAGCTGCTTGAGGACTTCCCCAGCCACGACCGGCTGGGCACGCTGATCACCTTGCGGGACGCCGAAACGCGCCGCCAGATCGGCTCGCAGCTTGACGTCTCGACGCGCCTGGCCGCCATCAGCCGCCTCACCGGGGGCGTCGCCCACGAAATCAAGAACCCTCTGAACGCGATTGCGCTGCACCTGGAGGTGCTTCGGGCCAGGCTCACCGATCTCGACGCCAGCGTTGAACCACAGATCGACATCATCTCGAAAGAGATCGCGCGGCTGAACTCGGTGGTGAAGACATTCCTCGACTTCACCCGGCCCGTCGAGCTGCGACTGGCGGAAGTGGACTTGGCGAACCTGGCCCGCGAGGTGGCCGCGCTCGTCGGCCCTGAAGCCGAGAAGAAGCACGTGGACGTTGCGCTTCTGGCCGAGCCGGCCCTCATTCGCGGCGACCGCGACCTTCTCAAGCAGGCCTTCGTGAACGTCGTTGTCAACGGGGTTGAGGCGATGAAGGACGGCGGCCGCCTCGAACTGCGCACCGAGACGGCGAAGGACGATGCGGTCTTCACTGTCATCGACCAGGGGGCCGGCATCCCGCCCGAAATCCGGGAGAAGATCTTCAACCTCTACTTCACAACGAAGGGCAAAGGATCCGGCATTGGGCTCGCCATGACGTTTCGCATCGTGCAGTTGCACAATGGTACGATCGACTTCGCCAGCGAACCCGAAAAAGGAACAACCTTTTGGCTGCGGTTTCCAGCCGCGAGGCGGCCCGCGGGCGCGGCCGTCGAGGATCTCAAGAGTCAAACGTCATGAGGAGGCCTGGAACCTGGATCGCGCTGGCGCTCCTCGCGCTCGCGCCGGCGCTGACTTCGTGCTGGCCGTTCAAGCGGTCGAAGCCGAAGACGCCGGCGCCAGCGCCCGCACCGGCCCAGACGGCGCCTCAGTTGCCGGCACCTCCGGTGCAGCCGCCGCCAGAGCGACCTCCGGTGACAGTCGAGCCGCCGGCAGCCCAGCCTCCGGCCCCGGTACCCGTAAAGAAGAGACCCTCGCCCGCAGGTCCGCGCGTCCAGCCGTCCCAACCTCCGGCGCAGCCGCCGTCACCCCCAGCGCCTGCGCCCCAGCTTCGCCCGATGCTCACAGCGGAGCAGCGCCGCCAGCTCGAGCGAACCACCGACACCCACATCCAGCGCGCCCGGCAAGCACTGGAATCGTTGAAAGGACGCGCGCTCACGAGGGAGCAGCTTGAAGTCGCGAGCCAGGTCCGCACCTTCCTCCGGCAGGCCGAGGAAGCGCGTGCCCGCGATCTGGTGCGCGCCGGCAACCTGGCCGAG
>CAYZJD010000184.1:0-8716 GCA_964478455.1 uncultured Solibacteraceae bacterium | reverse complement strand
TTGAGCTTCTCCGCGGTAATGCGGCCGAGTTCGGCGCATTCCTCGGGTGTCGTGCGCATCAACGTAACCGTCGGGTTGTGCATGTAAAGCTTGCGCTCGCGGAACTTCTCCGGCACCGTATGCATCGGGCCGAAGTTGACCATGTCGATCGCCCCCGGACACACCACTTGAGGTACGCCCTTGGCCGCGGCCGCCTCCAGCCGGTCCGGGCCGGCCGTCAGCACTCCGCCGGCAAGTTCGTCGGCCAGCTCCGTGGTGGTGATGTCAAGCACGCCGCGCAGATAACCGTCCGCGATCAGCCCTTCCATCGCCTGCCCGCCTGTTCCCGTGGCGTGGAACACCAGAACTTCATAGCCGCGCTCCTCGAGGATCTTTCGCGCCATCTGGACGCACGGCGTGGTGACGCCGAACATCGTCGCCCCGATGAGCGGCTTCTGGGCGGCGTCGTCGTCCGGCTCGCGCGCCACCATGCCGGTGACCGCCGCGGCGGCATTGCTCAGGATCCGGCGCGAAAGCACGTTCAGCCCGGCGATGTCCACCACCGGGTACATCATGGCGATGTCCTTCGTGCCGACATACGGCCGCGTGTCGCCGGAGGCCAGGGTCGAGACCATCAGCTTGGGAACGCCGGCGGGCAAAGCGCGCATCGCCGCCGTGCCGATGGTCGAGCCGGCCGAGCCGCCCAGCGAGAGGATGCCGTGGATGCGACCCTCATCGAACAGCCGCCGCGCGAGGACGGCGGCGCCCGCGGCCATCGCCTGCACGCTGCGCCCGCGGTCCCTCTCGGCCACGAGGCGGCTGAATTCCACGCCCGCTGCGGCGGCCACTTCCTCTCGTGTGATGTCCGGAGTGAACCCAGGTTCGCCGAGCACGCCCGCGTCGATCACCAGCGTTCCGAGGCCCGCCGCGGCGACGAGGTCGCGCACGAACTGGAATTCCTCGCCCTTGGTGTCGAGCGTGCCGACGAGAGCGACGGTTCGTCTCATCGCGAGGGAAGCTCGCCCGGAGGCAGGATCCGGCAGCCCGGCAAGATGCGCAACAACGCTTCCGCTCCCGGTGGCGAGTAAATGGCGACCATCTTGAGCGGCTCCCAGCCAGTGTTGATCGTCGAGTGGAACACATCCGGCGGGACGTGGATGAGGTCGCCCGCGGCGATGGACTCCCAGCGCTCCGCGCCATCGTCCTCGATCATCTGCCTGCCCTCGCCGGAGACAACGTAAAGGATCTCCTCGACGCCCGGATGGTTGTGCCGGGCATGTCCCTTGCCGGGTTCGAGCATCACCACCCCCGCGCTGAACCGCTCCGCGGCGGTGATACGAGGCTCGCTCAGCCACTTGATGCTGCCCCAGTCGTAGACCTGCGTCTCTACGTCAGCGGGCCTGACGAACCGTTTTCCCGGAAGATCGGACATGGTGCCTCCTTGTTCACCCCGGCATGGAGATGCTCTTGAACTGTTTCACCTGCTCGGTGATGGCGCGCTCGGTGGGCAGCCGCTCCATGCTCGACGCGCCGAAGAAGCCGGCCACTCCTTGTGTCCGGCTCAGCACGAAGGCGGCGTCCTCCGGTTCCGCGATGGGCCCCCCGTGGCAGAGCACGATCACTTCGCGCCTGACGGCTACGGCAGCGTCGCGCATGGCCTGCGTGCGGCGAACCGCCTCTTCCAGCGTCACGGCGGTCTTCGCCCCAATCGCGCCCTTGGTGGTGAGTCCCATGTGCGCCACGATGATGTCGGCGCCGGCCCCGGCCATGCTTCGGGCCTCGCTCTCGTTGAACACGTAAGGACACGTCAGCAGCCCCAGGCCGGCCGCCCGGCCGATCATGTCCACCTCCAGGCCGTAACCCATACCGGTTTCCTCGAGGTTGGCGCGAAAAACTCCGTCGAACAGGCCGACCGTCGGGAAATTCTGCACGCCCGAGAAACCGAGCCCCTTCAACTCTCCAAGGAAGACGTCCATCACCCGGAACGGGTCGGTGCCGCAGACGCCGGCGAGCACCGGCGTGCGCCGCACAATGGGCAGAACCTCGCGGGCCATCTCGACCACGATGGCATTCGCATCGCCGTACGGCAGCAAACCCGCGAGCGAGCCTCGCCCCGCCATGCGATAACGCCCCGAGTTGTAAATGATGATGAGGTCCGCGCCGCCCGCCTCGGCGCACTTGGCCGAGATTCCCGTACCCGCGCCGGCTCCGATGATGGGTCTGCCGGCGGCGATCACCTCGCGCAGCCTTCGCAAGCATTCCTGGCGATCCATGAGTCTCCGAGGCAACATTCTATAACCGCAGAGGCGCAATGGGCGCGCGCTGTTGCGAACGCCCCCGTTTCGTGTCGCTATGGAAGGAAAGGGAAGAACGTGACCGTACGAACAGCAGCGCTCGAGATGGATCCCATGGAATTTCGGGAATTGGGCCACGGGCTGGTGGACCGGATCGCGGCATTTCTCGGCGAGTTGCCGGAACGCCCGGTGACACCCGGCGAAGAACCCGCGCACGTCCGATCCTTGCTCGGCGGCGACCCGCTCCCCCAAACCGGCGCCGCCCCGGCGGATCTGCTGGACGAAGCCTGGCAACTCCTCCTTGACCACTCGTTGTTCAACGGGCATCCGCGGTTCGCCGGCTACGTCACCTCCTCCGCGGCCCCGATCGGCGTCCTTGGCGATTTGCTGGCATCCGCCTTGAACCCAAACTGCGGCGCTTGGATTCTCTCGCCGGTGGCGACCGAGATCGAAGCGCAAACGGTACGTTGGATCGCCGAGTTCCTCGGCTATCCAGCCGACTGCGGCGGTCTGCTGGTGAGTGGCGGCAATATGGCCAATTTCGTGGGCTTCCTCGCCGCCCGCCGCGCCAAAGCGAACTGGGACATCCGCTCGGAAGGCGTGCGGCCCGAACACGGCAGGTGCCTCCTCGCCTATGCCTCCACCGAGACGCACACCTGGATTCAGAAGGCTGCCGACCTGTTCGGGCTGGGAACCGATTCCATCCGCTGGATCCCGGTGGACGCCGCCTTTCGAATCGACACGGGCGAGCTCTGCCGAAGGATCGAAGCGGACCTTGCTGCCGGAGGAAAGCCGTTCCTCGTTGTCGGATCGGCGGGCACGGTGAGCACCGGAGCGATCGACCCGTTGCCCGAACTGGCCGACATCGCCCGACGGTACGGACTCTGGTTCCACGTCGACGGCGCTTACGGGGCGCCCGCGGCGGCCCTCCCCGATGCGCCGGCCGAGCTCAAGGGACTGTCGCTGGCCGATTCTGTCGCTGTGGATCCTCACAAGTGGTTCTACGCTCCGCTGGAGGCGGGGTGCGCGCTGGTGCGGAATCCGCAGCATCTGCCTGACGCCTTCGACTACTCGCCCGCCTACTACCGTTTCGGCGGCGATGCGGAGGAGAAACCGCTCAACTATTACGCCCTCGGGCCGCAGAACTCGCGCGGCTTCCGGGCCCTCAAGGTATGGCTGGGGATTCGGGCCGCCGGGCGCGAGGGCCTGGCGCGAATGATCGGCGACGACATCCGGCTCGCCGAGGCGCTATACCACGAGGCGGCCAAGCACCCGCAACTTGAGCCGCTCACCCAGGGGCTGAGCATCACCACGTTCCGCTACGTGCCGGCGGACCTTGGCAGGAACGATCCCGGCGCCGCTGAGTACTTGGATCAACTGAATGCGGAATTGCTGGACCGCCTTCAGAAGGGTGGCGAGGCGTTTCTGTCCAACGCGGTCGTTGGCGGGAAGTTCGCGCTGCGCGCCTGTATCGTGAACTTCCGCACATCCTGCGCTGACATCGAAGCGCTGCCGCGAATCGTGATCCGGCTGGGCGAGCAGGTGGACGCGGACCTGCGAGGAGCCGCCCGGCGTTGACCTCCTATGTGGGATCCCTCGCTCTATCTCCGGTTCGGTGACCAGCGCGCACAACCCTGCCTCGATCTGATTCAGAAGATCGGCGTCGCCGATCCGGCGTGCGCCGTCGATCTCGGCTGCGGTCCGGGCAACAGCACCACCGCTCTGCGGGCCCGGTGGCCGCGGGCCCGCATTATCGCCGTAGACAACTCCCCGGCCATGCTCGACGAGGCAAGGCGAAGCGATCCGGAGGTTGAGTGGATCGAAGCGGACATCGCCCGCTGGCGGCCCGCCCAACCTGTCGACCTGATCTTTTCAAACGCTGCTTTCCAGTGGGTGCCGGATCACCGCTCGCTGTTACCCGGCCTCGTGCGGTGTCTTCGCGCCTCCGGATTTCTGGCCGTGCAGATCCCGTATCATCTGCACAGCCCGGCGCATCATGCCATCGAAGAGCTGTGCGCCGAACCGCCCTGGCGAACGTGGCTTCAGCCGGTTCCGCGGCCCTTCGAAATCCTCGAACCCGAGGACTACTACCGCATCTTGCGGCCCATGGTGCGCGGTCTCGAACTCTGGCAGACCACCTATCTGCATATCCTCGAGCGGCCGGCGGCCATCGTCGAGTGGATGCGCGGCACCGGGCTGCGGCCGTATCTGGAGCGCATCCCCGAGGCCGAGCGTGAGGCGTTTCTGCGCGCCTATGGCGAGAAGGTCGAGCGGCTCTTCCCCGCCCAGCCCGACGGCCGGGTGCTGTTCCCTTTTCCCAGGCTGTTCTTTGTGGCGCAGGTGTGAGGCTGCGAGTTCTGGCAGCGCTGGGAGCGCTACCGAGGTGGCGGATTGACGTCGGGCGATTTCACTGTAATAATGGCTTTCAGCACATGCTGAAAATTCCGTCCATGGTGAAAGGAGCAGCCCTGGAAAGGGAGGCGCTCGACCGCCTCACGGCGGCCTTGCGGGAAGTGCCTTTTCTTGAGGACGCCAACTTCAGGCGCGAAAGCCCGCGAGGAGATCCGCGTGTCGCCTTTGTTATTGGGATTCGCGGCAAGAGGGCAGACCGCCGCCTGGTCTGCCAGGTGAAGTCAAGCGGGCAGCCGAGAATCGCACGAGAAGCCTGCCTCAACCTCCTCGATTACATACGTTCCGGCAGGCGGGACTATCCGGTGTTCATCGCCCCCTACATTTCCCCGGAGGCATCGTCAATCTGCAAAGGGTACGGCGTCGGTTACCTGGACCTGGCGGGGAACTGCCGCCTGGCGTTCGATCAGGTTTATATTCGCCGGGAAGGCTACCTGAACTTGGCTGTTCAGAAGCGTGACCTGCGGTCTTTGTACTCGCCGAAAGCTGAGCGAGTTCTCCGCGTGCTTCTGGCATCGGGCAAGAGAGCTTGGCGGATGCAGGAACTCGCCGACGAAGCCGGAGTCAGTCTCGGACAGGTAGCGAACGTCAAGAAGCTGCTGGCTGATCGGGAGTGGATCGACACGGGCACAGGTGGCCTTGGCCTCCGCTCACTGGACGAAGCGGTCAGCCCACTCCTCAAGGAGTGGGCCGCAAACTATCGCTCTCGGTCAGACTTACAGGCCGATTTCTACTCGCTCAAGGCGATTCCACAGACGGAAGCGGAGCTCGTCGAAGCCGGCAGAAGATTGAAGATACCCTTCGCCTTCACGGGATTCTCCGGCGCCGCCCGCCTCGCCCCAACGGTTCGCTATCAGCGTATCACCGCCTACGCCGCCGGAGACGCCCAAGCGCTGGCAGCCCGGCTGAACCTGAAGCGTGTTACATCAGGCGCCAACCTCACGCTCATCGCCCCGTACGATGCGGGCGTCTTCTACGGGTCGTGCGATATCGAGGGCGCGGCGATCGTTTCTCCTGTTCAGCTCTGGCTCGATCTCGGGCAAACGAAAGGTCGCGGAGAGGAAGCAGCCGAGATGATCCTCGAGGAGGTCATTAAGCCGCAATGGCGGTAACCTTCCGAGACTACTCGGCGGATCTCGTCGAAGCGGCACGATCTGTCCTGCTGGAACTGATTCGCCTGCTGGGCGAGTACCGTAACGACATTGTCGTTGTTGGGGGTTGGGTTCCGCAGTTGATCCTCCCGCAGACTCCCAGGCAGCATATTGGCAGCATCGACGTGGACCTTGCGCTGAATCACCGCAATCTACAGGAAGGGGGCTACTCGACGATCCAGGCCCTCCTGCTGGGACGAGGTTATGAACAGGACCCTCGACAGCCGTTCATCTTCCACCGCACCGTCGCGGTCCGCGGCAAGCCGATCAAGGTGGAGGTCGATTTTCTCGCCGGCGAATATGCAGGCACGGGACCCAAACATCGAACGCAGCCGGTCCATGCGGGCCGAGCAAGGAAGGCGCGCGGCTGCGACCTTGCCTTCGATCTCTTTGTGGAGACAGAGATCAGCGGAGTTCTTCCCGGGGGCGGCAGGGACCGAGCAGTGGTCCGCGTCTGCTCGGTCGTTCCCTTCCTCGTGATGAAGGGCATGGCGCTCCACGACAGGCTGAAAGAGAAGGATGCTTGGGACATCTACTTCTGCTTCACGAACTACCCCGGCGGCATGGATGGCCTGGCGCACGAGATCGCGCCTCACGTGAGACACGCGCTGGTTCGGGAAGGCATCTTGAAGATTGCCGAGAAGTTCTCCTCGCCTGACCACGTCGGGCCGAAGTTCGTAGCCGACTTCGAGGGAGTTCAGGACGCAGAGGACCGGGCGATCCTCTTGAGGGACGCTTTCGAGAAGGTGGACTATCTGCTTCACCGCCTCGGCCTTCACTGAACGCTGCCGGGCGGTCTGCGCCGCGGACCCCGAAAACTCCTCCCCGGGCTCGGTGCGTGTCGGAGCCTGCGCGTGCCGGTGTCGTCAACCGGAAGCAAGTCGACAAGCGCTTTCTTGTGACGCACCGGCAAGGGACCGAAAGACGGGGAACCGCGCCGTCGGTCCCCCGTCCTTCTTTCCTCTGCGCTACTCCCTTGCCTCGCAGCCCGGCAGCTTGAAGCTGGCAATGCGAGTTTGCCAGGGCGCCGTAGTCCCCGGAGGGGGCAGCGGCGGGGGCGGCAGCGGCAACGGCAGCCCTGATACCTCGTAGTACTCGTTCACGTACCAGAACGTGCAGTCATCCACTGGATCGATGTTCATCGACGTATAGTCGCCCCAGCGGCTGTTCGTTGTGGTCTGAACACCTGACCCGTTCATGATGACGCCCTCGCCAAGGGTCATCTGGCCCAGCGGGTCGCCCCTGACCCGGCCGGTGTAGCGGATGCCGGGGTACACGTCGACACCGTTGACCACGCTGTAGCCCAGCGCCATGTTGCCCTGCCAGTCCATCGCAATGCTGCCCATCCAGCGGTGAACGCCGTCGGCGGGGTTATATGTTCCCTGCTGATAGACCTCGTAGCTTCCACTGGCTCGCCGGATCTCATACCAGCGCACACCGGCAACGCCGGGTGCCGCCTCCACCGACTGGTTCGTCACCATGGCTTCGTAGGTCCCGAAATTCCGGTACGCGAGCCGCCATGTCGGCCGTTGCCTGTAACCAAGGATGTCAAGGTACTGGCCCGGGTTAGTGATGCCCGGCTGAGGTAGGCAGTCCCGGGATGTCGGGCTGCATGGAAAGACTGAGTCGAACTCGGCCACCGGGATCTGAGCCACTAGGCTCAGCGAGGCCTTCGGTGTGGACCGCCACTGCACCGACAACTCGAACACGTTCAGAGCATCGAACAACGCGCCATACGGATGACCGTCATCCTGCGTGCCGACGATTGGGGCCGACGCGCCGTCCCGCGGCCTGCGGTGACCGTCGATGTCCGCCGGAAGCAAGCCATCTCCGATGAGGTTGATCGGCACGACGTCCGAATCGAGGAAGAACTGCACCGCGCGGGCGTTTGGGTTGCCGGCGATCATCTTGCTCTTTTCTAGCGCGTAGACGCTGATGCCGTACTCATTATCCGGTTCCGGCCCGAAATCCCGCGAGGTGAGCAGATACGAGTTCGTCCACACCCCGTACTTCGGGTAATCAGGGAAGAACTCGCCCGAGGTGAACGCGTAGCGGTAATACGGCCCGGTGGGATCGCCGGTTTGTGAGATGGCGACGCAGTTGTAGTAGATCGGGTCACGGGTCGTGAACTGGCTCAACAGCCAGCGGTCTTCAAGCTGGTCATACAGCACGACGGGATCGCCTGACGGGTCCGTGCAATCCTCGACCGCAAAGCCCGCCCAGATGTCGCCGATGGCCACCGGCCCCAACAGCAGGTTTCCCGACTTGTCGTAGACGGCGCCGACAAGGTTGATCAGTTCGACGTAGTGGTTCGGGCCGACATCACCCATGGGATCCGGGGGGTTCACGCGGAACCCAAAGATATTGAAATTGTCTTGGTTGCTGAGCCCCTCGAAGTTGGCTGTAGGGGCTGGGATCAGCGGCGCGATGGCAGCGAGCGAAGCGGCTCCGGTTGCCTGGACCGCCCCGTCCCCGGTGAATCCGGTGTCCGCCACAACCGGACCGCGGTCCGGCCGGATCTCGATGAGATCCGGCAAGAGACCGAGCGCCATCGTTCGTAGCGGCGCCCGCAGCGCCAGGTCTCGCAGCGGCGGTGACACGTCAAAAGCCTTTGCTGTCGTGAACTTCGGGCTTGGACCCTTCCCCGCGGCGCCTGCCGCGGCCGTCGCAAGCAGAAAGATGGATACGAAACTCATCGACATGCACAACGACCGCTTTGTTCGCATTCTCGGCATCATAGGTGGCCTCCCCTACCCAACGGAATGTGACAGGGTTGATTCGGGTCCGAAATCCCTTCGGTTTCCCGATCCGGATGATTGTACACCAGACTCCTACTCATCGGATCAAGGAAATTCACCCGCCCTTCACATTTCCGGCAGGATG
>CAYZJD010000183.1:0-8868 GCA_964478455.1 uncultured Solibacteraceae bacterium | reverse complement strand
AAGGAGAGACGACGCTGATGGCCGGCGGCGGTTACCAGACGCACAGCTCGGGCCGTTGGGGCGACTACAGTTCGATGTCGGTGGACACGGACGATTGCGGTTTCTGGTACACGCAGGAGTACTACCAGAGTGCGAGTTCCGCCGGCTGGCGGACGCGAGTAGGCTCGTTCACGGTTGCCTCTTGCGGGGCGCCGCCAAGCCCGCCGAATGCGCCGAGCGGGTTGACGGCGACGGCGGCCTCGTCGAGCCAGATCAACTTGAGCTGGACGGACAACTCCTCCGATGAAAACGGGTTCAGGATTGAGCGCTGCCAGGGGACGGGATGCTCGAGTTTCGCGGTCGTGGGTTCCATCGGGGCGAACGTCACCAGTTATAGCGACACCGGGCTCGCGGCCGGCACAACCTATCGGTATCAAGTGGTGGCGTATAACACCGGCGGCGACTCGCCGCCGTCGAACGTGGCCGAGGCCACCACGAATGCGCTTCCGTCACCGCCGACGGCTCCGAGCAATCTCGTAGCGACGGCGGTGTCCAAGAGCCAGATCAACCTCACGTGGGCGGACAATTCGGACAACGAGGACGGATTCAAGATCGAGCGTTGCAAGGGGAGCACGTGCACGAACTTCGTCCAGATCGCGCAGACGGGGGCCAACGCAACGTCGTATCAGAACACCGGTCTGACCAAGAACTCGACTTATCGTTATCGCGTCCGCGCGTTCAACGCCGGGGGCAATTCCGGCTATTCCAACACCGCTTCGGCGACGACGCTGCGCCGGTAAGCGCCTTTGTGCCCGGGGGACGGGAAGACGTGTTCCCCGGGTTATTCAAACCGTTTCGAAACGCAGGGGAACATGCGGGCTGTCCCCGGTTTTGCGAGAATGCACGGGGGAGAGAGAACCATGAAGGAAGACGGCGTGCGCGTGAGCAGGCGGGAATTCTTGCGGGACAGCGGAGCGGCGGCTTTGGCGGTGGCGGCGCCGCTCGGAGCGCAGGAGCGGAAGCGGCTGCGGCTGGCGATTGTCGGAACGGGGAGCCGGGGAACGGAGACGTGGGGCAAGCCGGTGGCCAAGGAGTACAGCGACGTCGTGGAAATCGTCGGGCTGTGCGACATCAACGGAAAGCGGGTCCGCGTGGCCCGGGAGCTGATCGGGGTCAACGTGCCGGTGTTTCAGGACTTTGACCAGATGCTGCGGGAGACGAAGCCCGATTCGGTTATCGTCACCACGGTGGACTCGACGCACTGGCGTTACATCGTGCGCGCGCTGGAGATGGGCTGCGACGCGATCACCGAGAAGCCGATGTGCACCGATGAGGCGCAATGCAAGGCGATCCTGGAAGCGCAGAAGCGGACCGGGCGCAGCGTGCGGGTGACGTTCAACGCGCGGCACTCGCCCGACGCGAAGCGGCTGAAGCAGTTGCTCCAGGAGAAGGCGATCGGCGACGTGCTGTCGGTGGATTTCCACGAATACCTGGACACTTCGCACGGGGCATCCTACTTCCGGAGGTGGCACCACCTGAAAGAGAACTCGGGCACGCTGCTCGTGCATAAGGCCTGCCACCACTTCGACCAGGCGAACTGGTGGCTGGAGGCGCGGCCGGTGGAGGTTTCGGCGAGCGGCGAGCTGCGGTTCTACGGGAGGAACGGGCCGTTCCGGGGGACGCATTGCCGCGCGTGCCCCTATGCGAAGAAGTGCTCGTTTTATTGGGACATCCGGACGGAACCGCAGGCGGTGAAGCTGTACGCGGAATGCGAGAGCGAAGACGGTTACCTGCGCGACGCCTGCGTGTGGCGCGAGACCACGAACATCTACGACGTGATGTCGGTGCGGGTAAAGTACGACAACGGCGTGCTGCTGACGTACACGGCCAACACGTATCTTCCGTTCGAGGGCCAGCAGATTTCCTTCAACGGGAGGAGTGGACGGATCGATCTGAGCGATTACGGCGGCGGGGGTCACAAGGCCGAAGAGCTGCGGCTGACGCGGTCGTTCGGCAAATCGGAGGTGATCCGGGACATAGAGCCGCCGCGCGCGGGCGGTCACGGCGGCGCGGACGCGGGCATCCGGGACCTGATGTTCCGGCGGTGGAACGAGCCCGATCCGCTGGGCCTGAAGGCGGATCTGAGGGCAGGGGCGCTGGCAAGCCTGATCGGCATCGCGGCCTACCGGAGCATCGAGCGCGGCGGCGTGCCGGTGAAGATCGACGATCTGGTGAAGGTGTAGTATCGCATCAAGCAATTTCGCTGTGCATAACACCGAGTTCAGGTAATCGCTCTAGCCAACTCGTGAGTATGCCCGGTGGATGCTATGCTTCAGATACAAGAACACTCGGGTGACGATCATCTTCAGGCGCTCCCAAGAGCCAGGCGCAATGCCCACCCCAGGGTCCGCAGATACACCTGTCTGCAACAAAAGAACCCGCCCTGGGCCCAGATTGCCAAGTAAAAGCTCCCCCTCATCGTTTGCTGCCTGAAGGCTTCCATCCGCCTGACGCCACACCTCGTTCGGCCTTACCCGCAGCGTGACTCCATCAACAGCGCCGGCGGCGCTATTGAATACCACCGTCCTTCCCTTGGCCGAGAAGCAGATGATGTATTTCATCAGCAGAAGTCGATTCAGGAGTTCAGAGGCCGTAACGAACCACCCGTCCTTCCGACTCGCCAAGAACAGCATCTGGTCCACGAACCTCGGATTCAAGCCCCCGACGGAGCACAATTCCTTCGAGGCCGACAAGTGTGCATATACAATCGAAGCCCCTCTTTCATTCACAAGACGCTCTATGTTGGCATGCGACGTCAGCAGCAAAAACGTCTTTCCGTTCCACCCGTCCGAAAAAGAGAACCAGTAATTCACGTACGGCGTGTCCGGATTATGGTACGGCATGCTTGGATTAAACTTGAGAGTATTGATGTCGGCGGTGCCCCACAGGCGAACATACTTGGTGTGAGCTTTTAGAATGTCGCCCCAGAAATACATGCTCTTAGGATCGTCGCCGCCCCACGGATAGCGTGCTTTGCCAGGGAGCAGACGTATCATGCTGCGAATGCGGGAATTAGCGACAATATTTGGCCCCCAGTAGACATTTTCAAGGTTATTGCTATGCATAATGTTAATGCGTGGGTAATAACTAAAGAGACGTCGAAAGTCTTCGTAACCGGCTGCGGTGATTGCCCGCACATCGTTGCCCGCCGATACGGTATGGAGTGCGATTTCAAAACCTTTTGCCTGCAGCTGCTTGAGGTATGCGAGGTACTCGGGCCGGTGACAACTGTCGGGCGGATGTCTCCACTGTCGTGGTGTGTCGGGCATTCCGTTTGATCGTTCCGGATTTCGGACCCATACCGCAATGGTGGTCTTTAGGCCGATGGTGCTGAGGAAGTCGTAGATGGGCATCATGTTCTCTAATGTGGCGTTGTCCGGATCGTCTGTAATGGTGAATGCGAAGTTCTTTCCATGTGGGTACGGGGAGAGGCTTGGGCCAGCGTAGGTGTTGTTTGTAGCCGTGCTTAAGATGACCGAGGCGGCTAATAGCGCAAGGGCGGCTGTGAAGAGGGCGGTCCGGCGAGTAGGGGCGGTCAGTTTCACGATCTTCTTGCTCCTGGAAGGGAGGATCTTCGTTGTAGGTTCCCGGTCGGCTCCTATTGTACATTGGACCGCCTCCGGTGGAGCCCTTCCTTTCATCCCTTCAATTCTCAGGAACTTCGGCGGCAGAGGAAGGGGCCGGGCCTCGTACTTCGAGGTGCAGTGAAATCGGGAAGTGCCTGAGTTTATCCACCCCAGGGACTCACGAGCTTGGCGGCGCAGGTCTTTTTCGCCGCGCGCTCAAGTGTTCGCCGGGCTCCGGCCATGGGATCGCCTGCCGATAGAACTCTCCGCAGAGACCGATAAGACCAACGGGGCGCCGTCATGGCCTCGATGCGCACGTTCGCAGTTCAGGCACACTCGCGGCGGGTTGCCGCGCTGGCGGTGGAGATCGCCTGCCGTGCGGGCGCGCGGCCGGCGGATCTGCCTGTGGTCGAGCATGCAGCCTGTATCCATCACCACCCGTCGGAGCTGATGGATGAGAGGACCGTGGATTGCCTGCTGACCGGCCTGCTGGGGCCGGATTGGAGCGGATCGAAGCGGTCGGATGCGGCGTTCCGCCGTCACACCAGCGACGTGCTGGCTGTGCTCAGGATGTTCCATTCGGCGTCCTTGTGGGACAGGGAGGAGCGGCTGGCGCTGCTGGCCGACGCGCTCACCACGGCGAACCTGTTTGCCGAGGAACTCGAGTCGCCGGTCTCTGGGGAGAATGCGAGAGAACGTCTTGTGCGCAACGTCTCGGTCCGGGCGGAGAACGGGCTGTGCCGTCCCGCCATCGCGAGAGCCCTGGTGGCGCTGCCGCGGATGAACGAGTCCGAGATGCGAGCGATGCTCTCGCGGCTGCCGGTCTTTCCGGCGGTGGTGTTTCAGGTGCTGGCGATGACCGCCGACGAGGATGTGACGTTCCGGCAGCTCGAGAAGCTGCTGTCCTCCGACCAGGTGCTGGCCGGCCGGTTGGTGGCCATCGCCAACTCCTGCCTGTACAGCCCGCGAGCCCCCATCGCGACGATCCGCCAGGCGATTTCCTACATCGGGCTGGACGCCACGCGCCGTGTGGCGATTGCGGCGGTTCTGCAACCACTGTTCGCGTCCTCGAATCTGCGGAACCTCTGGCAGCATTCTCTGGAGGCCGCCCGAAGATGCGAGTACATGGCTGCGGCCGTGGGCGGGATCCATCCGGACGAGGCTTTCCTGGCGGGCCTGGTCCACGACGTAGGGCGCCTGGCGATCTGGGGTATGCCGGCGGAGGCAGTCACCGTTTACGCGCGGCTGCTCGAACAGGGATGCGAGCCGGCGCTGGCGGAAATGTTCCTTTTCGGGTTCGACCATGGAGAGCTGGGGGCCGAGATTCTGCGTCTGTGGAACTTTCCCCGGCACATGGTGGAGGCGGTGGGCCTGCATCACCAGCCGGAACGCTCGGCATCGCCGCTTGCCGGGCTGCTGCACCTGGCGGAACTCGAGATCGCGCCCGCCGAAGCTCCTCCATCCACGTTGCGCGCGCAGGCGGCGAGGGAAAGAGCCGGCGCCTGTGCAGCTCCGCCCGCGGCGGAAGATCGAGAAATGGAGCTGCTGGCGATGGTCAGCGCAGCGTAGCCCGGAGGGGCAGCTTGCGGCTCGGGGAATTCTGGTAGGCGCGGCTGGACTCGAACCAGCGACCCTCAGCTTAGAAGGCTGATGCTCTATCCACCTGAGCTACGCGCCCGAAGGGTCTTCTTTGATTGTACGCCCGGGGCGGACGCAGCAGCGTGTGTGCGGAAACATGCGGGCTGTCCCCGATTCTTGAGAAAATTGGGGATTGCGTAGCCTGTCACCGGTTTTCGTTTTGCTGGTGGTGCAGCAGCCGCAGCCGCCGCTGCGGGTGACCGCGCGCCTGGTGGAAGTGCAGGTGATTGCGGAGGCGAAGAGCGGCGAGGCTGTGCCCGGGCTTGCGTGGGAGGACTTTGCCCTCTTCGACGAAGGCCAGGAGCAGAAGATCAGCCTGTTCGCGGCCGAGACCTCGCAAGCCGCCGAGGCGGCGGAGCCGCTCCCGCCGAACACTTTTTCCAACCGCCTGGAGCGCACCGCCGAGGGAGCGCGCAGCGCTACCGCCATTCTCTTCGACGGCCTGAACACGCGCATTACCGATCGGTCCTACGCGCGCGAGCAGATTCTCAAGTTCCTCGATCAGCTCCAGGCGCGGGACAAGATCGCTCTGTTCGCCCTGGGGCGCGGCCTGAACGTGCTCCAGGATTTCACGAGCGACGCGCAGGCTCTGAAGAATGCGCTCGCCGGGTACAAGGGTGACCTGTCCATGGAGGCGGAGTCGGCGCTCGGGCCGGGAGTGGACACGGGCGTTGTGCAGCTCAGCACGTGGCTGAACGAGGTGCGGCTGAACCTCATCGACTACTACCGGCAGGACCGCGCACTGCGGACGATCCGCGCGCTGGTTGCCATCGCGAACCACATGGAGCGGTTGCCCGGCCGCAAGAACCTGATCTGGGTTTCCGGCAGCTTCCCGGTGTGGATCGGGCGCGAGTCGGCTCCGCTGCCGGAGAAGCCGGCGCCGGGCATCCAGACGTTCTGGCCGGAGATCGAACGCGCCGCGCGCGCTCTCAACAACGCCAACCTGGCCGTCTACCCCGTGGACGCGCGGGGGCTGATCGCGACCGAGGAGTACAGCCCGGAGAAAGGCAGCATCAGCCGCGAGGCGGCGACGTCGAGCGTTGCGGGCTATCAGGTGATGCAGGTGCTCGCCGAGCGCACGGGCGGCCGGGCTTTTTACAACAATAACGACCTGCGCCTGGCGCTGCGCCGCGCCACCGACGACGGGCGGCTCGTCTATGTTCTCGGCTATAAGCCTGCGCACAACGAGTGGGACGGCAAGTTCCGGCGGATCAAAGTGAAGGTGAAACGGCCGGGCGTGCGGGTGCGCCACCGCGAAGGCTACTTCGCCCAGCCGGAAGAGCCCGGGGAGCCCTGGTACCGCGACGGCGTCCTAAGCGCCGCCGTGTGGAGCCCGGTGGATGCCACGCGGCTGGGGCTGACGGTGCGGGTCACCCCTCAGGCTGGCGCGAGGCTCGACCTGGAGCTTGAACTCGATCCGCGCGACGTCCGGCTCGAGCAGAAGGAGGGGATCTGGCAAGGCGCTGTGGATATCTGCCTGGTTCAGATCGGGCCGCGGGACCGCCACTTGCAGACGCTGACGCATATCGCGAATCTCACCCTGAGCCCGCAGACCCACGAGCGGGTCTTTCGCGAAAAGAGCCTGGTACTTGTCGAGCGGCTCGACCGTTTGCCGGAGGCGGTGCTGCTGCGCATTCTGGTTCGGGACATCGCCAGCGGGGCGCTCGGCTCGGTCAGCATTCCGGTGAGCCGGATTGTTGAGCGCCCTCGCTCCGGCGGTTATCGCCCGCCGTCCCGTAATTCTTTGAACAGCCGCTGGAAGGCACGCGCGGATTCGACGGCCGCGGTGTTGGAGGCGTCTTCACCGTAGTAGGCGCGGATGAACGGGCCGGCCCCGCACCAGGTGGTGTGGAGCACGCCGAGCATGCGGGCGGCAATCGCGTCGTTGGCGTGACGGCGGACGGAGCGGATCAATTCGAGTTGGCCGAGGGCCACTTCGGGCTTGCGCCAGGCCGAGGAAACCACGCGGAAGCCTTGCGAGGCGAACCAAGCCGCCGTCGGCGGGGCCTTCTCGTAGTGCCAGTCGCAGATGACGATGTCTTTGGGCACGGAGTGAATGGCGGGGGCGGTCGCGTTCTCGCTCGCCTCCCATTTGCCGAGGCCGGTCGCGGCGGCGTCCAGGAACCGGTCCCCCCACATCCAGAGGGTCCGGTTCGACTTTGCCAAATGGTCCCGCAGCGCGCGCACTTCCTGCGCGAACAGTTCCGCCTTGTTCCTTCCCTTGCAGCGCGGGCAGTCGTCTTCGCCGAGCAGGAAGACCTCGTCCATGCCGATGTGGAAGGCATCGGCCTGGCACGCCTCGGCGAGTTCGTCCACGAGGTCGAAGACGACTTCGTGCACCTTCGGGTGCAGCGG
This sequence comes from uncultured Solibacteraceae bacterium, assembly GCA_964478455.1. Lineage (GTDB taxonomy): Bacteria > Acidobacteriota > Terriglobia > Bryobacterales > Bryobacteraceae > CAYZJD01. The sequence continues at coordinate 1,270 of CAYZJD010000183.1, read as the reverse complement.
GCAGTAGCTCCGGCAGTAGATGCCTTCGTTCTTGGGATACTTGCCCGGCGTTTCGTCGAAATCGGGGTGCGCGCGCAGCAGGCCGAAGGTCGTGCCTGCCCACGACTGGTGCCCGAGAAGGTTGATTTGTGGAATCAGCTTGATCCCCGATTCTCTGCACACCGTCGCGAGCGTCCTTACATCTTTGGCCGAGAGCGCATCGGGATCGACGACTTCCGGCCGCCGCGTGAACTTGTAGTTGTAGTTGAACTCCATCACCAGGACGTTCACGCCCTCCTGAGAGAGCGCTTCCCAGATGAAGCGCGCCGTCGCCGGCACCTCGTGAGGTTTCGGCGCGGCCATGTGCAGCCCGCGGACGGGGAGCTCCGGTTCTTCTGCGCGCGCCGGCAACGGGACGACAGCGAGCGATAGCAGTGCGGGCAACAGCAGTCTCATTCTTCCTCCAGTGTGGGCGTTCGGCCGGCTTTCATTGTATTCGGAGGGCGTGGCGTGTGCCTTGGCACGGGCTCTCGGCCTGCCCACGACAAGACCGGAGTCTTTTCCCACTTGCTTCAGGCGCGAAGCGTGGCTCCGTAGAAGACGCCCAGGAGCACCATCTCGACCAGGCCGGCGGAGAGTTGGTACAGCAGCGTTTCGCCGGGTATGGCGAACATCACCCACTGCCCGGCCACGCCCATCACAACGCGAAAGAACCAGGCGATCAGCCCGAAGGAGAGGCCCTTCATCACGGGCGGTCCGGGCAGGCTCGCGCGGAGCAACAGGAAGAGGGCCGCCATGAGGAGGCCGTAGGCGACATCGATGGCCAGGCCCGCGACGGCGAGGACCTGGCTCCTGGCGATGGGCTTGTAGCACGCAAGCAGCTTCTGCGCGAACGGGTTCGCGTTGAGTACGCCGTCCAGGGCGGCGAACAGGACCCCGGCTGCAAGGCTGACAAGGATGAATCGCGCCATGCCGGAATGATAACGCCGGCCGGCGGGGGACGGGGTCAGGCCGAACGCAGCATTTCGTCCCAGGTGACTTCGCGGCGCTGCTCGATGGCCATGCGGCCGAGGAGCGCGGTGAGGGTGCTCTCGGCGGCGTCGATGGCCATGCTGAAGGGCTTGCCCTCGACGATGCTCGCGAAGAAGTTCTCAACCGCGTCGATGGTGATCTCGCGCTTCGAGTCGACCTGCGTCCCGCGTTTCTGCCCGGCCGGGGTCCAGACGTAGTAGCTACGCTCGGTCTCGAGCACGCCGAGGGTGCCGAAGAACTGCTCCTTCACGTCCCAGTA
>CAYZJD010000182.1:0-8897 GCA_964478455.1 uncultured Solibacteraceae bacterium | reverse complement strand
ACATCGTGCGCATCCACGACGCCGACCATCTGGCCGTGGCAGGTGTCGTAGAGGATGCCGAAGTTCGGCTTGTTGACGGCGTCGTGGATGCGCACGATGTAGGACGGCTTGTTGAAGGCGAAGCCGGGCTCGAATTCCCAAATGACGTACTGGCCGTTCGAGGCGGCGATGTCGCAGCAGGTTTTCCATGTGTTGACGACGCGCTTCACGGCCGTGTCGTTGTCGACCTCGCGAAGGATGGTGGGTGGCTGGACCGTGTCCACGCGGATCGAGAGAATCCCGAGGTCGCGGGCGAACTCGGAGTTCTTGCGGAACTCGGCGATGTACTTGCTCTGGTCGTCCGTGTTGATGAGCTTCTCGCCCCAGAGGTTGGCAGCGATGCCGCTGAGGCCGAGGCCTTTCTCGCGCAGGCGGGCGCGGAGCTCGTCGCGCTGGGACTTCTCGGGCATGGCGCCGGGCCAGTTGTCGTTCGGCCCGCTGGGGTTGCCGGGGTTGGGGTGCGGCGGAAACGCGCCAAGCTCGACGCCGTCGAAGCCGAGTTCCTTGAGCCGGTCGCAGACGGTGTCGAAGTCGACGGGATGGTCTGCATAAGGGCCGATGGTGTAAGCCCAGGATCCAATGGAAGTGCGTTTGGGCATGTCAGTCTCCTTCAGGAGGATGATCAATGCGCAGGTCAGGGACCTGCGCCACGAGCCGGCTTGCTGAGGTTTTCGAACAGAAACAGCCCGCTCTTGCCGGCGACGGCGAAATCGAGATCGCCGTCGCGGTCGAGGTCGGCGACGGGGATCTGCATGCCGCCGCCGGCGCGGGAGGAATAGTCGATCACGTGGCGCGACCACTCGGCGCGCTTGCCGCCAGCGGACGGGAGGCGCTGGTAGAGGGAGATGCCCAGGGGCTCGCGCTCGCCGGGGTCCTTTCCGTTGTGGGCCATGTAGCGCTTGCCGGTGAGCAGATCCAGCCTGCCGTCGCCGTTCAGGTCCACGAGGGTGACGGCGTGGGCCTGCGACCAGCTCTCGTCGATGACGTGCCGGGTCCACTTGCCGTTGCCGCCTTGCTCCAGCCAGAAGATGCCGTAGTCGTGCGCCAGCGAGGTCAGGATGTCGTTTCGGTCGTCCTCGTTCACGTCCAGAACGTGGAGGAAGCCGGTGGCGCCGAGGCTGAAATCGGCGTGAAATGTCCACGCGCCGGAGCGGGGATCGGCGGGGGCCTCGAACCAACCCTCGGGCGTGAGCACGTCGGCGCGACCGTCGCGGTTGACGTCGCCAGCCCCGATGCCGTGACCGTGGCTGCGCGGGTCGATCATGTGGCGGACGAACGTGCCGCCGCGCGGCTCGTACCATGCCAGCGGGGACTCGGCTGAGCCGTACTGCGGGAGCAGCTCGCGGGCCTTGCCGTCGTTATCCAGATCGACGAGGAAGCAGAACTCGGTGTGATGGCCGCTGTCGATGACGTGCTCCTTCCAGGATCCGGCGGCACCCGGGTTTTCCAGCCACACGACCTTCTTGGAGAACCACGAGCACGAGATGACATCCGTTCGGCCGTCGCCGTTCACGTCGAGCGCGAGGTCGCTCAAATCGTCGATGTAGTTGTTGGTGAATTCAATGTCGCGGAACCTGTGACGGACCCAGCGCGGGGCCTCGAACCAGTTCTCGCCGGCGACGATATCGAGGAGGCCGTCGCCGTTGACGTCGGCGAATGCGCAGGTTTCGTTCGCGCCGAGATCGAGCGCAAGTTTCTGGAACGGGATGTCAGCGGGGCGATTTCCGGCCCAGGCAGTTGCGAGAGCGAGGAGGGCGGTGAGGATCAGAGGCATGGGGGCTCCAGGGCTACAGCAGCTTGGTTATCCCGGGAGTAAACACCGGGTAAGTGCCGTCGGGACCGGGCTTGACTGGCGGTTCCGTGTCGCGTCCGACCTCCTCCGGCCTGGGAGCGAAGTAGAAGTCGGAGGCCGAGATCTGCTCCCAGGTGACCTCCTTGCCGGTGTAGCAACTGATCTGTCCCATGACCGCCACCAGCGTGCTGCGGGCCATGTAATCGCCGTTGTTGAGCGCGTTGCCGGAGCGGATCGCCTTGAACAGCTCGACGTGCTCGAGGTGGTAGGGGTTGGCCGCCGGCGTGGAGTAGGTTCTGGGGCCCTCATACTGCCACTTGGTTTCTCCCTCGATGCGCATGGTGAGGGTGTTGCAGCGGCCCTTGGAACCAAGGAGGATGCTCGAAACCTCGTTGTAGCAGTCCGGGATGGTGCGGCAGTAAGCGTAGAGCCGCACGCCGTTCGCGTACTCGTAGGCCACGGCGTGATGGTCGAAGACGCTGCCGTAGATTTCGCCCCGCAGCGTCGAGCGGCCGCCCATGCCGTGGCATTTCAGCGGAGCTTGTTCACGCAGGACCCAACTGGCGCGGTCGAGATTGTGAACCAGCGATTGCGGAACGTCGTCGCCGGATAGCCAGTGGAAGTGATACTGGTTGCTGCCCTGGTATTCCAGTTCGGTCAGGCCGCGCTTGCGCGGGTACAGCACATAGGGGGCACGGAGGAAGTTCTCCTCGATGGCAACGATATCGCCGATGGCGCCGTCGTGAACGCGCTGGATGGTTTCCCGATAGCCGGGGTGGTAGCGGCTTTGCAGGCCGGAGACGACGCACAGCTTCTTCTGCCAGGCAAGCTCGCAAGCGGCGGCGACCATTTTGACTCCGGCCGGATCGATGGCGTGCGGTTTCTCGACGAAGACGTGCTTGCCGGCGTCAATGGCGGCCTTCAAGTGAAGTGGATGGAACTTTGCCGCGTTGGCGATGAGCACGACGTCAGCGCTCTCGATGACCTTCTTGTACGCATCGAAACCGGCGAAGCAGTGATCCTGATCCACGACCACCTGTTCGGGCTTCTGGACCTTCAAAGCGTTGCGCTTTTCCTGGACACGGTCCATCACCACGTCGGCCATGGCCACCAGGCGGACCCCCGGGTCGGCGTCCATGGCGTTGCCGGCAGCTTCCGTGCCACGGCCGCCGCAGCCGATCAAGCCGACGCGAATGGTGTCGCTCCCGGCGACGTACGCGTTGAGACCGAGGGGCAAGGAGGAGAGGCCCGCGGCTGTGGCCGAGGTCTTGAGGAAATCGCGGCGCGAGGCGAGTTGCGCGCTGCCAGTGTCATCGATCTGGTTCATGGGGTGGCATCTCCGAAGGATTCAGTTTAATGCAGGCGATTGGCGGAGGGAAGCGTCTGCGGCACGGCGCCGCATGGCCGCGGCCAAACCCATTCACCGCGGAGGCGCAGAGGACGCGGAGGGTTTCGCAGAGATCCTCTGGGCTGTGTCTCTGTGGTGGTCAAGGAATCGTCGCGAGGCACAGCGATTGAGGGACGCAGGGGCAAGAAGAAGAAAATGGTTCCAAGTGACCCACTTCCCAGCTTGCTCACCGACCTGCGCGCTCGGTCTGAGCGTGGCATTCGGGAAACCCGGGTACTTTCCCCTTTGCTCCAGGCAACTACCGTTTAGCAGTCACCCTTCAACGCTCCGGAGGGTACCGGCCAGCTCTCCTGAACGAAGCCGACGTCTGGGGGCGGCCTTTCTCTCGTCCGCAACGACAGCCGGTTTGCACCAGCCACCGCGGCGGGGTCAACGATCCCGGCCTGCCGCTTCCACGTCCTACCGCACCGTCTGCAAGCCCGTTCGGCCTTTGAGCTCCCTCCCCCGCCGCCGTGTTGCCACGGCTCAGGGGAGATCAACGCTCTCGACCCGTTGCCTGCCGGCCGATCCGGCAGTCCCGACTTCTCCCCGTGCTTTCGCTCCCCTTCGGGGCCTTCCGACCCCTCCGGATCGTAGCGCTCGGCTCGGTTCCTAGCCGGGAAGCTTACCGCGTCGAGATGCCCGATTGCCCTTCGCTCCCCGCTTGCGGCGTCTTTTAAACATCCGCCTGCGGATCATCGTTCCGGGCTCGCTACGTCCCGCGTGGCTCGCTGTTCCGTGAACCTCTTGGAACCATCCCCAATATGCAATGGATCGGAGAGGAAGTCAAACGAAATCGTCATTTTGCGCCGTGTTTTCCCCAGCTTATTTCTCTTGTGTTTTCAATAGGTTGTGAGCCGGGCCGGAGGATTTATTGTGGATAAAACAGGAGCGCGGGCTTCTGTTCTAGCGGCCTGCGGCCAGGTGCAGGATCATGCCCGTGTCGGTGGCAATCCACAAGTGGTCAGGTCCGGCTGCTGTGAAGGCGGCGCGCGTCGCCGAGGCGCGCCAGTCCACTTCCAGCTCCTCCCAATCGGCGAGGTTGTGGCTTCGCAACACCTTGAGCTTGCCGGGCACGGGTGACCGCCGCAGGGATCCTTGAGGTTCCACGGCCACCGCATAGGCCGGACCTCCGGGGAAAAGCGCGATGTCGGTGATGACCCGGTCCTTGCGGCGGAGAATGCGATCGCTTTTTCCTGTTTTCCAGTTGAGGTGGAATACCTCCGACGGCCAATCGAAGGCATCCTGAAACTCGATGAGGCCGAGGCCGTTCCCGTCGGGGGAGAGGCGCACCCGCGAGATTCTCCCGAAGATGGAAGTGGTCGAGGAGGTCCAGGTTCTGCCGCCGTCGCGCGTTTCGAGCAGGATCGTCAATCCAGGCCACTGCCGGTAACGTTCGGCCGTCTCCGGGTCCATCCACTCGGGGAACTGCAAGGGATGGTGCCGCGGTGGATTGCTGAAACCGGCGACCAGGCCATCCTTGTCGTTGGCAAAAGCGATGGTCTGAAAGACAGTGTATTCTTCGCTGGCTTTGATCTCCCCCACCGCCGCAACACGTTCCCACTTGCGCCCGCCGTCAACCGTCCGCCACAACGCCTTGCGTGCCCCGACCGCGAAGCCGCGGTTCTCGTCCAGGAAGTGCACACGGAAGGGGTTTTTGAGCTTGGCCGTCTTTTTCCAAGTGACGCCAGCGTCTTCCGTCCGCCAGACGCCCTTGGTCGAGACCATCCAGCCGAGCCGCTGGTTGAGGAAGAACAGCGAGAGGCCGGGCTCGGCGGAATCGCTGAGGCTCCAGGTGCGGCCTCCATCAACGGTGGCCAGCGTCACTGCCCTGATTCTGTTGTTGCTGCGGATTGAACCGACTGCCAGGCCCCGCTCCGCAGATGGAAACGCCAGGTCGCTCAGGAAGAGGCGCGAGTCATCCTCGTCATGGAAGTATTGAAGCTCCCAGCGCTCCCCGGCGAAGGCGGTTACGGCGCACAGAGCGGTCAGGCGCGCAAACAGAGCAACCTGTTTCATAGGAAGTCTAGGGTTGGGTTGCCTGACCCGAAGCCAGAACGAGTTCGACGTGGTTGGCTGTTTCCATCGCGGCCGGCGCCATACGGGCGAGCACCAGCAGGCAGCCGACCTGCTCGCCCACCGTTGTCAACAGTTCCATCTCACCGCCGGTGTGCTGGTGCGGCAGGCGGTGCTGCACGTTGATCACGCCGACGACGCGGTTGCGGGCTATTACCGGCGCGGACAGGAAGGCCTCGAAGGTGTCCTCGGGCAGGTCCCCGAAGAACTTGAACCGCGGATCCTTGTATGCTTCGCGGGAGATCGCCAGGAGGCGCCGCTCTCGCGCCACCCATCCGGTCAAGCCCTCGCTGAGTTTCAACCGCAGCTTGCCGATGGTGGAGGGGTGCGGCGTGTTCGAAGCGCAGAGCACGAGGTCGTCGTTGTCGAGCAGGTAGACGAGGCAGGAGTCACACTCCATGATCCCGACTACCAGGGACACGATGCCTTGCAGGACTTCTTGCAGGCTCATCTCCCGCACCATCATGCGGCTGATTCTCTGGAAGAGGCGCAACTGCTCCTCGGTACGCTCAAGCCGCTGCTCGAGCTCCTTCAATTTCGGCACGTGTCCATTATCCCATCAGCTTGCGGAGCATGCGGCTCGGCAGGGGGCGGCAGGCGTCCGGTTCCGAGCAACTCTCATCCGCGGCTGCCGCCGGTTCCCCGGGTTCGCGGGAGCGGTGTGCCGCGGCCTACAGCGGTTCGAAGCGGGCCTGGAAGAAGCGCAGGTAGCGGGGCTCATAAACCATCCGGAGACCGCGGACCTTCTCGCGCTCTTCGAAGACCGAGAGCACGCTTTCGGCCGTCACGTCCATGTGCGCCTGGGTGTAAACGCGGCGCGGTATGGTGATCCGCACCAGTTCCAGCCTCGGCTTGTGCTCCTCGCCCGTTTCCCTATCGCGGCCCGCCGAAACGACGCCGCGCTCCATGGTGCGCACGCCGCTATCGAGATAGATCGCGGCTGCCAGCGCCTGCGCCGTGTAGTGCTCCTGAGGCACGTGCGGCAGGAAGCGCTTCGCGTCGAGAAAGACGCCGTGGCCGCCGATCGGCAGCACGATGGGCACGCTCCAGTCGCGCAGCTTGTTCCCCAGATACAGCACCTGGCCGACCCGCGCGCGGATGTGGTCATCGTTGAGCGATTCCTCAATGCCGCGCGCCACCGCCTCCATGTCGCGGCCGGCCATGCCGCCGTAGGTGTGGAGACCCTCGTAAACCACCACCAGGTTCCGCGCCTCCTCGAACACCTCCGGGTCGTTCACGGCCAGAAACCCGCCGATGTTGACGAGGGCGTCCTTCTTGGCGCTCATGGTGCAGCCGTCGCTGAACGAGCAGCTCTCCCTGACGATCGACGCGATCGACATTGTCTGCCGGCCGGGCTCGCGCTGCTGGATGAAGTAGGCGTTCTCGGCGATCCGCGTCGCGTCGAGAATGATGCGGATGCCGTAACGCGAGGTCAGCTCCCGCACCGCCCGCAGGTTCTCAAGCGAGATCGGCTGCCCGCCGGCCATGTTCACGGTGGCAGCGATGCTGACGTAGGGCACCCGCTTCTCGTCATGGCGGCGGATGAGCGATTCCAGCTTGTCCAGGTCCACGTTGCCCTTGAAAGGGTGCTCGCTCAGCGGATCGTGCGCCTCGTCGATGATCACGTCCGCGAAGCGTCCGCCCGCCAGTTCCTGATGCAGGCGCGTGGTGGTGAAGTACATGTTGCCGGGGATGACGTCGCCCGGCTTGATCAGAACGCGGGAGATGATGTGTTCGGCGCCGCGTCCCTGGTGCGTGGGGATGAGGTACTTGTAGCCGTAGTAGTGCCGGACCTTCTCTTCGAGATGATAGAAATTCCGGCTGCCGGCGTAGGCCTCGTCGCCGAGCATCATGCCCGCCCACTGCCAGTCGCTCATGGCCGAGGTGCCGGAATCGGTGAGCAGGTCGATGTAGACGTCCTCGGATCGCAGGAGGAAAGTGTTGTAGCCGGCCTCGCGGATGGCCTGGAGCCGCTGCTCCGGCGTGGTCAGGCGGACCGGCTCAACCACCTTGATTTTGAACGGTTCGGCCCAGCTTCGTCGCGTCAGTCGGCTCGGCATTCGCTTCTCCCGTACCTCATGGTAGCAGCGGTCCGGCGCGGCGGTTTCCGGGGACGAAGCGACGGGCGTCGAGCCGTGGATTGCACGAGGGCGCGCTTGCGGCTTACGATAGGACTTCGGTTTCCCGGCATCAGCAGTACCCCGTCACCGACGGGGGGAGGACAAATCTATGTGGAAGAAGAAAGAAGAGGAGATCATGCCGAAGCCGGCGACCACGCCGCCGAGTTCGGCGCAACTCGCCCGGGAGGGTATCCCCATGTCAACACTGCCAACGCGCGGCCCTGAATCCGAAGCGCCTCGCGGAACCGCGCTTATCGGCAAATCGATTGTGGTCAAAGGCCAGATCTACAGCCGAGAGGATCTCTATGTGGACGGCGAGGTGGACGGCACGCTCGAGTTGCAGGAGCACCGTTTGACGATCGGCCCGCACGGCAAGGTTCAGGCGGGGATCAAGGCTCGCGAAGTTGTCATCATCGGCGCCGTGCACGGCAACATCGAAGCGGCCGACAAGATTGACATCCGCAAAGATGCCAAGCTGGTGGGCGATATTCGGACCTCCCGAATTGTGATCGAAGACGGAGCTTACTTCAAAGGCAGCATTGACATTTCGAAGCCGGAAGTGAGCAAGGTCGCCGCGCCGCCGCGTCCCCCGGCCGTCGCTGCGGCGGCGCCCACGGCTCCCGCCGCCCCGTCCGCACCGCGGCAGCAGACGTTGGCGGGGAACCCAGCCGACCCCAATCGCTGAACGGCCGGAGGGCTCGCTCCTCTTGTTGAAGGATCGGCTCAAGTCGCTGTTGCTTGGCGGCAAACTGGCGGGTGATGCGCCTTTGGTGCAGAGCACGCCCGGATCCGCCGCCTCTCCTTCGTCAACGTCTTTGGGCGCAGTCGAGCCCAGCTTCCTTTACTCCCGCCACAGCCACGGGCTCGATCAATTCTTCGGCCAGATCCAGGACCAGCGGGGGCTCCTGATCCTGGATTGCGCCGGCGCGTCCCAGGCGAACGTGGGCTTCATCACCAGCCTCGGCCACCGGCTGTATTCGGTGGATTTCCTACGAACGCTGGACGAGACGTTCGGCGATGCCTCCGGGGATACGCTGCCGCGCCAGTCCGAGCCGCAACTCATCGGGTCCTTTCTGGCGCAAAACCTCGACTTTCCCGAGGCCCACTTCGATGGCTTGCTGGTGTGGGATGCGCTTGAATTCCTGGGGCAGCCGCTGTTGAAGCGCGTCACCGACCGGTTCTTCCGGATCTTGAAGCCCGGCGCTCACCTGCTGGCCTTCTTCCACGCGGAGGAGAAGGCGACGGTCGTGCCGGTTTACTCCTATCGCATCTCGGACGCAAAAACGCTCGCCCTGACGCCGCGCGGGGCGCGCAAGCCGGTCCAGCTCTTCAACAACCGTGGCATTGAGCGCCTCTTCCACCAGTTCCATTCGGTGAAGTTCTTCCTGGCGCGCGATCATCTGCGGGAAGTGATCGTGACGCGATAGGAAACCGGTGACAGGCTACGCAACCCCTGATTTCGCTGATCTCCCGGTGAGGACCG
>CAYZJD010000181.1:0-8919 GCA_964478455.1 uncultured Solibacteraceae bacterium | reverse complement strand
GGCTAGCTTGACTTTCACGTGAGAAGTAGTTTAATGTAACGGTTCGACTCGGCCCACCGGCGGCCATTCTGTGACTCTATGGGAGAGCAGCGGGGCGAAGAGACCACATGCGTTGACACGTTGCTGGCATCCAGTCTGGACAGCGTTGATGGCGCCGAGGACATCGTTCTGAAGATTGCTGAGGAAGTCGGATTCGAGCAGGAGGACCTGCACAAGATCGGGATGGCGGTCCGGGAGACCGTCGTCAACGCGGTCGTACACGGCAACCGGTACAGCGCCCACAAGAAGGTGCGGTTGAGTGTGGCTAAGGCCTGGAATCGCATCGCCGTCACCGTCGCCGACGAGGGCAATGGTTTCGACCTGTCGTCTCTTCCGGACCCGCTGGCCGAGGAAAACCTGCTGCAACAATCCGGCCGGGGCATCCTGCTCATCCGCGCGTTTGTGGACGACTACCAGATGCGCCGTCTGTCGCCGGTGGGTACGGAAGTGAAACTCATCAAGTACTTGCCCGACAGCAACCGCCAACCGAAAGGATTCTAGCGAGGAGGATTGATCCAGTGAGTATCCAGTTAACGATCCGCCAGGTAGGAGACGTCAACGTCATCGACGTTGCCGGACGCATCACCCTGGGAGAGGGCGCCAGCACCCTTCGCGAGTCTCTTCGCGACCTTGTGACGAAAGGCAACAAGAGGATTCTCCTGAACCTTGGCGATGTCTCCTACATCGACAGTTCCGGCATCGGTGAGCTTGTCTCCGGATTCACTTCCGTCGCCAACCAGGGCGGCACTCTGAAGCTTCTCGGGCTCACCAAGCGGGTGAAGGACCTGCTGCAAATCACCAAGTTGTACACCGTGTTCGAGGTGTTCGACGACGAGGCGGCCGCCGTCCGCAGTTTCTCGTAGCTCAGCCGTTGTTCCCCGGGATGGGACAGGGCCGAAAGGCCATCGAGAAGTCCGGCCAGAGCCTGGCTTGCTTCTCCGGGCAGCGCCGGAATCCGAATGACGCGTTGATCCTGGACAGAATGTCAGGGCACAGCCGGCGGGATGGAGGTGATCGGTCGGCCCCACGGCCGGTCTTTTCTCCGGCGGTTCCTTCCGGATCTCCACAAATTCCGGTCGTGGTGGCCGATGAGTGGACCCTGTTTTGCGAGGGCGTCGCAGCCATCTGCGAAGCCACGGGCCGCTTCCGCGTCATCGGTCATTGCGACGACGGCCGGAAGGCAGTCCGCATGATCGAGTCGTTCCGGCCGCGGCTCGCGCTGGTGAGTTTAGATATCCCAGGCTTGTCCGGCCCCGCGGTGGTCCGCGAGTGCAGGCAAGCGGGCACGGAGGTGAAGTTTCTCTGCATCGGCGTGCGGAGCGATCGCGAGGCCGTCGTCGAGACCTTGCGCAGCGGCGCAAACGGCCTCCTGCTGAAGACCGATCCGGCGACGCGGCTCGTCGAAGCCATGGACCACGTCCTCGCCGGCGGCGTGTATCTCTCTCCGCAGGTCGAACTCACGGAAGTGTTTGCGCCACGCCGCTGGCCATCCGCCGGCGATCCCTTCTGTTCACTGAGCCCGCGGGAGTCGCAGGTCTTTGCCCTTCTGGTGGAAGGTCGGCGCGCCAAGGAGATTGCCGTCCAGTTGGGTCTCAGCCCCAAGACGGTGGACACTTACCGCTCGAGCCTCATGAAAAAGCTGGCCATCCACGACATTGCCGGTCTGGTCAAGTTCGCCGTCAGACGAAAGCTAACCTCGCTCGGCTGAACTGAATCCGCTGACTGGCGGCCTGCTTCACCCCCCGGCTCGCAATCGCGCCCGTCGCTGCCGCCCGCTATGGTAGGATCGAAGTTCTCCCCGAGGTTTTCGTGGATAGGCTCACTCGCAAGGAACTGAAACGCGATGCGTTTGCCCAGGAGGTCGGGCAGACCGTCGAGTACGTCGAGCAGCACCGCAAACAGGTCTTAGTTTATGGGTCGATTGCCCTTGTCCTCATCCTGTCGGTCGCCGCTTATCGATGGTATAGCAGGCGCCAGCACGAGGCTCGCCAGCGGCAACTGCACCAGGCCATGAGGGTTCTGGACGCCGCCATCGGTCCCCCAAGCCCAGGTGGGAGGATTCTGACCTTCCCGACACAGGAAGCCCGCGGCACGGCGGCCGTCAAGGCTCTCACCGATCTGGTGGCGAACCATGGCGGTTCCGACGAGGGGATCGTCGCCCGGTATTTCCTCGCGACGGTCCAGGCCGACCAAGGCAAGCTCGAGGAGGCGGAGAAATCCTACCGGCTCGTGGTCGAGGAGGGCGAGGAGCCGTATGTGTCCCTGGCGAAGTTCGCGCTGGCGCAGGTCTGCCATGCCCGCGGCAACACCGCGGAGGGCGAGAAACTGCTCAGGTTGTTGATCGAGAAGCCCACCGGCTTGGTGTCCAAGGAACAGGCGACCATCACCCTGGCGCAGATGCTCGCTTCCAGCCGGCCGGAGGAAGCACGGAAGCTGCTCGAGCCCTTGCGCACCCAACCAGGGGCGGTCAGCCGTACCGCTCTGACCGCCATCGGGTCCCTGCCGCAGAAATAACCTGGGCCCGGCATGAAACTCAGCCTCCGCGCTCTTGCTTTCCGCGTGGAGCGAAGCCGCGGCCGCCGCTACCCGGAGCCTCCGCACGCCTACCGGACGGAATTTCAGCGGGACCGCGACCGCATCGTACATGCCCGCGCTTTCCGCCGGCTCGAGGACAAGACCCAGGTGTTCACTGCCGGGCTGTCGGATCATTTCCGCAACCGGCTCACGCACACCATCGAGGTGGCGCAGATCGCCCGCACTGTTGCGGCGGTCCTCGAGCTGAACGAGGATCTGACCGAGGCGCTGGCGCTGGCCCATGATATCGGGCATCCGCCGTTCGCCCACGCAGGCGAAGAGGAACTCGACCGGCAGATGCGCCGGTTCGGCGATCGCTTCGACCACAACCTCCACGCGTTGCGCATCGTGGAATCCTTCGAGCAGCGGTACGCCCGGTTTCCCGGCCTGAACCTCACTTTCGAGGTCCGCGAGGGGATCGTCAAGCATTCCCGTGATCTGGAGCGAGGAGAGGCGCCGGAACTAGACGAGTACCTTCCCGGAATGCGCCCGCCCCTTGAAGCGCAGCTCATCGACCTCGCCGACGAGATCGCCTATAACACCGCCGATCTCGACGACGGCTGCTCGGCGGGCTTGTTCCCCATGGAGAGCATCGCCGGTTCCGTGCCCGAATTCGCGGCGATCCTGGAGGCGGTGGAGACCCAGTTCCCGGGCGCGTCCGAGCGGATCAAGTTTCATGAGGCCCTGCGCCGCCTGATCGACCTCCTGGTCAGCGGGCTGATTGAGGGAACCCACGATGCGGCCTCGCGGGCGGCGCTTCACGATCCCGAGGAAGTCCGGTTGTGGCCGGAGCGCCTCGCGCGGTTCAGCGAGCCCGCCCGCCCGACCACCTCTGCGCTGAAGGATTTCCTCCGGCGGAACATGTACTTCTCCGATGTGCTGCTGGAGGAGCGGCGGCGCTCGACGGCCATGCTCGCCGAACTGTTCGAGTTCTTCCTCCGCCATCCGGACCGGCTGCCCTCGCCGTACCGGGAACAGGCGGAGGAACAGCCGGCCCACCGGATCGTGTGCGACTACATCGCCGGCATGACCGACGGTTTCCTCCTTCGCACCTGCCAGCGGATCGGAGCAGATAGTTTGTAGAAGGCGCCCCGCCGCGTCTGTTACGATAAAAAATACATCAGCAATCCCACGGTGAGTCGGCTACGATTTCTGGGTTCTGCGACGCCGCCGTGAACGCCCAACCAATGCTCAAGACTTGCCGGTTATGCGAAACGCGGCGCCCGCGCCGCCACTGTCCCGGCATTCGTGGCGACATTTGCTCGATCTGCTGCGGCACCCACCGGGAGATTACCGTCGACTGCCCTTTGGATTGCGAGTACCTCAAGGATGCCCACCATCACGAGAGACTGGAGCCGCTTGACCCTGAGCAGGTGCCGAATCGCGAGATCGAGATCAGCGAGCGGTTTGTGCGGGAGCATGAGGACCTGATCGCGGTCACCGGAAGGCATCTTTTGGAAGCGGCGCTGGAAACAACAGGCACCGTGGACCTCGATGTCCGCGAGGCGCTTGAAGCGCTGGCACGGACATACAAGACGCTCGAGAGCGGCCTTCTGTATGAGACCAGGCCCACGAACCCCATCGCCGCGGGCATCCAACTGAGGTTCAAGCAGAAGATGGACGACTTCCGCCGGCGGCTTCAGCAGAAGACCGGCATGGCGACCATCCGCGACGCCGACCTGCTGGGCACGCTCGTCTTCCTCCAGCGGATCGAGTACACCCGCAACAACGGGCGCAAGCGCGGGCGGGCTTTCCTGAGCTTCCTCGCCAGCCAGTTTCCCGGGGTGCCCAAGGCCGAGCCCGGGCCGCGGATCATCGTCTGAAGGGGACAGGCCGGTGCAGGGCAAAACCGGGTTTGCGGTCTTCGCGCACGGCTCGAAGGTGGAATCGGCCAACGACGCCGTGCGAGCCGTGGCGGACCAGCTTGCCCATGACGGCGGCTACGACCTGGTCGAGGCGGCTTTCCTCGAATTGGCCGAGCCCGATCTCAACGGAGCCGTCGACCGCCTGGTTGCCCGCGGCGCGACGCGCGTTGTAGTGATCCCCTACTTCCTGACCCTCGGCACTCACTTGCAGCGCGATCTGCCGCGGCTGGTCGAGCGGGTCGCCGCGGCCCATCCCGGCATCGCCATCCAAGCCGCCCCGCCGCTCGACGGCCACGAAGCGCTAGCCCGCATCCTGCTCGACCGCGCCCGCGAGGCTTTCCCCGGCTGACTAGCCGCCGGCTGCCCTCATGCTGCTGACGATGCCGCGAGGTACGCGTATGCGTATCCCCCTCGGAGTTTTGGCCCCGTACTGTCCTCTGTGATTTCTCGCTCAGAACCGCAGCCGATTGCTTATGCTGCCGGCCGGCCGCCACAAGCTTTTCCCAGCGCCTTCAGCAACACGACGTTGAGGAACACCAGGGTGACAGCGCCTACAATCGCAGGGACCACGTACACATTGTCAATCTTGAACAACCAATAGCCCAGCACCGGAGACCCCAGCCAGCCACCGAGCCAGGCGACGGCGATTTTCGCCAAGAAGGATTCCAGTCCTTCCAGGTAGCGATAGCGCAAAACGTAATGAAACACGACCGCCACCACCACGGCGATCACCAGCAAGACCAGGAACGAGGTCAAGCTCATGCCGATCATGGTTTTCAACCTCCTTGCACGGGAGCCCTGGATAGCAAGGCTCCGCTTCACGTGCGTCCAGAACACCAATCGTCTTCGATAGGAACATCACGATGAGTCCGAACATGCAGGGGCCCGGAGAGCTGGCGAACACCACCCGCTCACCAGGGAAGCCCATCACGAAGCGGCGGCCGGCGCGTGGCCGGCGCGATCCGCAGAGCGAATGACGCGGAATACAGGAAGGAAGAAGAGTGAGGGAATTGGGAAGATCACGACCCGTCAGATCACGTCGACGAGCCATAGCACAACCTCCACCGGAGGTTTTGGCCCTAAACTCATGCTATAGCTTTCCGGCCGTTCGCGCAATCCGGTCTTCCGTCCGTTCCGTCCGTCCGCCGACGTCACTGTCCGGGTCCAGGACAGTCCAGGCTGCCCCTTGTCTCCGTGATAGCAGCGTGGTAGTCTTCGAGAGGCCCGCGGAGAAGCTGATGGCGACAGAAGAAGCCGCCGAGTGCCCATTCTGTCTGGAGCAGATGCAAATCGAAGAACGGGATGGAAAGGCGTGGCTGTTCTGTCCCAACGGCTGCCCGACAGAATCTGAAGTCATCCTCCGAAAACCTCCTGGGATGGAGTCTGAAACCGACGCTTTCGGCTTCCGAACACGCTCGGGTGGATCTTCAGCGTGATGACTCTATAATCGAGACGAAGGCATCCGAAACCGGGAGGTGCGCCAATGTCGAAGGACTCCTCGCGCCGGCGATTCCTGCGGTCCCTTACCCTGGCTGGGGCGGGGAGCGCGGCGCTTGGCGGCGATGCCGGACGATCGAAGAACGCCCGCATCCCGGGTTGCCCCTCCGAGCCGGTGTGGCCGCCCCGGCGATATCAGAAGCCGCACGGCGGCCGCTCGAAAGTCGCTCTCATCCACGGGCAGGATCGCCGAAGGATGGTCCACGATGCCCTGACGGCCATCGACACCGAGATCCTGCCGCTGCTCGGCGAGAAGAAGTATGTCCTCATCAAGCCGAACGTCGTCAGCGCGTGGAATCCGCTCGCCTCGACCCATGCCGACACCCTGCGCGGGATCCTCGACTATCTGGAAACGCGCTGGTGGGGGCCGATCGTGATCGCCGAATCCTCGGCCGAGGACACGCTGCTCGGCTTCCGCAACCACAACTACTACACCGTCGCCGGGGAGCGGAAGAACCAGGACATCCGGCTTGTGGATTTCAATCAGGAGGGCGATTATCACGCCATCCACCTGGCCAACGCCGACATCCACATGCAGCGCGTGCGGCTGGCGGCCCGCCTGTTTGACCCGGACGCCTTCATTTTCTGTTCCGCCATCATGAAGACGCACAACTGCGTGGTGGCGACGCTGTCGGTGAAGAACATGGTGATCGGCGCGCCGCTCCGCAACCGCCCGGGCGATTCGGTCGAGTGGACAGACAAGTGGCGATATCACTGCGGCGTCCGCCAGATGAACTACGACATGTTCCTGACGGCCAAAGAGCTGGAGCCGTTCTGGGGCGCGGCCATCATCGACGGCTTTGTGGGCATGGAGGGCAACGGCCCTACCGAAGGCACCGCGGTGGACTCCCGCATCGTGATCGCCTCGACGGACTTCATCGCGGCCGACCGGGTTGCCCTGGAGGCGATGTCGATCGACCCGTCCTGGCTGGGCTACCTGACGTTCTGCGGGCAGGCGGGGCTGGGCAACTATGACCTGGGCAATATCGATGTCTGGGGAACCGACGTGCAGGCCGTGAAGCGAACGTACCGGTTGCACGACACCGTCGCCCAGCAACTGAAGTGGATGGGCCCGCTGCCCTGCGACATCGGCCAGCTCCCGTGACGGGGACAGCCCGCATGTTTCCCGCGCGGGAAACATGCGGGCTGTCCCCGGTTTGCACGATAATGGATTCAGCGCATCGTAGATTCCCATGGCGAAGGGCCTCACCGCGAGTTTGGTTTCGATCGTAGCCAGCGCCTGCCTGTTGCCCGCGCAGGAGGCCGCGCCTCCGAGGCCAACGGCGGGCAAGACCGAAATCCTGAAATCTTCGGACCTGAAGCCGGGCATGACAGGTTACGCCTGGACCGTCTTCCAGGGCGCCGAGCCGGAGGCCGTTCCGGTGGAGATCATCGGCCTCTGGAAGAACGCTTGGGGACCCAGGCAGGACGTCATCCTCGCCAAACTGGGAGGAAAGGCGCAGCGAACCAACGTCGCCGGCGGGATGAGCGGAAGCCCGGTGTTCATCGACGGCAAGCTTATCGGGGCGATCTCGCTGCGCATGAGCATCTTCTCGCCGGATGCGATCTGCGGCATCACGCCCATCGAGTTGATGCTGGAAATCTCCGACCTCGACAGCTCGCGCCCCACCGACGCGCGCGCTCCGGACGGGATCGCGGCCCGGCGTGAACTGGCGTTGCCGGACGGCATTGGCGGCGGAGGCGTGCTGACGCCTATCGAGACGCCTCTTGGCTTCTCCGGTTTCCACGAGAGCGTGCTGCGCGAATTCGGCCCGCTGTTCCAACAGATGGGTCTTGTTGCGGTCCAGGGCGGGGCCGCCGGCACTCTCGCCGATCCGCGGCCCGCCGCCG
This sequence comes from uncultured Solibacteraceae bacterium, assembly GCA_964478455.1. Taxonomy (GTDB): domain Bacteria; phylum Acidobacteriota; class Terriglobia; order Bryobacterales; family Bryobacteraceae; genus CAYZJD01. The sequence goes on along the minus strand of CAYZJD010000181.1, from coordinate 1,093 downwards.
GCTGGAAAGATGCGCTCCAGCCCGGCGACGCCATTGCCGGGGTGCTCGTTTCCGGCGACATGACGATCTCCGGCCTCGGAACGGTCACGTACAACGACGGCCGGCGCGTGCTCGCCTTCGGCCACCCGTTCTTCAATCTGGGGCCGGTCGAGATGCCGATGAGCAAGGCCGAAGTGCTGATGGTGCTCTCGTCGAGCTTCCAGCCCAACAAGTTCGCCAACGCCACGGAGATCGTGGGGGCGCTCCGGCAGGACCGCCACAGCGGCGTCCTCGGCGTGCTCGGCCAAACCGCCGAGATGATTCCGGTCAGCGTGAGGGTCCGCTCGCTCGCCGAAAACGATTCCGTCGTCAAGGAGCGGAACTTCCGCTACAACGTGTTTGTCCACCAGAGGTGGACGCCGACGCTGATGATGGTGACGCTGTTCAACTCCATCAGCGGGGTGAACGAATTCGGCCTAGAGACCACGTACCGCCTGAACGGCAAGGTGGAGCTGGAGCGCGGCTCGAGTGTGCAGCTCTCCACCATGCAGGCGCCGGGGGAGATGCCGGTGCCGGCGCCGATGCTGCTCGCCGGCTGGGTAGGCGACCGGTTCAACCGGCTCTTCCTCAACCCGGTGAGGGCGCCGAAGCTCAAGCGGGTGGAAGTGAGCGTGGATCTGCTGCCCCAGCGCCGCATCGCGTCCATCGAAAACGCCTGGGTCGAATCGGCCGAGGTCTCGGCCGGGGAAGAAGTGCGGGGCAGGGTCTTCCTGCGGCCGTACCGCGGTGAGCGGATCGAGCGCGGGTTTCGCATCCTGCTGCCAGGCGGTATGCCGAAGGGCGAGCACCGCATCCTGCTGAGCGATGCGGAAACGCTCAACCGGACGCAATTCGCCGCCTGGCGCGCCAACCGGTTCATCGACCTCGACCAGATGGTCTCGCTGATCAACCAGGAGCGCACTAACGACCGGTTGTACGTCTCGCTGGTCCAGGCGAATCCCACGGCCTACTACGACGACAAGACGCTGCCCAGCCTGCCCGCTTCCGGGCTCAACGTCATGCAGACCGGCCGCGCCGCGAACTGGCCGCTGGTGACCTCGCGCGAGACCGTGGT
>CAYZJD010000180.1:0-8928 GCA_964478455.1 uncultured Solibacteraceae bacterium | reverse complement strand
CCGGCGCGACCGCCGGCATGGCGGGCCTGGCGGCCCGCTCCACCGAGGAGGTTCTGCACCCCGAAATGTAGAAACTCCTAGGGCAGGCGCTTTCGCTTGCCAGGAGCGGGATGATTCTGCCTTTTTCATCATCCTCCGAGCGGCCCAGGATACTCCGGCCCCAGAAGGGCCTCGTCGTCATTAGCCAGGCTGTGGATCAGTTCGAGGTGCAAGTAGTCCACCATCGACGGACACGGCGCGATGTATTGCAGCCGGAAAGCGTCCCGGGCGGCATCGATCTCCGCCTTGAGTGAGCCATAAAGGTCGCGCGCCTCGCGTCCTGCCCGCACGGCCTCACCCTTGTGCAACCGCATCTCCGCTGCCTGCACGCGGGCGAACCGCTGAGCGCGGAGGTGGATCTGCTGCTCTTCCCGTAGCAGTTCCGCCCAGGCCGGGCGAGGCGGTTCCGCCGCAGGCGCCTCCGCGACGCCCGCGATGGCCACCAGTTCCCTCGGGCGCACAGCGGCATCGCGCGCTTCGAGCGCCGCTCCTGCCAGGGAGGCAACGAGCTCGAGCGCGGCTGCATCCACTTCCTCGCCCGATGCGCAGACCACGGCTGCCACCCGTCCATGCCGCAACACCGGGAACAGGTACGCCTTGTCGCCTTGCCCGAGACGGGAAGCAATGGCCTCGGACAGCTCGCTCGGAGCAGGCAGCGCCACCACTGTTTCCGCGGTTTCGACTACGGCCTTAATGGCAGGCGCCGCCGCCAGAGCCATCGTCCCCTCATCCAGGCCGGCAGCCCCACGAGCCCCGACCAGCCTCATTTCCTGTCCGCTCACCGCGACAAGCATCACGCGCTCGCAGAACGGCGAACAGGCGTCGAGCAGCAGCGGGTACAGCGCCTCCTCGGTTTCGCACTGCCGGAAGCGCCGCGCCGCCTGATGGAAACGCTCGACGATCTCGCGCCTCAACACGCCCCGCTCGCGCTCGATCCGCAAGGACACGACCCTCTCGACTTCCTCGCCGATCCTCCCCGCCAGATCCGCGATCAGGCTCTGCAATTCCTGAGAAACGATTGCGCTATCCGGCGATCTACTCATTGGCTCGATCGCTTCACTGGACTGTGAAGAACTTCTCCTCTTGGGTGACCGCCGCCCCTTGCCGCACAATCGCCCGCATCTGGTAGTCGCCTGGGGGGAAATTCTCCCCGGGCATCGTCGTCAGATAAGCGATCTTGCCATTCTTGTCCGGCTTGGGCAGCGCCGGCGTCGCCTGGCCCACCGGCCGCCCGTCGCGAAGAAACTCCAGGCGCAGTTCCGGCGCGGCCGGATCCCCGGCGTCCGGGTACACAACGAAGTAGAATCCGAAGCTGCGCCCTTCTCCGCCCTCCACGGAGTCGAACAGCGTCGGCGTGATTCGGCCGCCTTCGAAGTGCAGCGGATCGGCTGCGTCCGTCTCCTGCTCGAGCGGGTCAATGCGGCGGATGAGGACGAGATCGCTGATGGCAAGGCCCCGTCCCGCGGGCGGCGTCATGATCACGGCCTTGCGGGCGCTGACTGTCTGCGCATTGCGGTCGGCGACCGCAGTCTCAAGCGAATAGCGGCCCGCCGCCAGCTTCAGGTGGTACGTCTGGATCAGGTTGCCGCGCTGGAACGCCTCCATCCTGTCGAGCGGCCCGCTGTAAGGAAAGTCCCGGCTCATCTTGGCGACGATTTCGCCGCGCGCGTTCTTGAAGAACACGATCAGCGAGGCGTGGACTTTATACACGCCGTTCGCTTTGTCCGCCACGAACACGAGGTCCTTCAGCGGCACGTCGATGGTCACCGAATACTCAACTTCTCTCCCCCGAGGATCGAACCTCTGCACGCCCGCGCGATAGTCGAACACGCGAGGCAGCGGGTTGCGCGCCAGCGCATCGAGCAGCGGGATCTCGAACGGAAACAGCGGCGCGTCGTTCAGCGGCGGCAGAGCATAGTAGCCGTTCCGCGTCTGCACCGTCACTTCAGGCCGGCGCACGCTCACCACGATCGGGCGGAAGTGGCCGTCGTAGTTCACGATCGCCGGCGTGTAGGAAATCTCGTAATACGCGGTCAGCTCCTCAACCGCCTTGCGCAAAGGCGAGCGAATGTCGTTCGTGTTGGCGATCAGGAACCCGCCGGTCGAGCCGGCCATCTCAGCAAGCCCCGCTTGCACGTTCGAGTACAACGCGGTTTGGACCGTGTCGAAGACCTTGGCTTCGTCAGGCTTGATGGCGCCCGCCTGGTCGGAATCGTGCTGTCGTTCAAGCTGCCGCGCGCGGCTGGCGCCCGCCGCCGACCCGATGAGCCGGTCGCCCTCCAGATTCTGCGCCTGCGTGACCAGCCCCCGCGCATCCACCGGATAGATGCTGACGTTGGCGCGGTTGGCAGCGCTGAGGAAGGACCGGAACTGCTCGGCCGTGCCGGAAGATGCCTGGAAGTCTTCGGTGAAGTAGAGCACCATTTTGCGGCCCGGCAGTCGGCCCTGCTCCTTCACGAGGCCCAGCAGGGAGAAGATGGATGACCGCGCCTTTTGATCGCGCTGCATGTTCTCCGCAAACTGGAGCATGCGGAGCTGGATCTGCGCGAGGGCGGCCTGCGCCTGCGCCTGGCCCACTGACCCGCTCCCCTCGCCGCGTGAGCTGCCTGCGCTGGTGGCCGCGGCGGCAGCGCTGTCCTCGAGCGTGCTGGCCTCTTCAAGCTGCTTCTGCACGGCTTCCGATTGCGAGACGAACTGCGAGTACGCCCCCTTTTCCGCGCGCTCGATGGCCCACTTCAGCAGCGTGCGATCGTTGGTGAACGGCTGGAGCAGGCGCAGGGTCTGATCGATGCTGAAGACGGCAAAGTAGAGGTTCTGCTCCGGGGCGGATTTCAGTATGTCGAGGGCCGCCTGCTTGAACAGCCGGCGGCCATCCACGCCGAGCCGTTCGAAGACGAGGCTCACCAGCCGGATTTGTCGCAACGGATCTAAGGCCGGGGTCGCTTCCGCGGCGGGCGTCGCCGGAGTTGGCGCCGCTGCCGCGGATGGCACGACGCGCGCCCCTTCCACCAAACGGAACGATTTGATCCCGACCGCCTCGCCATTGTCGAGAACCTCGATCTCCTCCGGCTTCAAGTCGCGGACCGGCTTGCCCTTCTTGTCGCGAACCACCACGTCCAGCAGCACTTCCTGCGCGACCGTTTTGATGGTGGTCGCGGCCTGCTGCTCCGGAGTCGGACCTTGACCAGGCACCGTCAGGCACACGGCCAGAGCAAACCAAGCGCGCACAAGAGAACCCATTCCGTTGCTTCTTCGATTATCCCTTGAAGAGCGAAAAATGGGCAGATCAGGCTGACCCCTTTTTACTGCACCGTGAAGCTGATGCTCTCTTCGGCGCTGGCCGCGCCTTGCTTTGCGATGGCCCGCATCTGGTACTGCCCGGGCGGGAAGCTCTCCGCCGGTACCGTGGCTACGTAGGAGATCCGCCCGTGCTTGTCCGCTTTGGGAAGCGCGGGATTGCCGCCGCCGAGCAACTGGTCCCCGCTGTAAAAGTTCATGGTCAGCTCCGGCGCGGCGCTGTTGCCCTCTTCGGGATAAATGACGAAATAGAAGTTGAGCTGTGCTCCGGGCTCCGCCTTGATGGTGTTCGCGAGCGTCGGCGTCACTCTCCCCCCTTCGGATTGGTACGGATTGGACGGGTCCGGCTCTTCCTTCATCGGCTCCACCCGTCGCAGCAGCGTCACGCTGCTGATCGACAGGCCCTTGGTCGGCGGCACCACCACCACCACCGAGCGCTTTGTGCCGGCCTTCTCCGCGTTGCGGTCCACCACCGCGGTTTCCATGACGTACCGCCCCGGAGGCAGTTCAAACGAATTCATCTGAATCAGGTTCCCCGCCTGGAAGCCGGCCATCTTGTCCAGCGGCGTTTGCAGCGGAAAATCCCGGCTGAACTTCGACACGATCTCGCCCCGCTCATCCTTGAACAGCGCCAGCAGCGATGCCCGGGTCCGCGCCACCTGCTTCTGCTCGTCCGCCTGGAACTGGAGGCCCTTCATCGGAACCTCCATCACCACCGAATACTGCACCTTCTCGCCGCGCGGATTGTAGCGCTCCGCGGCGGCACGGAACTCGATGTCGTTCGGCGGCGGATTCTGGTTCAACGCGCCCAGCAGCGGCATCTCGTACGCAAAGAGCTGCTGGCCTCCCTTGACCGGCGGCAGCGCGAAGTACCCGTTCCGGCTTTGCACCGTCACGTCGGGACGCGAGACGCGCACAGCCAGCGTTCGAAACTTGCCGTCGTAGGTCGTAATCTTCGGCGTATAAGCCGCTTCATAGTAAGTGCGCAGCTCCTCCAGCGTGCGCCGCAGCGGCGCGCGCAGATCGTTGGTGTCGGTAATCAGAAAACCGCCGGTACTGGTGGACAGTTCCCTCAGGAACACCTGCACGTTGGAGCGCAACCCTTCCTGCACGGTGTCGAACACCTTCACCTGGTCGACACTCACGGGCACCCCACCCTCCGCCTGCTCCTGCAAATGCGCCTGGCTCGAGCCGGCGGCTGAGGCGATCGACGATACGCCAGCCGCATTCTGTGACCACGTCACCAGCCCCTTGGCGTCCACGCAGTAGATGGTGACGTTCGCTCGGTTGGCCTCGCTCATCAGCGACCGGTACAGCTCCACCAGATTCTCCGGAACCACGAACCACTCGGTGAAATAGACCACCATCTTGCGTCCCGGCAACTCTGCCTGCCCGCGGACCACCGCGATCAGCGAGTTCAGCGTCGAGCGCATGTAGTAGTCCCGCTCGAGCGTCTCCGCAAGCTGGAGCATGTTGAGCTGCATCTCGGCCATCTTCGCTTCCACCATCGCGGCGCCGACCGCGCTCGCGGCGGGCCCGCCCGCCGCCTCTGCCTGCATGGCCGCCTGCCGGGCCCTGACCATGTTCTGCAATTCCCGCTGGATTTCACTCGAGCGCGACGCGAACTGCACGTAGGCGCCTTTCTGGGCAGCCTCGGTCTGCTTCTTGAAAGCGTCGTGGTTCGATGTGAAGTTCTGGAGCAGATGGAGCTTCTGTTCGATGGTGAACAGCGCGTAGTAAAGGTTCGGCTCCGGAGACATCTTCAGAAGATCGTCCACCGCCTGCCGGAAGAAGCGCTTCCCCTCGACGCCCAGCCGCTCGAACACCAGCGTGATGAGGCGCACCTGCCGCAGCGGGTCCAGCTCTCCGGCGACCGCCGCCGGCGGCTGGCCCGCGCGCTCCCTGCGCTTTTCCAGGTCCAGTTGGCCTTCGATCAGACGAAACGAATTCAGCTTCTGCGGCGCTCCGTCTTCGAGGACTTCAATCTCCTCGGGCTTGAGGTCGCGTACCGGACGGCCTTTCTTGTCCCGCACGACGAGGTCGAGCACCACTTCCTGCACGACCGCCTCGATCTTCGTCGCCGGCTCCTGCGGCTGCGCCGTCTGCTGGGTCTGCCCAAATGCTGACAGAGTCCCGAGAGCTGCGAACAAAACCATCATTGCGCCTGCTGCTTTCGACATGATTCCTTACTCCTTGTTACTTCTTAATTACTTCTCTTGTTCCTCCGACGGCCTTGCGCCCGGCTCCTTGGCCTGGCGGTCGGCTTCAATCTTCCGGATGATCTCCCGTTCCCGGTCCCCTTCTGCCTTCCGTCCCAGCCGGTAATAGGCGGTTGCCAGCGAAACGTGCGCCTCCACGAAGCTCGGAGCTTCCTTCAACAGATCCTCCAGGATTTGCCGGGCTTCCTCCGGCTTGTCCGTTTCCACGTACAGCGCGCCGATCTGGTAGCGGGCGGCCGGGGACCCCGGTCGAAGTTGCAGCGCGCGTCGCAAGTGCGGAAGGGCTTCTTCGTAGCTCGCCTCCTGGCGGAGCAGCGCGCCCAGATTGATGTTTGCGTCGAAATCGTTCGGGTTCCTCTTCAGTTCCTCGCGGAAGGCCGCCGCAGCGCGTTCCGGGTTGCCTGTCTGGACGAGAGCAAGGCCGTGCAAAGAATGAACCGACGGCAGTTGAGGATTCAGTTCGACAGCGCGCTCGAAGTGCTTCAGCGCCCCGGTCCAATCGCTGGCCATCATGAGCGCGGTCCCCAGCATGAGCTGGGCTTCGGCCGAGTCGCCGTTTCTCAGGATCCGGTCCACGAGCAACTGGCCCCTGGCGGTCTGATTGTCCCGAATCAGCGTCAGTCCCAGCAGGTAGTCGAACGCCCGGTCGCCCCGGAACGCGTGCTCGCGCGGCGACAGCAACGCGATCACTTCCTTGTCTTCGCCAAGACGCAGATGGCAGTCTGCCAGCAGCAGGACCGCGTTCTTGTTGTCCGGCTGGGCCCCGATCACGGTTCTCAGTTCTCTCACCGCGTCTTCCAATTGCGCGCCCTTGTAGTGAGCCAGCGCGAGATTGTAGCGCACGGCGTCGTTCTTCGGATCGATCTCCAGCGCCTTCTGGTATTGGCGGATGGCTTCCTCATACCGGCCGAGCCGCGCCAGCGCAGCCCCGAGGTTGGACCGGGCGATGAAGTTCTTCGGCTTCGCCGCTAGGTACACTTCGTACTCCCGGATAGCCGCCTCCACCTGGCCGGACTGGTGCAACTGGACGGCGCGGGCGAGCACGCGCTCGAACTCGTCCGGCTGGGACGCCCCCGCATTCACAAGGAGCAACAACAGCAACGGTGTCCGCCACATGGCTGCTATCGTGCCCGGTCGGCCTCGTCCGCCATCTTCTGCAGCCGGAGGAACTCCTCCTGCTCGCGCGCCGCCTCCTCGTTGCGCCCGGCCCTGGCATAAGCGGTGGCCAGAGCAAAGCGGGTCTGCGGGCTTTCGGGCGCCAGTTCCCTGGACCGTTCCAGTTCCGCGATGCCGGATTCGAGTTCGTCCAAATCCAACAGCAGCCGCCCGAGAATGTTCCGCGCAACGGCGGAGTTGGGCGCTTCTTTCACCGCCTCCCGGGCGTGCCTCAGCCCCCTCTCAAACTCGCCGCGTTTCTGGAACTCGAAAGCAAGCTGGACGAGTGCGGGCACGTGCCCGGGCGAGATCTGCAATTCCCGCTCGAAATGCCGGACCGCCTCCGGCGGATTGCCCTGCAACAGAAACGCGCCGTAGATATAGTGGACATTCGGAGCGTTCGGATACTTGGCCAGGAGCTCCTGGAAAACCTGCTCCGCCTCGGCCACCCGGTAGCCGCCGGCGTCACTGACGGCCCTCCCGGCCAGCAGCACGATCTCCCGATCCTGCGGAGGCAGTTCGCTTGGAAGCAGCGGCTTCCGCAATGCGGCAATGCCCGCGGCCTCGATCATCGGCGGGTTGTCCTCCTTTTTCGTGAACCCGACGAGGATTTCCAGCGCCTTCTCGTAGTCCTCGTAGCGCGTGAGCAGGACGGCGATGTGATACAAGGCCACTCGCTGGATCTTCTCGCTGCCGAAGCCGAGTCCCTGCCCGCGCTTCAGGTGTACCAGGGCCATCTCGTAGTCACGCGTCTGGTACAGGCAGAGTCCGAGCATCGCATGGGCTGGACCGGACTTGGGATCAAGAGCAACATAACGCCGAAACGCATCGCGCGCCTCGGTGTAGCGGTCCTTGTCGTATAGCAGGCTTGCCAGATGCCACCAGCCCTCGTCCCACAAAGGCCGCAGCCGCACCCCCTGGCGATAGAAGCCGATGGCCTCGTCCAGGCGCCCGTCCTCGCGCGCCTGGGAAGCCTGGGCCGCTACTTCGTCAAAGGACTGGCCGGGGGCGGGACGGGTGGTGCTGAAGAAGGCGAGTGCGCTGGCGAGGGCGAACCGGAGGAAAGCCATCGGGGACTACAGCCACCATTACAGCAAAAAGGGAGGGCCGCGAGCGGCCACCGACGCTAGACCGACTAGAGCCGATTCACAGGATCGCTCGCGTTCTCCCTTGGAGCGCCGGCGAAGTCAGCCCACCTTGCTATGATTGTAGACAGTCAGGCTGCCAATGACCGTCCGTGACAATATCCATCAGCTCATTGAAGCGCTGCCGGAGGATCGCTTGGCCGACTTGCTCGGCTACCTGGCCGATCTGCAAGATACGGATGAAACACTGTGCGCCGAGACGCAAGCCGCCGTCGAAGAAGGCCTCGCTGACATCCGGAACGGCCATACGATCTCGTTGGAAGAGTACCGGCGGACGCGCGGCCTGTGAGCTTCCAGATCCAGCTCTCTCAGCGTGCCGCCAAGGACCTCGACCGGCTCAGTCGCGACACCCAGGAGCGCATTTTGAAGCGGCTGGAGCAGCTCTCCAAATCTCCACACGACGCGCGCTTATCGGCGCAACTCACTCAGCAACACGGCTTACGCAAATCCCGCGTCGGTGGATGGCGCATCATCTTCACCGTGGATGCCGGAAGTGAAACAGTCAACGTGGTAACCATCGAGCGGCGCGGGCAGGTCTATCAGCGGCTCTAAGCGGCTGATATTGCCCCGCGGCCCTGGCCGCTACCTGGTCGAAGGACTGGCCGGAGGCCAGATGAGTATTGGAAACGAGAGCCAGGGTGCCGGCGAGGCCGAACCGGAGGAAAGCCATCGGGACTACAGCCACCATTACAGCAAAAAGGGGTGGCCGCCAGCGGCCACCCCATGACACAACGTAAACTGATCCTGGCTTAGAAGTAAAACTTCAGCGCAAGCTGGATGATCCGGTGACCCATCTTCTCGGTCGTAATGCCGAAATTCGGGTTCTCCAGCTTTCCCGTTGTCCCGCTGAAGATCAGGTTCAGATTATTCGATCCGTTCCTGAAGCTCCACAACGGGTGGTTCAGGAAGTTGTAGGCCGAGAACCGGAACTGGAGCTTCCGGGTTTCTGTGAAGCTGAAGTTCTTGAACAGCGACAGGTCGGCGTTGAAGAAGGCCGGCCCGAACACCTCCGGCGGAACGATGGGACCGTTTTGCCCTTGAACCGTCGGAAGTGCGAAGCAGTTGCCGTTGAC
>CAYZJD010000179.1:0-8959 GCA_964478455.1 uncultured Solibacteraceae bacterium | reverse complement strand
CCTGGCGCTCGATTTCGCCGATTTCGGTTACGTGCTGGAGAACGGGCGCGGAATGCTGGCGGGAACCAGCGATGCCTTGCGGCGTAACGAGACCGTCCGCGAGTTCTACCTGGGCGTCGGGGAGGGATCGGAAAGGCGCAGCTATGCGCAAGCCAAGACCTATCGAGGAAAGAAGCGCTGGCGCTGACCGGGAGCCGGATACGATTCCCGCGGCCTTCTGGCGCCGCGTGGCGCGAAGCCCCGGCAAGGTGGCGTTGCGCTACAAACGTCTCGGGATCTGGCGCGAAGTCACCTGGAAAGAGTTCGACGAGGAAGTGCGCGCTTGCGCTTACGGCCTGATGGCGCTGGGCGTCGAGCCGGGCGACAAGGTGGCCCTGCTGAGCGAGGACCGGGTCGAGTGGTTCTTCGCCGATCTCGGCGCGCTTGCGGCCGGCGCGGTTTCCGTGGGTGTCTACGCGACCAACTCCGCCGAGCAGTGCTGCTACGTCGTCGGTCACTCGGAGGCCAGGATCTGGATCGTTGAGAACCAGGAGCAGTACGATAAAGTCGTCCAGGTGCGAGACCGATTGCCCAACGTGAAGTACGTCATCGTCATCGACCCGACCGGCGTCCGCGGCATCAAGGACCCCACGGTCATGACCTTGGATGCGCTGCGTGCCAGGGGCCGGAAGCTGGCCGAGTCGCGGCCCGAATCGCTCGAGCAGCGCATGAGCGCAATCCAGCCCGACGAAACTGCCATTCTGGTATACACGTCCGGCACCACTGGCCCCCCGAAAGGCGTCATGCACTCGCACCGCGGCTTTCTGGAGGGCGCCGATAGCGCGCTCACGGCGGTCGGTGCGGACGAGACTGACGAGGGCATCTGCTACCTTCCGCTCTCGCACATCATGGAGCGGGTGACATCCTATTCCGGAGGGATTCTCCGCGGGGCGTCCGGGAGTTGCGCGGAGTCGCCGGCCACCTTGTTCCGCGATCTCCAGGAAGTCGGTCCCACCGTCTTCGTGGCGGTCCCGCGCACCTGGGAACGGCTGAAAGCGCACGTCGAACTGGGCATGGATCACGCCACCCCGCTGAAGCGCAAAGCCTATCGTTTGGCCCTCCGAATCGGTTACCGGTGGGCACGCGGCCGGCTTAAGGGCGAGCGCTCCGCGGTCGGCTTGTTCGCGGGACACTGGATGGCGGAGCGGATCGTGCTCCGGAAGTTGAGGGAGCGGTTGGGCCTTCATCGCGTTCGTATGGCCTTCACCGGCGCGGCGCCGATCGCCCCGGAAGTGCTCGAGTTCTTCCTGGCCCTGGGGGTCCCTATGCGCGAAGGATACGGCCAGACCGAGACCGGCTGCACCGTGTTCTCGCCGCCGAACGGCCTGCGCCTTGGCAAGATCGGTGTGCCGGCGCCGGGGGTGGAGTTCCGCACCGGAGAGCAGGACGAGATACTGTGTAAGGCGCCGGGGCTATTGCAGGGCTATTACAAGGACCCCAAGGCCACGGCCGAGAAGTTGCGCGACGGTTGGTTCCGCTCGGGCGACCAGGGCTTCATCGACGAAGATGGGTACTTGAGACTGACAGGCCGCGTCTCGGACATGATGATCAGCTCAGCGGGCCGTAACATCGCACCGCAGAACCTCGAGAACATGCTGAAGGCCAGCAATTACATCATGGACGCAGTGCTGATCGCCGACGGCAGGCCGTACCTCACGGCTCTGATCGCCATCGATGAGGAAACCGTGAGCCATTGGGCGCAGAACCACGATGTTCCCTTTTCGAGCTTCGCCGATCTGGCCACCCGGCCCGAGGTGGTCTCACTCGTTCAAGGCGAGGTGCGGAAGGTGAACCAGTCCTGGTCCGACCGCGAGCAGATCCTGGATTTCCGTATCCTGAAGTGGGAACTCACCCACGACGAGGAAGAGCTCACGCCCACGCTGAAGGTCCGCCGCAAGATCATCTGCGAGCGTTACTCGGACTTGATTGAGGAGATGTATCCACATGCCGCCGCCTGATGCGCCCGGCGTGGAAGCGCCGGAGACCGTTGAGGAAGTGAAGCGCCGCTTGCACGAGGAGCGCGCCATCCATCGGGTGCTGTCCGCGGTTTTCCGGATGAACTCCAGCCGCGATATCGCCGGCATCGCCCGCATCATCTGGGAAGAGTTGCAGGGCCTGGGCTACCGGCTGGCACGATCGAGCATCAGCATTTTCGACGAGGCGCACGACTACTACGGCGGTTATCATGTCTATTCGATGAGCAGCCTCTCCGCCAGCAGGCGGGCACAGCTCGGCCTGGAAGAGGAAGTGTTCGCCTCGGTGCTCGAAAGCTCCCTGACACGGGGCGGGGGACCGTTTCGGCAGCCCCTGATTGAAGCCTGGCACCGGAACGAAGCATTTCGACATACCATGACGAGCTTGGAGGAGCGCCAGGCCGCCGCCGATCACGCTAAGCACTGGTTCGGCACGCCGTTGACCATCGATGAGATGGCGCCCATCTTCCTTCTTTATGTCCCGTTCGAGTTCGGGGTTGTCGGAGTAGCCTCGTGGAATCTGGATCCGGCGCAGTTCTCCGAGCAGGACGAAAAGCTGCTGCGCCGCTTCGGCGATGCCTTTGCCGACGGGTACCGGCGTTTCCTGGAGATGCGCGAGCGGGAGGTCCAGCGGGCTGTGGAGCACCTGCGCGCCGAGGTGGCCTCGATGCGGACCAGCGCCGACATCATCAAGGTCATCACGGAATTGGGCCAGCAGTTGGCCGCCATGGGCCTGAAGTTCGACTTTTGCTCGATCTCCGTCATCGACCGGCAGGCTGGACTGGTCCGCATATACGCAGTCGGCCCGCACCGCTTGTTCGACTTGGGAAGTCGCAGTGAGGACCGGGCGGTTCTCACCCGGCTCGCAGAGGTGAACCGGCCCGTCTTCGTGCGGGACATTGTCGAAGGGTACTACTTTGCTTACGGCACGGAGCCGATCGAGGGCTCTGAAATTGTGGCGCGGTGCTCCAGTCCTCCGCACATCGTAAGACGGACCGATCAGGAAGCTGAAGCGCAGCTCCCCGCCTTCAGGCGCCGCTGGCAGATGCCTGACGTCAACGCCGACGTTATTGCACGCTCCGTGATCACGGTTCCGTTCTCGCAGGGCCGGATCGCTGTCGTCAGCGTGGAGCCTGGCCGGTACACCAAGAGGGACCTAGACCTGGTAACGGCCTTCGCGGATGCGTTGTCTCTGGGTTTTGCGCGCTATGTGGACTTCGAAAACCTGGAGCGGCAGAAGCGCGAACTGGAGATCGATCGAGCGGTCAAGAGAGTGCAGCTCGCCGTGCAGGCCATGAACTCGAGTGCAGACCTGATCCGGGTGGTCCCGCTGGTCTCCGAAGAGCTCCGCGGTCTCGGTCTGGACGCCGACACCTGCTCGATCAGCATCGTGGACCGGGCTGCGGGCAGGGTCCGCGTCTACAACAGTATACCCGACACAGCCCAGCCGGCCGAGTGGGCCGAAGGGCAACTTCCCGCGGTACCCTTCGAGGCGTCGAGCTTGGGCTGGCTCGAGCGGCAAGAAGGGCCAATCCGAATCGCTGGGATCCCTGATGCCGAAGGCCAGGTGGTCGCCTATCTGAGCGCCCCACTCGATTCCTACCACGGGCGGATTCAGCAGATCGACCGGACCACCATCATCTCCCGCACGGATGACGAGCTCCGAGAGGTCCTTGTCGAATACCAGAAGGCGTGGAAAGTCAGCGTGATGCCCGAATTTTTCCACATGCTCTCCGTCATGAGGGCGCCGTTCCCCGGCGGAACCATCGCCTTGCAGAGCCAGCATCGACACCATTTCTCCGAAAGAGAAGCAAGGATACTCGAACGCTTCGCTGAAGCCTTTTCGCTGGGCTACACGCGCTACCTCGATTTCCGCCGGCTGGAGGAGCAGAACCGCGCCCTGGAGGCAGCCAGCCGCTTGAAGTCGGACTTCCTGGCCAACATGTCGCATGAGATCCGGACGCCCATGAACGCGGTGATCAACTTCGCCTCGTTGATCCTGGACGGCGCTTACGGCCCGATCTCCGACGAACTGCGGGACGCGGTCGAGGAGATCGACCGCAACGGCGAGGCGCTGCTGACTCTGATCAACGACCTTCTGGACCTGTCCAAGATCGAGGCCGGCGCGATGAAGTTGCGCCTGGCCGAGTGCCTGCCCGAGGAGTGCATCGACGCCGCGGTCTCCGCCCTGGAGTGGAAGGCCGCCGAGAAAGGGCTTCGCGTGGTCCGCGAGGTCGAGCCGGACCTGCCGGCGATCGTCGCCGATGAACGGCGTATCACCCAGCACGTGCTCACCAACTTGCTGAAGAACGCCGTCAAATTCACGCCGCAGGGCGAGATTCGGGTGGGCGCCCGGCAGGGCGGCGACAACATCGTCTTCTGGGTGGCCGACACCGGCATCGGGATCCCCAAGGAGGAGCATGAGAACATCTTCGAGGCGTTTCGCCAGGTGGATGGCTCCCTTAGCCGGGAGGCAGAAGGCACCGGGCTGGGCCTGACGATCGCCCGGAAGTTCGTCGAAATGCACGGCGGGCGGATCTGGCTGGAGAGCGAGCCCGGCAGGGGAGCCAGATTCGAGTTCAGCCTCCCGCTGCGGAACCAGCCGGAGTCGCCCCGCCGGGGAGTGTGATCATGAAACCGAAACGCATCTTGCACATCGAGGACAACCCGTCCAACCGCAAGGCCGTCCGGCACATCCTGCGGGGGACCGGTTATGAGCTGATCGAGGCCGCCAATGGCGAGGAGGGCATCGATCGCGCTCTAAAAGACGCACCCGACCTGATCCTGCTGGACATTCAACTTCCCAAGATCTCCGGCTATGATGTAGCCAGGCGTCTTCGAGTAGAACCGCAGACCCGGGAGGTCCCGATCATCGCCGTGACTTCCTATGCGCTAAGCGGTGACGAGGAGACCGCGGCACACGTCGGGTGCAACGACTACATCTCCAAACCTTACCGGCCCAACGTTCTGCTGGAGCACGTCGAGAAATTCCTGAGGGCGAAGTAGCCCAGGGAGGGCCCCATGGGCGGCGCAGCGAAGATCCTCGTCGTGGACGACCACCCGTCCAACGTCAAGGCCCTGCGGGCGCGACTCTCGACCGAGGGTCACGAAGTCATCGAGGCGAGCAGCGGGCAGGAAGGCCTGGCCCGGTTCGACAGCGAACGCCCCGATCTGGTTCTTCTCGACGTAATGATGCCCGGCATGGATGGGTACGAGGCCTGCCGCCGGATCAAGGGGCGTCCGGCAGCCGCTTTCACCCCGGTCATCATGGTCACGGCCAAAGCCGAAACTGAATCTCTGGTCCAGGCGTTCGAGGCCGGGGCGGACGACTATGTCACCAAGCCGTTCCAACCCGTGGAACTCATGGCCCGCATCCGGGCCATGCTTCGTATCCGGGAAATGTACCTGGAGAACCGCGCGCTACGCGGTGAACTCAGGCAGACCTTCCGATTTGAAAACATCGTCGGCCAGAGCGCCGCCATGAAGAAGGTCTTCGACTTGATGGAGCGCGTGCTCAACCATGACGTCACCGTGCTGCTGACCGGCGAGACCGGCACCGGGAAGGAGGCTATAGCGCGGGTCATCCATTACAACGGCCCGCGGAGCGAACGCCGCTTCGTCGCCGCCAACTGTGGTGCGCTCGCCGAAGGGCTGCTGGAAAGCGAGCTGTTTGGCCACAGGAAGGGTTCGTTCACCGGAGCCACGGAAGACAAGGTGGGACTGTTTGAGGCGGCCGAGGGCGGGACCGTTTTCCTCGACGAAATCAGCGAGACCAGCCCAGGCATGCAGGTGAAGCTGCTGCGTGTTTTGCAGGAGGGAGAAGTCACCCGTGTCGGCGAAACCAAGCCCCGGAAGATCAATGTCCGAGTGATCGCGGCGACGAACAAGGATCCGGAAGCGGAGATGAAAGCCGGGAGATTCCGCCAGGATCTCTACTACCGTTTGAGCATCTTCCCCATCAGGCTGCCCTCCCTGCGAGAGCGCATCGAGGACATACCGCTGCTGGCCAGTCACTTTCTCGAGAAGCACCGCGTGACGATGAAGGTCCAGTGCGACGGCTTCACCGCTGAAGCGCTCGAAGCGCTGGGCCACTATGACTGGCCCGGCAACGTGAGAGAACTCGAGAACGAGATTCAGAGGGCGCTGGTGTTGGTTCGCTCCGGCGGCAGAGTCGGCGTGGAGGAGCTTTCTCCCAGAATCCGGGGGTGCCATGACATCCTGCGGGCTTCCAGCCGCCGCGGGACGCTCAAGGATGCCGTCGCCGCGGTGGAGCGAGAACTCATCCAGGGAGCTTTCGAGAAGCACCGTGGGAACAAGACGCACATGGCGACCGAACTGGGCGTGAGCCGCTGGACCTTGCTGCAAAAGATGAAAGCCTTTGGGCTGGAGGCCTGAGGCGACCGGGATCCAGAGTCTGGCTATGCCACCGGGTTATTTCCTCTACCTCTGCATCCTGGCCGCCGTCGTGCTGATTGCTGGGGCGGGAGCCGTGTACTGGTTTGCCCTTCGTCCCTTACCGAAGACGTCGGGAACGATCACCGCGCCGATCGCCTCGCGGGCAACGGTGGTGCGGGACGCTCTGGGTGTGCCGCACATCTCGGCTGGCTCGATCGAGGACGCACTCTTCGTGCAGGGTTTCGTCACGGCCCAGGACCGGCTCGCTCAGATGGACGGCCTGCGGCGTCTGGCTGGTGGCCACCTGAGCGAGGTCGTTGGGGTGCGTTGCCTGGAATTGGACCGCGAGGCGCGGGCGTTACGCATCGAACGGCTCGCCGAGCGCCACGCCCAGGCCCTGAACGCGCAAGACCGCGCCCTGCTGGCCGCCTACGCCCGCGGCGTGAACCACTTTATAGAGACTCACCAGGGGCGGCTGCCGCTGGAATTCACGGCACTGGGCTACGCTCCGAGGCCCTGGCGCGTGGAAGATTCGATCCTGGTGGAACTTGGCAGCTTCTACATGCTCACCGCAAGCTGGCAAGCGAAGTTGCGCAAGAGCGTCCTGCTGGCCTCCGGTGACGCGCAGAAGGTGGAGTTCCTGTTCCCGGCACGCACGCCCGGCGAGTGTCCGCTAGGCTCAAACTCTTGGGCAGTGGCCGGCAGCCGCACGGCGAGCGGCCGCCCGTTGCTGGCCAACGACCCGCACGTTGTGTACACCATCCCCGGCATGTGGTATCTTGCCCACCTCAAAGCTCCCGGGCTGGACGTCGCGGGTGCCACTATTCCTGGGCTGCCCGGCGTGGCGCTGGGGCACAATCAGTGGATCGCCTGGGGGGGCACCTTCCTGGCCTACGACGTGCAAGACCTCTATCTCGAAGATCTCGACCCGCTCACCGGGCGTTATGTTTTTCGGGGCCAGATCGAGCAGGCGGACCTGGAGCGCGAGACCATCTCAGTCAAGGGGCAGCGGCCCGTCGAGCTCAACCGCTGGGTGACGCGGCACGGGCCGGTTATCGCCGATGAGGGGAACCGCTTCCCGGCACTTCGCTGGGTCGGCGCCGAGAGCGGCTTCGCGCGGCTCCTCCTCGATCTGAACCGCGCCCGGAACTGGCAGGAGTTCACTGGCGCACTGGCCCACTATTCCGGCCCCGGCCAGAACTTCGTGTACGCCGACGTGGACGGCAACATCGGCTACCAGGCCGCGGGAAGATTCCCGATTCGCCGGACCCACTTGGGCGATGTCCCGGCAGATGGCAGTTCCGGCAACTTCGAGTGGGATGGCTTCATTCCTTTCGATGAATTGCCACGCGTCTACAACCCGCCCTCCGGCGTGATCGCCAGCGCCAACCAGGACCCGTTTCCCTCAGGCTATCCCTACCGGGTGAGCGGCAGGTTCTACCCGCCGTACCGCTCCGGTCAGATCACCGCATTGCTCTCAGCGCAACAGGGCTGGCGGGCCATGGATATGCTGAAAGTGCAGACGGATGTTTACTCCGCATTCTCGCACCGGCTGGCGCGCCAGTTTGTGGCGGCCTACGACCGGTCCGGGGCCGGCAACTCGGCGCTCGCGGATGCCGCAGCCATCCTGCGCACCTGGAACGGCCAGATGGAGGTTGAGGCCGCCGCACCGCTGATCGTGAGCCTAGCCTACGAGCATCTCCGCAGAGCGGTGGGCGAACGGGCCTGTCCCGGCAAGGCCGCTGACTTTACCTCCTTCATGGTCACGGCGGCGCTGGAGCGGCTGCTTGAGGAGCGTCCCCCGGGCTGGTTTGAGGACTGGGACCGCCTGCTGGTGGAGGTCCTCTCGGGGGCACTCGAGGAAGGGAGACGCATGCAAGGCCGCGACCCGCGCGAGTGGAAATATGGGCGTCACCATACGTTGCTGGTCGCCCATGCGATGGGGCACCAGGTGCCGGTGCTGCGGAGGCACTTCGACATCGGTCCGGTGCCCATGAGCGGGTCGCCAACCACAGTGAAGAAGATCGCTGCCCCAATGGGGTATACGACCGGGCCCTCGATGCGCCTGATCTCGGACCTGGCCGACTGGGACCAGTCGCTGATCTGCCTGGTGGCGGGCCAGTCCGGGCACGTCCTCTCTCGCCATTACAAGGACCATTGGAAGGCTTATTACTCCGGCCGAGCCTTCCCATTTCGGTTCCGGCGCGTGGAGGCAAAGCACACGCTAGTGATCGAGCCGGAATAGATCTCGCGTCAAGAGCGCGAGGGCCCCGGTGTGTTCTCGTAAGCCCTGAGGGTCAGGACGGGAATCCTGGCTCCAATGAAGAAGGAACTGGCCCCAAGCAGGGGTCGAACCTGCAACCCCTCGGTTGGCCGCGGAAGGCTCGGTGCTGGGACCCAGCGAGTGCGAGCCGCATGGCGGCGCGGTTGCCCGCGGGGTGGCCAAAGAGCTGGCTGGTAAGATGAAGGTACGAGGCCTGATGATGCGCCGGCGGGCTGTAGTGGTGGATGTAGGCGGGGTCAGAATCGGCGGCCATCACCCCGTGGTCGTT
>CAYZJD010000178.1:0-8981 GCA_964478455.1 uncultured Solibacteraceae bacterium | reverse complement strand
CCGAAGAGCCATCTGACCCAGGAGCTGGAAAGCGCCGAAGCGATAGGCCAGCGAACGACCGATGGGCGGGAAGGTCCCCTCCGGCGAAATCAGCCGCTCCAGAATGGCGGCGCACCGGCGCGCGCGCAAGCGCACGTTCTTGAGGATCTCGGGCCACTGTCGCGCCCGGTCGGAGCCGGCGTAACGGTTCAACACGGTCTCCAACACATCCAGCAGCATCGGCTGAATGACAAAGCTGTTGTAGTAGTCCCAGTGAAACTCCGGCCCGTCGCCGTACAGGCCGTCCCCCTTGTACCACTGCTCGTGCGCGCGGATGGCATAGTCGATCCGCAGGGCGTCCCAGTCCTGGCCCGCCATGCACAGCGCCGCTTCGACCATGGCGCTGAAAAGCAGGTGGTTGTTGAAGCTGGTTCGGATGACGCGAGTGGAGCGAAGCGCCTTCACGGTGTTGGCGCGAACCAGCCCATCCAGTTTCTCCCACAGCGCGCCGCGCGCCCGCAGCAGCGCATGCGCCAGGAATGCCGCATCCACGACGGGCTGGCGTCCTTGGGTGAAATTCATGAAATCGGGCGAACCAGGATCCGTGGCGGCCCCGAGGGCCTGTCGCGCCAGCTCCGCATAGCGGTCGCGCAGTTGCCTCTCCGAGCCGGACGGCAGCGCCGCTTCCAGCCACGGCGCCATGCCGGCGAGGAGCCGTCCGGCGGCTTCCAGATGAGTGTACTGCCGCTGGGCGGGTGTGGCCGCCGGCGACAGTTCCACCGGCATTTCCGCTTTCAGCCGCCCCTCTGCCAGCCGTGTCAGCACCGGCTCGGCGAGGCGCCGCAGAACAGCCACCCAGTAGGCACGCTCCTCAGCGCCTGAGCCAGCGGCGCTGGAAGCAGCAGCGCCCGCGGCACCGCCGGTGATGGCGTGCACGAACTGGCGGCGGCTGGGCATGTCCCTCTATTTCTCGGGCACATCCAGGTCCGTCAGTTTCACGGCGAGGAAGCGCGTCCCGATCAAAGTGTTGGCGTTGTCGTACCGGTCGCCGCCGAGGAAGACGTACCGCAAAGCGTCGAGCTTGCCGTCGCAATCGTTCGGGCAGCGCAGTTCCTGGCCGGTGACATCCGTAAAAAAACCAACGCCGCCCTGCCAGCGGAACTTGATGGTGCGCGGGGTCTTGTCGTCGTAGGCCCAGTCGTCGGCCTTGCCGAAGCGCTGCTCCCACACCATGCTGCCGTCTTCCTTGCCGCGCTCCTGGGATCCCTCTCGGACGAAGGCTTTCACGTTGCCTTGGACGCCGCCCGTCAGCTCGCTCATGCCGAGGCGCAGGTAGAAAATGTCGCCGTGCCGGTCGGCTTGGTCGATGTTCGGATCCTCGTGGAGGCCCATGAGGTTGACCTTGTCGCCCTTCTGGCGGGCCCGTTTCCGCGTGAGCGTGACTTCCAGAACGCCATTGCGAATCGTGTAGCCCGGATCGATCACGATGCGCTGATGATTATCGGTCACCCGCCATCCTTCACCCCACTCGCCGCCCAAAACCACCGCCTGGGCCGGAAGGGCCTCGGCGCCTTTGGTCAGGTCGAGATCGAAGACCACGCGCTGGCGCTGCGGTTGGGCCGATGCGCCGGCCGGCTTGTCGAAATCGACGAGACGAGCGCGCAGGAAACGGGTGCCCAAGGGGCTTCCCTGACAGGAGCCATCGTTGCCCAGCACCAGGTAGCGCAGGCTGTTCATGTGGCTCATGCAGTCCCTGGCACAGCGCCACGTCTTCCCCTGGATATCAGTGAAGGTTCCGTTGCCGTTGCGCCACTCGAACCTCATATTCATGGGGGTGCGATCGTCGGAGGTCCAGTCGATCCACTGGCCGTATTCCTGCATCCATCTCCAGGCCGTGCCTTCCTCCTTGGTGTTGGCCCGGAGCACGCCCTGTATGTTCCTCGCCCGCTCGCCGTCGCCCACCTGGACGCGGAACGAATCGCCGGGAGGCGCCTCTGGATCGCCCAGTTGCGGCTGCTCGTAGAGCGATACAAGCTTCGTGACGCGGTCCCAGGCCGGCAGCGCGTAAGCGGCCGCGCTGACGGAATGATCCCACCGCGTGAAGCTGACCTCCATCATTCCGTTCCGGATCGGATACCCGGCATCGAACACCACCCGCTGGCCGTTGCCGGTGACCAGCCAGCCATCGCGCCACTCCCCTCCGACCGCTTTCGTGCCGGCGGGCAGGCCGCCGGGCCCCTTGGTCAGATCAACCTCGAGGATGACCGCGCCGCCTTCGGCTGCCTGCGCCGCCAACGGCGCCGTCAGAAGAATCGCGAGCGACAGGTTTCTGACTGGCATGGTGGTTCAGTCCTCCGGCGCGTCTAAGTCCACCAGCTTCATCCTCAGGAAGCGCGCGCCGACCAAACTCGGCGCGCCATCATAGCGGTCGCCGCCGAGCGCGGCGAAGCGGAAGCTGTTGAGGTTCTTGCCGCCGCAGTCCTTGGGGCACGCCATCCGCTCACCTTTCGGGTTCACAAAGGCGCCAATTCCATCGCGCCATTCGAACTTCACGGTGATGGGCGTCTTGTCGTCCGTCGCCCAGTCGTCATGGGTCCCGAACTGCTGCTGCCAGATCTCGCCGAAGTGCTGCTGGATGCGCTCTTTCACGTGGGCCTTGATGGCACCCATGACGTCCTGTGCCTCTTGCCCGGTTCCGACGCGCAGATAGAAGGTGTCGCCGAAGGTGTCCGCGTGGTCCAAGGTCGCCATTTCGTACAGCCCGATCATGTCTATCTTGCCGGAAGTGTACGGGTGCTTCTTCCGGGTGAGCGTCACCTCCATCGAGCCGTTGCGGATCTGGTAGCCGGCATCGAATACGACACGCTGGTGGTCCGCTGTCACGCGCCAGCCCTGGTCCCATTCGCCCGCGCCGATGACCATCGCCTGGGGCGGCAAGGCGTCGGGACCCTTGGTCAAGTCCACGTCGAAGACGATCCGCTTGCGGACCACCGCTGGCGACGCGGCCGCCGATTTGTCGAGATCAGTCAGTTTGGCGCGTAGAAAGCGCACGCCGATGGCGCCGCCCGAGGTCGAGTTGTCGCCTCCCAGGGATACGTAGCGCAAACTATCGAGCTGGTTATTGCAGTTCTTTGGGCACGCCACGGTGTTCCCCTTGATATCGGTGAACGTGCCGGTCCCGCCGCGCCACTCGAACTTGACGCTCATCGGGGTGCGGTCGTCCACCGTCCAGTCGGTCCACTTCCCGATGTTCTGTCCCCAGATGGAGTTCCTTCCCGTCCCCTGCTCCTTCAGGCGCGCCTGTACCACGCCTTGCAGGTTTCGGAACCGCTCCTGGCCGCCCTGCTCGAAGCGGAACACGTCCCCGGCTTCCTTGCCGAGGTCGGGGCCCTCGTAAATCCCCAGGATCTTCGCATTCCAAAGCCAGGCCGGCTGGGCATACGCCACCGGAGTGTCCAGCACAGCCGCTCGCGTGAAGGTGACCTCGAGCACGCCGTTCTTGATGGCGTACCCGGGGTCCAGGACCAAGCGCTGGTGGTTGCCCGTCACGCGCCAGCCCACGCCCCATTCGCCGCCAATCACCTTCGCCCCCGGCGGCAGCGCGCCCAAGCCTTGGGTGAGGTCCACATCCAGGACCACCCCTTGCGCGGCCGCGCGTCCCCCGCAGGCGAGCATCATCGAAAGCACGAACCATCCTATCTTCATGAATGGCACTCCTGTCAGAAGTAGAGCCGCAGCGAGAACGTCACCACCCGCATGCGTCCCGCGCGCTGGATGATTCCCCACTCCGCGGTGTCGAAAGCATTCTTCAGCCGGTACAGCTTGAGACCCTGTTCGGTGCGGAGGTCGAAGGTATTCGCGTCCGTGGTGGTGAAGCCGCGCGGAACCGGAACGGCGAAAAAGTCCGCGGGCAGAGGGCCTGACGACGCCCCTTTGCGGGCCGCCCGGGTGATGTTCAGCACCTGCGCGTATTCGGGCGTGGGCGCCGCGCCGCTCGCGGTCGGCATCAGTGGAATGTTCCACTGCGGATTCGCCCTTGCCCAGTTGTTAAACTCGGTGACGCTGATATCGGTTTCCAGCGGGTACGAGTTCGACCAGTTCATCGAGTTATTGCCGTCGTACATGAGGTTCACGTGGTTCAGCGCATTGATGGCCTCGGCACGGAACTGCAACTTGCGCCGGCTCTCGCGGCCAAACAGGAAGAAGTCTTTCTGCACCGTGAGATTCAGCACCGCGCTGCCGGGAAACCGCGCCTGGCTGATGGTGCGCGGCGAGTTGCCCACGTGGCCCTTGGCCGGACGAAGGAACGCTGCCGGGTTCAGGTAAGGCTCGCATCCTTCGCCGAAAGGACAGCCCCGCTCCCAGAGCGGATTCTTAATGGGTTCCGACGCGTTCCGATCGGCGCGCAGGCGGCCGCTCGAGGTCGGGAAGCCGTTGGTGTCTTGCAGGTAGGCGCGGACGGGATGTCCGGTCCGAGCCGTCAGAATCCCGCCCAGGTTCCAGCCCCCGACTATCGCCTCGCCCCAGGCGGGAACCCCTCGGAAGAAGCGCCGATTGGTCCCGAGCGGCAACTCGTAAAGAAAGGTAGAGCTGAGCGTGTGGGTGATATCGTACTCGGCCACCGCGTACTCGGCTCGCGGGTTGCCGCTGTAGCTGACCTGGCCGTAAGTGCGCGCGTAGCCAGCGTTGTCGGTGCCCGCGTCGGCGGCGTCGTTGAGCGTCTTACCGAAGGTGTAGGCCACGGTCCCACTCAGCCCGGCAGCGGTACGCCGCCGCAGGAACAGCGAAGCCGCGTTGCGGAAGTTGCGCGCGTCGGCCCGGTAGCGCTCGTTGATATTGGTGAAGCCCAGGAAGGGGCTTGCCAGCGTTCCGAGCCGCACGGTAAGCGTACGGCTGGCGGTGTCCTTGCGCCCGAGCGGATCCAGCACGGTCAGGTTGGGATCCAGGTTGGCCGCGACCAGCGCGTCCGTGTACCGCACCGGCCCCACGTTGTAGTTCATGGGCGGGAAGAAGAAGTGCCCGTAGCTGCCGTCGTACTGCACCCGGAGGCTGGTCTCCCGCGCCAGGCCGATCTCGATGGCGACGTTCCACATGTGGGTGTACGGCGTGCGGAACAGCGGCGAGACCGCAAAGGAGTCCGCCACCGCCAGCGCGAGGCTGTCGGTTGAGATCAGGCCATCGGCGGGCAAGCTGAGCAGCGGGTTGACGGTCCGATAGTCCGGTCCGTTGCAGCACATGCGCATGACATAAGTGGGGTTCACCGCGCCTGAAAAGGCGCCGAAGCCGCCCGAAACCTGACCACCCAGGTCCGGCAGCGGGCGCCGGTCGTCGCCGGTCAGCGGCGTGTAGGACATGCCGTAGTTGGCGCGAACCACGATCGTGCGCGCGCCCCGGTTCATCCCCCACAGGCGGGGCGTCCAGGCCACTCCGAGCCGCGGCGCAAAGTTGTTCTTGTCGAGCGGCATGATGGTCCGGCCGCGGCCGCCGCGGCCCGCGAACGCAAACACCGGAACCAGGGTCTTCTTCGGCAGCAACTCCTGGGGGAAGTTCGTCACCACCGGGTTGCCCGTCGCCGAGGACCGGATCGGCTGCTGCGGCACGTCCACTTCGAGCTTCCGGCTGAAGTCGAACACGCCTTGCAGGTTGCTGCGCTCGACGCGCGGGAAGTTCAGCGAATAGCGCAAGCCGAGGCTCAACGTCACGTTGCGCTTCACCTTCCAGTCGTTCTGCGTGAACAGGTCCATGGCGCGCCACACGTACTTGTACGGCACGATGGCCGTCCGCAGGTCCACGCTGTTGGGGATGCCGAGCAGGAACGACGCGAACGTGTCGCCGCCCGTGCCGCTGCTGGTCGCGGAATTCGTGTGAGCCGCCGAGAACCCGTAGATGCCGCCCTGAAACGTTCCGATGTGGCTGTTGGCCATCGTCTGCTGGTTCAAATCCGCGCCGAACTTCCAGGTCATGGTGCCGTGGATTTTCGACAAAACGTTGTTGATGTTGTAGCTCTGTTCGCTGTTGGTGATGATGCCCAGCCGCGCGTGGTTGATGCTGTCGTTGATTCCAATCGAGAAGCCCGGAATCCCGACATTGAAGCGCGGGATGCCCCAGGAGGTGCCGCTGGGGAGGCCCAGTTCCGTCGAGAGATTGCGCGTCTGCCACGTCTTCGGCACCGAGTTGTCCCAGCGGCCGCGCGTGTAATTCAGGTTGATCGTGTTGATCAGGGCCGGCGAGAAGACGTGCGTGTCGGAGATCAGCAACTGCCGCGAGGCGCTGTACCGGGCCACGCGGGAGTTGACCACCAGGTCCTCGGTCGCTGGGCCGATGCCGCGCTCGCCGAAAATGGGAACGCTCGTCGAGCGCACGCTGAAACGGTTGGAGGCCGAAATGACGTGGTCAACCTTCACGGAATGCCGCCTCTCCCGCACCATCACGTGCCGGTCGCCCACGTAATTGCGTACCTGACCGTTCAGGATGAAGTAGTCGCCTGCCGGTGGGAGAAAGGCGAGCAGCTTCTGCGAGACGGGGTCGAGATACTCCCGGGGAATCACGTTGTTCGGAAAGGCGGGGAAGGTCTGGCCGGGCGCCAGTGTGATTCGGGAAAGCTGCTTGCCGGAGGCGTCCAGGTCGAACTGCCGATAGAGCTGAAACGTGCCCGTGGGGCGCAGCCCCAGCCGGTCGGCCACGTCCTTGCGCACATATCCGCCCGGCACGTTCACCACGTTCGAGAAGTCGCCGCGCAGCATGCCCTGGTCGGGCAGCAGCGCGTAGTCCAGCTCGCCGTCGCTGCGCCAGCGCGGCTCGAAGGACGCGAAGAAAAACGTGCGGTTGCGCCCGTCATAAAGCCCGGGCCCGCCCGTCCAGACGTACGGCAGCATGACCGGGCCGCCGAGCGTGAAGGTGCCCGTGTTCTCGTGCAGCGCGTCGCGCGCGTTGATGGTGCCCCGCGGATTGTAGTCCTTGGCGTTGAAGGCGGGATTCCGCACGTACCAGGAGGCCAGCCCGTTCAGCCGGTTGGTGCCCGACTTGGTGGTGGTGTTGATGATGCCGCCGCCCGTGCGGCCGTATTCGGCCGAAAACGACGAGGTCTGCACGGTGACTTCCTGGACCGTATCCGGCGAGAAACTGACCACCTGCCGCGCCAGGCTGACGCCCGTGTTGTTGACGCCGTCGGCCACGATCACGCTCTCGCCGGGGCGGCTGCCGTTGAAGTTGATGGCCACGCCGGGGCTGGGCGTGGCGCCCGTGTACTCGGGATCCTCCGAACCCACCTCGCCGCCGACATTGGGAAGCGTCAGCGCCAGCTCGAGCACGTTGCGTTGCGGGATGGGCAGATCGCGGATCATCTCGGTGGTGAGCGTGGTGCTCTGGACGGCAGAGTCGGCGCTGATGAGCGGCGCCTCCGTCGTCACCTCCACGGTTTGTTCGACCCGCGCGAGGTCCAAGGTGAGATCCAGCGTGGTGACGCTGGCCGTGTCCACCTTGACCTTGCTGGCCAGCTTGGGACGGAACCCCGGCGCCTCTACCTTCACGTCGTAGTAGACCGGCTCCAGGTTCGGCAGGCTGTAGGTACCCTGCGCCGAGGTGGCGAGCTTCACGGTTACGTTGGTCCCGGAGTTGGTGACGGTCACCGTGGCGCTGGCGATCACCGCGCCGGAGCTGTCGGTCACGGTGCCTGAGAGAGTCCCCCGGTTGCTCTGGGCGGACGCCAGCCCGCCCAAACCGAAGACCACCGCTGCCACGCCCATAGCCAGGCGGATGCCGGACTGCATAAGACACCTCCTGCTTCAGTTTCTTTTGAACAGGAACAGCACCGCGCGGCTCGCCGGAGCGTTGAACGTGTAGCGGCCCGCGGCGTTCTTGCTGAGCGTCGACTCCTTCCGTTCGATCACGTCGAACTGCTTGACCGTCCATCGGCCGGCGGGCAAGTCCGCCACCACGCCTTCGCGCGCGGCGTTCGTGCCCAATACATACTCCCGCCCCGCCCAGGCCATGCCTCGAAAACCTGGATCGAGGTTCGAGAAGATCGAAACATCCGGCGCCAGGTTCCAGAAACGGATGTTGGCGTCGATCGTCTCCCGCAGGTAGTTGAGGCTGGGCGCGGCGGTGTGCTCTTCGGGCGAGAACGCGCCCCAGAAGTAATGGCCCAGCTTATTGCCGGGCTTGTACCCGGCGGTTCCGTAACCGCCGCCGAGAAACGCGCCGAGGTGCGCTTCGATGGAGTCCTGCTCGCTATGCTTGTCACCTTCGCCCTGATAGCTGAGCTCGTCGTTGACCGTGGGACGCGTGCGGGGCGCGCCGCCCTCGGCGTTGCTCCAAACCCTCAGGTGAACGTCGTCCGCCGCCGGCGCGATGGTTCTGCGCTTCTTCTGGATGATCTGGTGATCGAACCAAGAGCCGGTGCCGTCCAGGACCCAGTAGACGCGGCTGTGAGGATGGACGCTGACTGGTGTGCTCTCGTAGGGCAGAAACCGCCGCAAGATCGTGCCGAACTCGCCGATCTGACGTTCGGAGTATATCACGCCCCGGGGAAGATTGAATTCGTTGGAAAGGCAGATCCAGACGTTCGGGTAACTGCCGTACCGGGCGGCAATGTACCTCAGGTAGGGAGTGGGATCACCGCCGTTGTTCCGGGCGCGCAGCGAGGACCGCGCCTCGTCGGTGTCGGGGCCGGCCAGAATCAGGTCGGCGATCAGATCGTGCCGCAGGGCCGCTTTCACGGCCTCATCGGTCCGCTGCGAGAACCATCGCGGGTTCACCCGGTGGGAGTAGTCGCCCGAGGCGGTGGGGGCGCCCTGGTCGTCGAAGAACGGCTTGTCCTCGGGATGCGGGTAGCGGTCGCCGATGGCGCTGAATCGGATCTTCTTGAAATACTCCGCGTTGCGCGCCACGTCGGCGGCGATGGGCACGCCCGTGGGCTTCCCGTCGGCGTTGTAGCCGGACAGGAAGCTGTACAGCGTCTGTCTCTTATACACATCTCCGAGCCCACGAGACCGTACTAGATC
>CAYZJD010000177.1:0-8985 GCA_964478455.1 uncultured Solibacteraceae bacterium | reverse complement strand
GCGGGAGTAACTCAGTTGGTAGAGTGCAACCTTGCCAAGGTTGATGTCGCGGGTTCGAATCCCGTCTCCCGCTCCAAACCCCTCAAAGACTTCCGGGCTTCCCGATTCACTCTCGACTGCAATCCAGTCAAGGCAGACGGGTTATCATTACGGAAGATGAGTTCGGTAGCCGCCATGCAACCAGCAATCGAGGCCATGGTTCAACGGATTGCCGAACGCTTTTCGCCCGACAGGATCATCCTCTTCGGTTCACACGCCCGGGGCGATGCTGGACAGGACAGCGATGTCGATCTACTTGTGCTGTTTCCCGAGGTCGAAGACCCGCGCGCACGGGCGGCTGAGTTGTATGCCGCCCTGATCGGCTGTTCTCCACTGCCTAAGGACATTGTGGTTTCAACCACCGCCCGCTTCGAGCGCTACCGCAACGTCGTCAACACCGTTTATTGGCCGGCCGCTCGCGAGGGCAAGGTGCTTTATGAACGTGCCGCCCGAGATTCTTGAAATCCTGCGTCAGTGGGTGCGCAAGGCGGAGCACGACGTGGAGGCAGCCAAACGGATCATGGCGGTGGAGGAAGGCTGTCCCTACGACACAGCGTGTTTGCACTGCCAGCAGGCCGTGGAGAAGTACATCAAGGCACTGCTCACGCTCCTGGGAATCGAGGCTTTGAGGACGCATGACCTTGAAAGGCTGGCTGGCCAGCTACCCGTCGGATGGCAACTCGCGGTGCCTGTGGCCAAGCTGGTCGGGATGAATCCCTAAGCTGTTGATGTTCGCTATGCCGATGACTGGCGGCAGCCACAACGCGAAGACGCTATGGAGGCGCTGAACCTGGCAGAGGAGGTGCGTGCGGAGATTCGGGCGCATCTTCCTCCAGACGCCCTCGCCTGAGGCAGCTAAGGTTGTTGATCTCACGGGTTCGAATCCCGTCTCCCGCTCCAGACCCTACTTCTTTCCCCCAACCACAGATCCGCCATCCGAGCTGTGCGCGCCGGCCGTGGTGGCGTCCCGCCGCCAGTGCTTGAGCACGCGGATGTTGCGGAACTCATCGAGTTCCTTGGCGGTGAACCGGTGATCGAGCTGGCCCGAGGCTTCGAGTTCGCGGTGGGCGGTGCGAAGGTAGTCGTTCACGCCAACGTTCAGCAGTTCGACTTCTCTTCCCAGGGTGTAGTACACGCCGGCCGATCGCGTGGCCCTGTTGTCGAGGCATTCCACAGTTACTGAGGCGGATCGAACCGTCCAGGAATTCGAGTTCGCCGATCCAATTGTATTGCTCGAACTGCCGGTTGATGCAGGTTCGCGGGAACAGGATTCGAGCCTTCTCCCGTCCCGGCCCTAAGCCCAGGATCTGGTAGGCGGGCGACTCCGCTTCGTCCGAGGCGCCGGCGAGGTTCTCGGGATCGAGAACCACAAGCGTTGCGGTTTTGCGGCCGTTGTTCACTCCCGCCAGGAGCAGTTCCACTCTGCCGTCGCCGTCCACGTCGGCCTCTCGGGGATACCCAAGGTGGCCCGAGTGCCAGTACTCGCCGAGCGGGACGCCGCGATCAGAGAGGACTACAATCTGAGCCGTATAGAAGGAGAGGTGGTGGCTGGCGATGGCGACGCTCCGCTTGCCGTTGCTGCCGGCGGGGAGAACCACGAAGGAGTCGAGCAGGTACGGGGGCGCGACGGTCTCGGCGGGCGTGGACACGGTCCTGCCGGGGATGAACCGCCAGCGCTCCTCGCCGTCGTCGGAGAAACAGAATAGAGTGGAGCCTCGGGATGCACGAGTCGAGGGACGGTAGGCATATAGAGCAGCTCGATACGTCCGTCGCCATCCAGATCGCCAAACCAGGCCTGCCGCTTGTCCAGGATCACCTCTGGCGTTTGGCCGGGCTGAAACGGATCATCGAACGTCCTGCGCCAGAGTTCCCTGCCGGACCGGTCGGTGACAACCAGCGTCCGGAAGTCGTGGAGGAACTGCGCCGGGGGACCCTTGCGGCTGCCGGAGAGGTACAGGCCGAGGGCCACGCCGAGTCCGACCAGGAGAAGCGCCGTTGCCGCGGCCGCATAGATGCGGAGGAAGGTCAGGCTGGCCCACCAGCCGGGCTTCTCCAGGGCGGAGCGGCGCCAGCGCTCCAACTCGGCGGTGGCGGCTGAGACGCGGCCCTTCTCCCCGGCCAGCCGCCGAACGGGCAGCCCGCGCTCGGCCTCCCACTTCTGAGCGGTGCGCACCGTCACCCCGAGATAGTCCGCGATCTCCTTCCAGGAGGTGAGTTCGGCGGGGGTGTGGTTGTTCGGCCGGCACGCAAGGGCGGCAGGGCAGGAGGGCTTATCGGATCCGGCCGATGACAGACCATAACTCATTGAATACAAGCCGCTTCATGCTTGGACGCTCGAAGGCCTACGGCATCATGGCTTCAGAGGGGCACTCTTTGCCGCTCTACGGGCAGCTCCACTCCAAGCCTGGATACCCCCTCTTCGATCTTTGACAATCGATTCGGCAAGCTCCGCGCTCTGCCATCACGGCGTCGGTGTCAGCATGGGGCGTGATGCATCGCGGTCTGCCAAAGCCCCTCGATGCGTCACGGCCCACGATCTGTCACCGTGGAATCAATAAGTTAGAGCGCAAAACACCACCCAGGCATACACGCGCCCGATGCGTCACGCCGGCTCCTGGCTCTGTCTCGGAGGTGACAAGATTGAGTCTTGCCCTACTTCCTGCTCAGGGTGCCGTCCCAGCGGGGGTCGCCCTGGGCGCTGTAGTGGCCGAGCTTGTCCCAGTCGTCGCGGGTGAGGCCGTTGAGGTCCCAGACGACGAGGCCGTCCTTGATCGTCAGCTCGGCGGTGAGTTTCTGTGTGCCCTTCATGCGCGCGCCGTAGACGTCCACAAAGCCGAAGCTGCCTTTGTCGAGGCGCAGCACGGCGATGTCGGCGATGGCGCCGGGCGAGAGGTGGCCGAGTTCCTCGCGCTTGATCTCGCGGGCCGGATTCCAGGTTGACCGCAGGATCACGTCGTCGAGCGCCAGCCCGAGGTTGAGGAACTTGGACATCACGTTCGTCATGTCCTTCATGCCGGCGTTCATGCTGCCGATGTGGAGGTCGGTGGAGATGGAGTCCGGCAGGAAGCCCTGCCTGACGGCCGGGACGGCGTGGCGGAAGACGAAGCTGCCGCCGCCGTGGCCCACGTCGAAGATGATGCCGCGCTTCTGGGCCTCGAACAGGTAAGGCTGCACGCGGCCCTCGTCGTCGAGCATCGGCACCGGGGCCAGAAACGTGTGGGTGTAGATGTCGCCGGGCCGCAGCTTCTTGAGGACCAGGTCCTGGAAGGAGCGCTCCTTGCGGAACTCGCCGAAGTCCACCATGACTGGCACATTGGCGAGGTTGCCGGCCTCGACGGCGCGCTCGACGGCGGTCCAGTCCGGGGCGGCGTAATGCGCGGTCTTGATGCCGACGATGTGCTCCTTGTTGCGCAGCGCCTGCTGGGCGGTGGCGTGCGTATCCATGTCGGCGGTGTTCTGCTCGACCGCGCCGCCCATGCCCCAGCCGACGATGTTGAGGAAGGCGAGCACGCGGGTGCGGGAGGTGTCGATGGTGCGCTCCTTGAAATCGGCGAAATTGCGCCAGCCGGAGCTGCCCGCGTCCACCACGGTGGTGACCCCGCTGCGGAAGGTGAAACCGTCGGGGAAGACGCTGTTCACGCCCGTGTATTGCGGGCCCTTGCCGGCGAACACGTGGACGTGGATGTCGATCAGGCCCGGGGTGACGTAGAGGCCGGCGACATCGACGGTCTTCAGCGCGCGCGCCGCGGGGATGTTCGCGGCTACGGCGGCGATGCGGCCATTCTTGACCGCGACGTCGCGCGGGCCGTGGATCTTGTTCTTCGGGTCGATGACGGTGCCGTTCTTCAGCAGCAGGTCATAGTCCTGCGCAAGGGCGGCAGCAGCCAGCAAGAGGAGAGGCAGAGCGCGCATGGAGCACATTATAAAAAGGGGTCAGCCTGATCTGGTACATTTTCCGCCGCCTGAAGGAAAATGTACCAGATCAGGCTGACCCCTTTTTGGTGAAGTGCCAGGCGGAAGAGACGATGTCGCGGAGGTCGGTGTGGCGAGGCGCCCAGCCGTAGGTGCGGCGGAGAAGGTCGGCATTGGCGACGAGCACCGGGGCGTCGCCCTCGCGGCGCGGGCCGACGATGTGCGGCACTCTGCTGCCGGTCACTTCTTCGACGGCACGCAGGACTTGGAGCACGGAGTGGCCGGCGCCGGCGCCGACGTTGAAAGCGCCGGAGGGGCCGCCGTTGAGAAGAGACTCCAGGGCGAGGACGTGGGCCTCGGCCAGGTCCATTACGTGGATGTAGTCGCGGATGCAGGTCCCGTCCGGCGTGTCATAGTCATCGCCGAAGATGGTGACCGGCTCGCCGGTGAGGACGGCGCGTAGCAGCAGCGGGATGAGGTGCGTCTCGGGGTCGTGCTCCTCGCCGAGGCCGCTCTCCGGATCAGCGCCACAGGCGTTGAAGTAGCGCAGCGAGACGCTGTGCAGGCCGCGGTACCGGTCGAGCCAGCCGAGCATCTTCTCGGTCATGACCTTCGATTCGCCGTAGGGACTGACCGGGGCGAAGGGCATCTCCTCGGTGACGGGCACGCGCTCGGGCATCCCATAGACGGCGGCAGTGGAAGAAAACACGAGTCTGTCCACGCCGGCGCGGAGCATGGCGGCGAGGAGCGACGCGGAGCCGCCGACATTGACGTCGAAGTACACCTCGGGAACGCGGGTCGATTCGCCGACGGCGATATAAGCGGCGAAGTGAATCACGGCCTGGAACCCCTCCTCGGTCATCAACCGGTAAAGCCCTTCGGTGTCGCGGATGTCGAGGACGCGGAGGCGGCGGGCGTCGACGTCGTGGCGGTGGCCGCGGGAAAGGTTGTCGACGACGATGACGTCGTAGCCGCGGCGGACGAGGAGCGCGACGGTGTGCGCGCCGATGTAGCCGGCGCCGCCGGTGACGAGGATCTTGGACATGAGAGTAACGATTCTAGCCCGCGGGAGGAGGGGAACATGTGGGCTGTCCCCGAGCCAGGTCGGCCATGCGGCATTCGGCGTGAACGGCGCGGACCGCTTTCTCGAGGCCGTCCTTGCGGACGACGATGGCGATGGTGAGCTCGCTCGAGCCCTGGGCGATGGCGATGATGTTGATCCGCTCGCGGGAGATGGCGGTGAAGATGCGGCCGGCGATGCCGGGGGTGCCGCGCATGCCCTCGCCGACGACGGCGAGCAGGCCGACGTTCTCGTCCACGTCAATCGGCCGGAGATAGCCGTGGGTGAGTTCGAGCGAAAGAGTGGACTCGAGGCTCTCGATGGCCGCGGCCAGCTCTTCCTTGCGGACGAGGAAGCAGAAACTCTGCCGATAGCTGGAACTCGACAGCGCCAGCAGCTCGACGTTGCCGCGGGCCAGAGACTCCATGGCGCGGGCCATCAGTTGGGTGGCGGTCAAGGCGGGACTGGCAGGCTCGATCGAGAGCAGGGCCACGTCGGCCATGGAGGTGACGGCGCGGGGGCCGCCGGGGACGGAGATCTTCGGCAGGATGCGGGTGCCGGGCTTCTCGGGAGCGAAGCTGTTCTTGCTCCACACCGGGATGGCCTTCTCGATGAGCGGAGCAAGCGTCCGCGGGTGCAACACCTTGGCCCCGTTGTACGCCAGTTCGGCCGCCTCGTTATAGGTCACTTCGTCGAGGACGGCGGCGTCAGGCACCAGCCGCGGGTCGGCGGTGAGGATTCCGTCCACGTCGGTCCAGATCCAGAGTTCGGAGGCCTCAAGAGCGGCGGCCAGGATGGACGCCGAAAAATCGGAGCCGCCGCGGCCGAGCGTGGTCGGCCGCCCGTCGTCGGTTGCGCCGTTGAAGCCGGTGACGACGGCCAGCACGCCGCCCTCGATCCACGGCACGAGGTTCGTGCGCGCCTTCTGCGCCGTCAGGTCCATGAGCGGGGAAGCGTTGCCGAAGACGGCGTCGGTGACGATGACGTCGGCGCCGCTGATGGCCACCGAGCGCACGCCCTGGCTCTCGAGAAAGGCTGCCATGAGCAACGCCGAGAGCCGCTCGCCGATGGCCACAGCCTCGTCCACCGAGCGCGGCGGCCGCACGCCGAGCATCAGGACGCCGTTGGTGATGCGCTGGAAGTCCGAGATGAGCGAATGAATGCCGGCCAGGGCCGCGTCGTGTTTCTCGGGCGGGAGGAGTTCGTGGCAGGTTTCGACGTGGCGGTCCTGCAAGCGTTGCAGGTTCTGTTCCATGCCGGCTTCGTCGCCGGCCTCGGCGCGGCGCAGCGTGTCGAGCAGCAGATCGGTCACCTTGGACATCGCCGAGACGACGGTGACCACCGGCCGCTTCTTTTGCTGCGCCATCGAGATCTCGGCGGCGACACGGATGCGCTCGGCCGAGCCCATACTGGTTCCGCCGAACTTCATCACCAGCAGATCTTTCATGAGTTCGACTCCTTGCCGTTGGAGGTGCGATCGCGCACCAGCTTGAGGATGGCTTCCTCGACCTGCTCGATGGTCATGGCAGTGGTGTCGAGGTAGACGGCATCGGGGGCCTGCATGAGCGGTGCCTCGGCGCGGGTGCGGTCGCGCTGGTCGCGCTCGTGGATCTCGTTGAGCATGGTCTCGGGCTCGACCGCGCCGGCGCCCTTTTCCCGCAACTCGTTGAGGCGGCGCTCGGCGCGAACCGGGGGTTCGGCGTCGAGGAAGACCTTCACCTCGGCTTCGGGGAAGACCACCGTACCGATGTCGCGGCCCTCCATGACGACGCTCGTTTCGGCGGCGATCCGCCGTTGCTCGTGGACCATGGCGCGGCGGACGCCGGGGACCACCGATACCTTCGAAGCGGCCTGGGCGATTTCGGGCGTGCGGATGGCCTCCGTGATGTCTTCGCCGTTGAGGAAAACGGAGCTGGCGGGCTTCAACTCGATGCGGGCCTCGCGGGCGAGCTGCTCGAGACGGTGCATGTCGGCCAGGTCAACGCCGCGGCGCAGGGCCCAGAGGCCGACGGCCCGGTACATGGCGCCGCTGTCGATGTATAGAAAGCCGAGACGATCGGCGATGCGCCGGGCGATGGTGCTCTTGCCGGCGCCAGCCGGTCCGTCGATGGCCACCACAATCCGTTTCATAAAAGGGGTCAGCCTGATCTGCCCCATTTTCCATTTGCGTGCGAGGCCGCCGCGCGCCGTGGAATGATGGCAGAGGATGAGTCCTCGCGAGTTCGACAAGCTGGTGGAGAAGGCGGTTGCGGCGATTCCGGCCCGTTTCCGCAAGCGGCTCGACAACGTCGCCTTCGTAGTGGAACCGGAGCCGCCCGCGCCCGGCCTGCTGGGACTCTACCAGGGACGCCCCCTGCCTGCCCGAAGCGTCAGCGACGGCTTCACGATGCCGGACCGCATCACCATCTTCCAGGGCCCGCACGAACGGCTGGCCCGGGATCTCCGGCACCTGGAACTACTGCTGAAAGATACAGTATGGCACGAGGTGGCCCACTATTTGGGGATGGACGAGCGGCGGGTGCGCCGGGCCGAAGGCCGAAGGGCGGTCTTGCGGCGGCGCAGCCGCGGGCGAACGACAAGGTGATGGATGAGATGAGCACTCGTGGGATTTGCGTTTTCTTGCTGGCTGTGGCGGCGGTCGCGGCGGAGGCGCCCGTCGATCTGTACGTCGATGCCTCCGATGCTCCGCGGCGGATTTTTCACGCCCGAATGACACTGCCGGCGGCACCCGGGCCGCTCCGGCTGGCCTATCCGAAGTGGATCCCGGGAGAACACGGGCCCACGGGTCCGATCGCCGACCTCGTGAGCCTGCGCGTGGCGGCGGCAGGCAGGCCGCTCGAATGGCGGCGCGACCCGATGGACATGTACGCCTTCCTGGTCGACGTGCCTGCCGGTGTTTCCTCGATCGAAGTTTCCTACGACTTCCTCTCGCCGCCAAGGACCGAAGGGTTCACTTCGGGAGCTTCGGCCACAACGGAAATGGCCGTGCTGAGCTGGAACCAGTTGGTGCTGTATCCAGAGGGCGCGCCTGCCGGCAAGGTGGAATACCGGGCGAAGCTGCGCGTGCCCGTCGGATGGCGTTACGGGACGGCGCTGCCGATCGCAAGGGAGAGTGGCGACGAGATCGAGTTCGGGACGGCGCCGCTCACCACGCTCATCGACTCGCCGGTGATCGCGGGGCGATATTTCCGCACGATCGAGCTGACGCCGGGAAGCGAGCCGCGGCACTACCTGCACCTTGCGGCCGATTCCGCCGCCGCGCTGGAACTGGGCCCGCGCGTGATCGAGAACTACAAGCAGCTCGTGGCCGAAACGGGCGCGCTGTTCGGCGCGCGCCACTATCGCAGTTATCACTTCCTGGTGTCGCTCAGCGACCACGTGGCGCACTTCGGCCTGGAGCACCACGAGTCCAGCGACAATCGCATCCCGGAACTGGCCATGACAGACGAGGACCTGCGGAAAGTCCATGCGGGTCTTCTGCCGCACGAGATGGCGCACTCCTGGAACGGAAAATACCGGCGCCCGAGGGGGCTGGCGACGGAGGATTATCAGAAGCCCATGCTCGGCGAGTTGCTATGGGTGTACGAAGGCCTGACCACCTACCTTGGCGAGATTCTGACGCCGCGGAGCGGCCTGCGGACGCCGGAGGAGTTCCGGCAGGACCTGGCGCTGACCGCGGCGGCGCTCGACAACAGTCCGGGCCGGGAGTGGCGGCCTCTTGCGGACACCGCCGTGGCCGCCCAGGTGCTGTACCGGTCACGCAGCGACTGGCAGAGCCTGCGCCGCGGGGTGGACTTTTATCCGGAGGGCGTGCTGATCTGGCTCGAAGCTGACGTCATCATTCGCCGGGAAAGCCGCGGGCGGAGGTCGCTCGATGATTTCTGCCGGCGCTTCTTCGGCGGGGCTTCAGGAGGGCCGGCGGTGAAGCCGTACACGCTCGATGACGTCGTGGCGGAACTGAACGAGGTCCAGTC
>CAYZJD010000176.1:0-9004 GCA_964478455.1 uncultured Solibacteraceae bacterium | reverse complement strand
ATGGTAGCGCTAACGGGATTCGAACCCGTATTTGAGCCTTGAGAGGGCTCCGTCCTAACCCTTAGACGATAGCGCCGCGGGGCACTTTCAGTATAGCAGCGCGGAGCATTTGCGGAACAGCGGGCGCCACGAAAAGAAGAAGGCCCGCCGCGGGCGTCTCGCACCGCCCGGGCGGGCCGCAAGGAGCAGAGAGCGTGCGGCGTCAGGCGCTGGCGGGCTCGAAGTAGCCGTGGGCCAGTTCGGGCTTGAACTCGAGCGCGCGACGCCAGCACACCTTAGCTTCATCCTCCTGCCCAAGAGCCTTGAGCGCATGACCGAGGTTGAGCGAGGCTTCGGCGAAATTCGCATCCATGGCGAGCGCCTCGCGGTACATGCGGACGGCTTCCTCCATCACACCGGCGCGTTGCAGCAGCAAGCCGGTGTTGTAGAACAGCTCGGCGCTACGTTCGCCGAGATCGATGAGCTTGCCGTGAAGGTCCAGCGCTTCCTGGTAGTTCTCGTCCTCGAGCGAGAGGGCCGCCAGGCCGCGTAGCGCGTCCACGGAATTCGGCTCGATCGCCAGCACTCGCTCGAACGAGTTGCGGGCGGCATCGCGGTCACCCAGTTTCCAGCAAGCGATACCGAGGTTGAGCAGCGCCTCGGGCCACCTGCTTCGGCTCTGGAGGCAGGACTGGAAGGCTTCGGCGCTGCCCTTGAAATCGCCACGCTGCAAGCGGAGATAGCCCTGGCGGAAGCGCGCTTCATCCCAGCTCGGGTTGTCTTTGAGCAGGCGGGAGTAAAGGTCCTCAGCGCCGTCGTATTCTCCGAGTTGCTCGAGCACCAGGGCGAGATTCCAGAGCGCGGCGGTTTGCGAGCCCTCCAGTTGAAGGGCGCGCTCGTAAGCTTTGCGCGCGGTCTGGAGGTCGCCCAACTCCTGGTTCACGATGCCGAGGTTGACATGGACCTGGGGGGAGTCCGGGCGCAGCCGCGCAGCCTGCCCGTAGGCCTGGGCCGCTTCCTTGAACCGGCCGGCTTTCTGATGCGCGACACCGAGGTTGAACCAGCCTTCGAAGTGGTCAGGGGCGACCTCGACCAAGCGGGCGCACAGCCTGGCGGCTCCCTCGTGGTCGCCGGAGGCGAAGGCCGCCGCGGCGAGTCCTTCGAGCGCCGTCTGTGACTCGGGGCGGACGGCCAGGAGCTGTTCGGCCGTTTCCCGCACGCGGTCAGAGTCCTTGCGCGCCATGTCGACAGCGATCAGGTTGACCAGCGAGTCCTCAGACTTGGGGTTCTGGTTCAGGATCTTGCGGTACAGATCGCCAGCCTCATCGAAGCGTCCCGCCAGTTGCAGGGCGACTGCTTTGCCGAACTGCGCCGCTTCCTGATTCGGACTCTGGTTCAGACAGCGGTCAAAGGCCTCCAGAGCCGGCTCGAGCCGGCCGAGCTGGAGATGGCAGATGCCCATGCCGAGGTAGCCCTCGGTCCGGCTGGGATCGACCTCGAGCGATCGCTGGAAGCGTTCCACCGCCTCTTCCCACCGGCCCTGCTTCTCCATGCAAACCGCGAGATTGAAGTGGGCGGTGCGGTGGCTTGGCTCCAACTGGACGAGTTTCCAGTAGCTGGTGGTGGCCTCCTCGTATTGCTCGAGCTGGAAGTGGATGTGCCCCAAGGCGGAGTAGATCTCAGCGTCCTTTTCGCCGCTGTCGACGGCGGCGTAGAGTTCGTTGAGAGCTTCCTGAGGTTTCCCCTCCAGGTGCAAGGAGACGGCTCTTGCGAGGGCGTGCGAGGCGCCTCGCCGTTCCGGTTTCGGCTCCCTGGCCGTGGCCATGGCTGTCTGCCCCGGGCTAGAGATCTGTAGACTCAACGGTTTCTTTTGACTCATTGGTATACCTCTCCACTCCTCCTTCGGTGATATATCGGATTCTCGTAGATATAAGCGCACACCCGGCCGATGAAATCATCCTGGTGGGACAGCTTCATCCAGTAGACGCGGGCCCGCTCGCCCGTCTCGCTGAAGAAGCCGAATCCGCCCATCTGGAGGCGGTCATCCCTCCAGAAATCCACGATCTGCCCTTCAATGGACGTTGTGTAGCCATTTCCCTGCACGGTCAACTGCACCCGGTAGGGGGTGTTGTTGTGAATGAACAGCCGAATCGGAATCTCGACGCGCTCGCCCTGCACTCCGCCGACTACCGGATAGCGCACCAGGGACAGGGAGGGCAGCGGCCCCGGCTTGACGATGGTGAGCTTGGTGGCGTAGTAGTTCAGGTGGTCGGCGGCGCGGTAAACCCAGTCAACGCTCTTGCGGTCTATCTGGACCAGGAACTCGACCCGGTAGTCCCTCATTTTGAGGGACGGCTGATAGAGCGCCAGCCGGCCGGGGCGGATATAGCCAGCGGGGCTGTAGGACCAGGATTGATCCCACCGGTCCCCGGTACCTTCCCAGTCAGTCAGTCCGGTGCGAAAATCCTCGCTCAATTCCACCGCGGCCCGGCTCTGGATCCCCTGGCGGACGGCACCCCAGCGGGAAGCCAGCAGGCCGGAGACGGCACCGCTGGGAGCCGTCATCCAGACCAAGAGCATGAGGCACGCGGTGGCAGTGGCGAAGCGCAGATAAAAGGGAACAGACCGCCACAAATTCAGCAGGGCCTGCAATGGCTCGACGCCGGGCGTAACCAGAGGCCGCAGGTAGTGGAACGTTTC
Organism: uncultured Solibacteraceae bacterium; assembly: GCA_964478455.1. Lineage (GTDB taxonomy): Bacteria > Acidobacteriota > Terriglobia > Bryobacterales > Bryobacteraceae > CAYZJD01. The sequence goes on along the minus strand of CAYZJD010000176.1, from coordinate 6,325 downwards.
GACGATCCGCAGCGGACTGGTAAGGGGCATGACCGGCCCGTGAATCTGGATGGGCAATTCACGGAATGCCAGCCGGGAAGGCGCCATGTCGCGGGCCCGTACGCCTTCGAAGATCATCGAACCGGAGCGCAATGCCCTGGCGGCGCGCGAATAGCGGAACAGCGTGGCCAATGTGGGAAGGACGGAGCCGGGCGCGGCGGGCCCGGGGGCGGCCATCTCCGGCACCGGGAAAGAAGCGGTGACGGGGCTCGCGGCCTCTTCGCGAAGCGTTCCTTCGGTTCGGAGAGCCCCGCGAACCGGGACGGCACGCAGCACCGGCAGCCGAGGCAACTCGACCGCAGGCGCCAAAGCCTGCACTTCGCCCATAATCTGCCGGGCGGCAACGGGGACGACGGCGGGCATCTGGGCAAAGGCCGCCGGAGCGAGCGTTGCGGAGGCTCGGACGGCATGCAACTCGGTTCTCACTTCCGTGACGGTCGCCGCCGTCAAAGGCATGACTACCGGTTCGGCAATGGAGGCCGGCCGCGCCGGCGCGGCCTCGAGGACAGGGGCGGCGAACGAAGCCATGGGCAGGAGCGTCGCGTCCCTCGCGAGGATAGCAGGCACCACCGGCTGCAAGGCGCGGACGAGCGGCGCAATGGAGGTCTCGCGGCGCACCTGCGCCGCGCGAACAGGCACCGGCGTCAGCGCGGCCGGCGACAGTTGCCCTGCGGTGGGAGCTGTGGGTTGCGGCATTGCCACCCGAGCAGCAGCGAGCGGCAACGCCCGAGCGATCTCGACCCTCTGCCTCTCGGCGGCCTGGAGGCGCAGCGCCAGCAACTCGGCCATCGCGGGTTCGAGCACGGTGGCTACGTGGAGGACCGGCAGGCGCGGCGCGGCCGCGAATGGGATCGGCGTTGAGGGCAGCAGCGAACTCTCGAGAGACCTGGCGAGCGGCAAGCCGGCCTGGAATCCGGCCTTCGACAGAACAAAGCGGTAGCCGACAGCGTGGCGAGCCGGGGCGATGCGCGGGCCCGCAGACCACGGTTTCCAGGCCGGTTCGACCATGGGCTGGGATGCAGCGGCAGCCGCGCGGAGAGTGGGAACGGCAGGCGATCCAACGATCGCCGGGGCATGGACGACGGTCTCCTCCACAGCCTCCGGTGGGAAGTCGATGGTCTGGAGCAGACGACTCGTGACCTCGCGCCAGGAGGTCTGGACCTGGAAGGCAACGGCCGCGACCTCCCCGGAGACGGGTTGCACGGCCGGGGCCGCCGAGCGAACAGAAATCGGAGTGGGCTGCGCCAGGCGGAGCGAAAGACGGCCTGCCTCGCCCGTCAGCAAAGGCAGGGCCAAGGTTGGGGCGATCTCAGGAACGGGCCTGGCGGACCGGTCGTCCGCTTGCGCAGGCGCCCGGTCGGACTGGGGAACCACAGGGTGTGGCGGCAAGAGACTCCCTTGCCGCAAGAAGGGCGTCCCACCCTGGCGCAGCAAACCACTCAGACCAGCCAGCCGAAGCGAGGGACGAACCACATCGCTCGGCTGCACCGAATCCTTGAAAGAGGCGGCCGGAAGCGCGGGCGAGACCGGCTCGAGCCTCGACCACACGGGCGCGGAGTTGCCGAGGATGGGCTTGAGCGGGGAGTGTTGGAAACCCGGCCGGGCAGGCGATGGGATCCTGGAGAGTGTCCCCTCCGGGACTTCCAGCCGCGGAGGCATTTGCATGGCACGCGGGTCGGGCCGGAACAGTTTTCCAAGATCGGCCCTCTTTCGGGCCGCTCCCAGGAAAGCAGGCTTGGGCTGGTTGCGGTCCTCCAGCAAGCTGGCCCGCTGCGTCTCAGCGGCGGCATCCTCGACCTGGACTTCGAGCAGGCGAGCCAATGCCTGTTTCGTGAGCTTCTTATAACGCTGCCGGTGGGCGCCGCTACAGAATTCGCCGTCCGTCAGCTCTCGAAGCAATCCCAGCGGTTTTCCGCAATAAAGGCAGTGCATGCCGCTCGCTCACTCGCCCTGGCAGACAACAGCCGCAAGAGCCTTCAGGAGGCTCTTCGGCAATGGAGTCCCATTGCACACGCATCCCCGTGCCGCAGATAGACTTCCGCACGGGTTGCGGCGCCTCTTCATCGTTGAGCACCATTTAAGGGCCTTTTGCGTCCACAATCAAGACCGTCAATGGTCAGCATATGCCTGTTTACCAAGGTTAATGCCGGGGCAACAAGGGCAGAATGTCCTAGAATTGCCGATGGATAGACCTAGTACTACGCCGGCTAGTTCTTGCTTGGGTGATTGATAGAATGAGCGGAAATGCAGTGGGTTAACTGTCGGTGCGTTCAATGATCGCATCGGGCCGTTGAAGGATGTCCGGATCCAGGTCAACCCCCAGCCCGGGTCCCGGGGGCAGCGGCAAACAGCCATCTTGCGGGAGTAAGTTCTGGGTGATAAGGCCACGGTAGGCCTCCAGGTAGTGCAACCGCACTGTCTCCAGGATAGCGAGGTTGGTGAGGTTGGCAGCCAGGTGCGCCGAGGCGAAATGGAGAACAGGGCCTCCGCAGTTGTGCGGAGCGACCGGTAGATAGTACGTCTCGGCCATACCGGCGATGCGTTTCGCCTCGGAGATTCCGCCGCACCAACAGATGTCCGGCATGACAAAGCGGGCCGCCCGGTTCTCCAGCAACTCGCGGAACTGGTAACGGGTCATGAGCCGCTCGCTGAGGCACAAGGGCAGCCGCGTGGCTGAGGCCAGCTCCCGATACGTGGCCAAGTTGTCCTGGGGCAGCATCTCCTCGAGCCACATGGGCTTAAGCGGCTCCAGGGCCTGAGCGATTGTAATCGCACAGGGAAGACTCCAATAGCCGTGGAACTCCATGGCCACATCCATCGAGTCTCCGACTTCCTCGCGGAGTTGCCGCAGCGGTTCCATGCCCCGGCGCAACTGGTCGGCGGTGATATAGTGCCCGGCCGTCGCGCGCGCGATGGAGTCGAAGGGCCAAATCTTCATCGCGGAGACTCCGGAGGCGAGCAGTTCCCTGGCCAGGCGGACAGGCTCCGTCAGGAAATCGACGCGATCATAGCAGGTGTTGTAAATGCGGATGGATTGTCTGGATGCGCCCCCAAGCAGTTGCCAGACCGGCTGGCCGGTCACTTTTCCCAACAAGTCCCAGAGCGCGATGTCGACGGCGCTGATGGCGCGCATCTCAGCGCCGGCCCAACCGGAGTAAGAAACCGCCTCGAACATCGCGCGCCACAGAAGGTCGATATCGAGAGGGTTCCGGCCGAGCAGCACCGGGGCCAGGACACGATGGAGCACAGCCTTCTCGGCATCCGGGTTGGGGTAGGTTTCACCGAGTCCCGTTACGCCCGCGTCGGTGTGGATGCGAACCCAGAGCCAGCGGATCGGCCCCGCGTGAACGGTGATACCGCGGGAAAGGTGGATCGTTTCGACCGCGGTGATTCTCAAAGGGGAGCGGTCCCTACAGCGGCGGCGGCAGCGTCAGCGAGGCCTTCGCCAGGGTCTTCTGGAGGATCTCGATGGCGGTTTGCTCGGACACCCCCCGCGAAGTGGCGAGTTCGGAGATCAGCATATACCGCGCGCGGTCGAGCATCTTCTTCTCTCGGAAGGACAGGGGCTTCGCCGTTTGGAGCACGAGCAAGCTCTTGAGCACCTCGGCGATCCGGAGCAGGCTGCCAGCCCGCATTTTCTCCGAGTTCTCCTTGAACCGGTCCTTCCAATCATGGCTGCAATGGCAAAGGCCCTCAGCCAGGAAGCCGAGCATCCGGGTGATCTCGCCATTGCGAGTCACCTTCCTCAGCCCGATGTCGTCCACGTGAGAAAAGGGCACCATCACGGTCATGCTGTTACACGAGAGCCGCAAGAGGTAGAACTTTTCCGCGTGGGTTCCAAATGAGCGAATGCCGACGTTTTCAATCGTTCCGACGCCGTGGTTGGGGTAGACTACTTTTTCGCCGATTTGAAAGAGCATACGTCCGCTTCCGGAGCCATACACTCCAGTGAGGTTAATAGGACACTTCAGTAAAGCCGAAGAATGATCGTAATCCGAAAGCTGACGAAAGTCAACAGAAAACGGCGTTGAAGTGAGCCAATGACGGGCACTTGAAAGCAGTCTGGCGAAGAAAAGGAAAAAGCGAGGGCGCGGGGGCCGAACTTCTGAGCAAGCAGAGTGCCACCTTCGACGGGTGGCGGCACCAGCAGTATGCTGAGGCGTCTCAGGAGGTTGCCAAGAAAGCCCGTGGGGAACCTGCCCCGCGACCGGGAGGTCCGGGCCGGACATCGCTCAATCCGCTAGCCGTGACGGACCTTCTCCACCAGGCTCCGGATGAACGCGAGGTTCCTCTTCATATCGCTGTCCACGGATCCGGAGGGCGCTCCGGTCTCGAGGTTGGCGAAGCCCCTGAAGTCAATCTCGGCCATGGCTTGGATGACCGCCGGGAAGTCGATCTTCCCTTCGCCGAGATACCCCCTATCCTTCAGGTGCATCTGGCAGATCCTATCACGGCCGAGCCACCGGATCTCCTTGAGGATGTCGAAGCCGCCGTTGGTTGAGTTGCCGACGTCGTAGTAGACCTTCACCGCGTTCGACTTGGCCCTTTCCATGATCCGCACGTTGTCCTCGGCGGAGATGGTGTTTTCGAGCGCGAGGACCACGCCCGCCTTCTCGGCTTCGGGCGCCAGGTCGCGGAGCACGTCTCCGACATAATCCATCTCCTCGTGCGTCTTCAGCGCACCCTTGCCGAAGAACGGCAGGAGCATGACGTTGGCGTTCAGCCTTTTGGTGATCGGGATGCCGTCGGCAATCCACTTTTGGCCGAGCTTGTCGCTCTTGAGCCAGTTCACGTGCAAGATGTCGAGGCAGGTGCCGGCGGCGGCGATCTTGTGGTTCCGGAGTTCTTCGAGGTACTTGGCCTGCAACTCGGCGTTGTCGAGCGGGAGCTTGCCGTCCACCTGTTTGGCGCCGAGGCTGATCTCGACGCCGTCGAAGCCGAGGGTTGCGGCCAGCGCGACCGCTTCCAGCCTGGCGGTCAGGCGGAGGTTCCAATCGGTCACGCCGATCTTCAAGCCCGCGAGCTTCTTTGGCTGGGACTGCGCCACGACCGCCGCGGCGCCGGCCATCACGAACGTTCTTCTGGTTAACAACATCGTTCCTCCTGGACCTGCGTTTTCAGTGGTCTCTGTCGGTGACGAGTTCCGTCAGGGCATAGAGCGCCCGCTGATGAGTTGATTCCGGGAATGTGCCGATGATCCGGCGGGCCTTTTCAGTGAAGTGTTGAGCGCGTTGCATGGCGCGCTCCAGGCCACGATAGCGCCGCATCATCTCGAGGATCCTTGTGAAGGGAACCCGGCCGTAATTGCCGTCGCGAAGCACGCGTTCCACCAGCCGCCGGTCCTCGGCGCTGGCTTCCTCGAGGGCATAGATGAGCGGAAGCGTGACCTTGCCTTCGCGCAAGTCGCTGCCGATCGGCTTGCCGAGCACCCTCTGGCTCGCAGTGAAGTCCAACACATCATCGACCATCTGGAACGCCACGCCCAGGTTCCACGCGTACTCGCCCAGGCTCTCTTCCAGGGACTCCTCGGCGCCGGCCACCATTGCTCCGAGACGGGCGCAGGCAGCAAACAAGCTGGCGGTTTTCCGGTCCACCAGGTCCATGTAGTCGGCTTCGGTGACGCTGATCGACCCAAGGCGCTCGAGTTGCAGGAGTTCGCCCTCGACCATCATTTGCGTCAGTGCGATCAGCACATCGAGCACGCGGAAGTTTCGCTCGCGGAGGGCGACCTGAAATGCCTGCATGTAGAGCCAGTCGCCGGCCAAGACGCTGGTATGGTTTCCGAACAGGACGTTGGTGGAAGGCCGGCCGCGGCGCGTCTCGGCCACGTCGATCACGTCGTCGTGCACGAGGGTGGCGGCATGGATCATTTCCACGACCGCGGCCAGGCGGATGGCGCTCTCGCCGCCGTTGCCGGCGAGCTTGGAAGCCAGCAGCAGGAGCGTCGGCCGCAGACGCTTGCCGCCGCTCGCGTGCAAGTAGCGGCCGATGGTTGTGATCGCGTCCACCGACGAGATGGACTGCAAGCTGATCTCGTGCTCCACCCGGGCCAGGTCCGCCTGCACGAGTTCGGCGATTTCCCTGGCGGTCAGAGACTGGCCGAGGTTGCTCAGCTCCATGGAAACGTCCCAGTTTACTGTGCCGCGCGTCCCTGCCGCAATCCGCGGACTATACGGGAAAGCGGCGGAGCGAGGGGGCTAGGGAGGGGTCAGACAGAACTGTCCACTCGCAGAAAACGCTCAGGACAGTTTGGTCTGACCCCTCCGACACAGAGGCGGCGGAAATT
>CAYZJD010000175.1:0-9029 GCA_964478455.1 uncultured Solibacteraceae bacterium | reverse complement strand
GCGCAGTGCCCCGCCAGGCCGTGCCGCACGAGAAGGTCAACGTGGCCATGCTGCCCGCGGGTGGCCCGAGCATCGAGTTGATCGAGCCGGAGGGGCCGGATTCTTCAGTCGCGAGGTTCATCGAGAAACGCGGCCCCGGTTTGCATCACGTGGCCCTGCGCGTTCCTGATCTCGGCGCGGCAATCGAGAAACTGCGCGCGGCCGGCGCCCGATTGCTCAACGAACCGCGCCCCGGCGCCGGCGGGCACCTGTACGTTTTCGTCCACCCGGGCTCAACCGGCGGCATTCTGTTGGAATTGATGGAAACCACCAAGACACAAAGAACACCAAGTCCTCACGAATAAATGATGCGAACTGTGTTCCTTGGCGCCTTGGTGTCTTGGTGGTGAATCCTCAGGAGGCAAATCTTGACGGTGCAGATCGGAATCATCGGCGGTAGCGGGCTATACTCTATGCCCGGTTTTGAGGCGCAGGAGGAGGTTGCCATCGAGACCCCCTGGGGCAGTCCCTCAGACCGCTACGTTGTAGGCAAGCTCACAGGCAAGCCGGTGGCCTTCTTGGCTCGGCACGGCCGCGGCCACCGCATTTCTCCCTCCGAGCTGAACTTCCGGGCCAACATCTACGGAATGAGGGCGTTGGGTGTCGAGCGGGTCATTTCGCTGAGCGCCGTCGGCTCGCTCAAAGAAGAGCACCGGCCGCTGGATTTCGTCATCCCCGACCAGTTCTTCGATCGCACGCGCGGCCGCGCTTCAACGTTCTTCGGTGAAGGGCTCGTAGCCCATATCAGCTTCGCGCACCCGGTCTGCCCGCAACTTGCCGATGTCGTCCACCACGCCTGCCGGGCCGCGGGCGTCAACGCGAAGAAGGGCGGAACGTACCTGTGCATGGAGGGCCCGGCGTTCTCCACTCTCGCCGAGTCCAATGTCTACCGGAGTTGGGGCATGGACGTTATCGGCATGACGAACCTCCAGGAGGCGAAGCTCGCGCGCGAGGCCGAAATCTGCTACGTCACCGTCGCCATGGTCACCGACTACGACTGCTGGCACCCCGACCACGACGCCGTCACGGTGAACGAGATCATCGACCATCTCATGAAGAACGCGGAAAACGCCGCCAGGGTCGTGGCCGGCGCGGTGGCGGCAATGCCCGCCGGACGCGACTGCCACTGCGGCTCAGCGCTCGCGAACGCCATCATCACCGATCGCAAGCTCATTCCCGACGCCACACGCAAGAAGCTGGACCTGATCGTGGGAAAGTACCTGTAGCAGGCTGCTGAAAAATCAAGGTGACAGGCAACGCTGTCCACGCGCCGAGGGCCGTAAGTGCATAATTCCGCCTCACTGGCGGCCCGGGACAGCGACGCCTGCCACCGTTGTTCAGCACCCTGAGAGGGAGAATTCACCACCAGGACGTAAAGCCGCTGCGACCCCCGTTCCGGAGTCTCGCACCTTGGCTGTGGCTGATTTACAGTAGGCGGAAGTTGACTTCGATTGTTGCGGCCACCGTCACCGGCTTGTTGTCCTTATAACCGGGTCGGAACTTCCACTTCGTCACTGCCTCGATGGCCTTCTCGTCCAGCCCCAGGCCCAGCGGCCGGACCACTCTAATGTTTTGTGGTAGGCCCTTTTCGTTCACTTCGATGTAAAGCACCACGGTGCCCTGGAATTTGGCCTTGCGGGCTTCCTCGGAGTACTCCGGCTCAACCTTAAACAGCACAGTCGGCGCGCTTACGCCCCCGCCCGCGCGGAACACTCCGCCGCCGAAGCCACCGCCTTGGCCTGGTCCGAAACCTGGGCCCCTGCCGGGGCCCACGCCGCCGCCCGAGCCCGAGCCGATGCCCCCGCCCCAGCCGGGTCCGTTCGAGAGCGGGCCCACCTTGCCCAGCGGATCGCCATACTGGGCCATGGCGACCTGCGGCAAGTTGACGTCTGGTGGAATCACCAGCGTCGGCTCCATGATCAGCTTCGGATTCGGATTGTGTACCACCGCCGCCGGCGGGGTGAACTGTCGAGGCGCCAGCCGCGGCAGCCGCCCTTTGCTCGCGGGCAGCGGCGAGCGGTCGCCGCCGCCTCCGCCGCCGCCCATCTGTTGCGGCTTTGGCGTCTGCGGAATGTACGGCGCAAGGTCAGGCGCAATCAAAACCACCGCCTCGCGGGCCTTTTCCTGCACCACCTTATTGGTCGCTACGGTGAACAGCAGCGCCACAACGCCCGCGTGGATGAGAACCGACATGACCAGCGAGCGGCTCTTGTACTCCCCGTAAAAACCCCAGATTTCTTTGACGGGAACCGGCTTCGACGTCACCTCCAGCGGTGGCAACTTTGGCGGGAAGAAGAACTCCTTGAAGTACAGGTGGATCCTTCGATACCAGGGGCCCTGTTCCTCTAGCAGCAGCATGCTCCGCACAGGCTCGTCGGTAACCTTGAAGCGAGCCAGTTCCGGAGGCAGCCTGGAAGGCGTGAGCGCCGCCCTCATATTTTCAATGAACCGGCGGTGCCACGGCCCTTGGGCCTCCAGCGGGAGCAGCTTCTCCAACTCTTCGCCGCTCACTGGCCTGGACGTTACCTCGAGGGGCGGCAGCTTCGGCGGGGCAATGGCATCCTTCACGTTCCGGAAGAAGCTGATGTACCACGGCTCCTGGTCGCCCAGTGCATATAGACGATCCAGGTGATCCTCAAAGGCCGGGGCTTCGCGAACGTCTTCAGCCCGGTTTCGCGATGCTTCGAGGATTGCCTTCTCTTGCTCCGACATGCCCTTCGCCGGTTCTACTTCACCGGCCCCCTACGCCGACCCGCACGGCCTCAGCTTATTGGACGACCAGACCCAGGCGATCGTTCCGTAATTTGTGCGCCGGCGCTACAAAGCCCTCCAAAAAATTGTAGCATACTCAGCCTCAAGAACATCCCCTCTTCTGGAATCCGTAGCGCCGATTTTACAGGCCATCCGCACAGCTTTGCCGGCGACGGCCTGCACAGTCTGCCCCCGGCCTTAGGTGAGGGCTCGCCCGTCGGGGCCGAGCTTCGCCTTGCAGCCTCTGTCCAGGGAGATGTTAGCCAGGTGCGGGCCGGCCACGGCGTTAGCCGCCGCCTCCACCGGGCAGTTCGGCTGCTGGCGGCTCTTGATGCAATCGAGGAAGTTCTGGACGTGGTCCTCCACCATGACCGGCACGCGGGCCAGGTAGATCGGCTCGCGGTTTGGCCTCTCACGCCACGGCTCGCGGTAGACGCGATACCCGTCCTCATCCAGGATCATCGTGCCCTTATCGCCCTGGAACGTGATGGACCAGTTGTCCTCGTAGGAGTTGCAGTAGTTCAGTGTCCAGGTGGCCAGGAACGACGGGAATTCGAAGACCGCACAGAAGGTATCCGGGTGCTCGGCGCCGATATTCTTGCTCACCTGGCCATGGCATAGGGCGGATGCCGGGGGGCCTGAATTGGTGAACCACTGCACCACGTCCATCAGGTGCGTGCCCTGATCGGTCATGTTGCCGCCGGCGTAGTCGCGGAAGTTGCGCCAACTCCGGAACCGCATGGGCTCGAGCGGCCGTCCGGGCGCGTCGCCCAGGAACCGGTCCCAGTCGATCTTGCCGGGCAAAGGCGAGTTGTCGAGTGGCCGCGCTATGTTCCAGTTCCACATCGGCTTGACCATAGTGATCCTGCCGAGCACGCCGTCTTCCACCAGCTTCCTGGCCGCGTGAATCACCGGCGCGCTGCGCCGCTGCATGCCGATCTGGACCACCTGCTTGCTCTCGCGCACGGCCTTCACCATGCGCGCGCTCTCCTCGAGCGTGCGTGACAACGGCTTCTCGGCGTAGATATCCTTGTGCGCTTCGAGCGCCGCCAGCAGCATCGGGCAGTGGTGGTGGTCGGGCCCCGCGAGCACCACGAAGTCGATGCCGGTCTCCTTGGCGAGCAACTCGTGGTAGTCGGCGTAGGTGCGCGCGCCCGGCGAATCCTTGAGCGCCAGTTCGACGTATGGCTCGTAAACGTCGCAGATCGCGACACACTGTGCGCCAAGCGTCTGGAAAACGCGGTTCAGATAACGGCCGCGACCGCCGGCGGCGATCAGCCCGTAGGCCGGTTTCTCATTGGCGCCCCAGGCCCGCCGGGGAACAAAGGCTGGCGCGGCCGCAAGCGTCGCGCTCCCTAGCGACTGCACAAGAAACTCCCGTCGATTCGATTCCATGTGACTGCCTCCGCCTAGCTACTGTATTACAACCGGGGACAGCCCGCATGAGATTGCTGAAAAAGGGGTCAGACCGCTCTGCCCCGAGTCGCCAGGAACCCGTTGGCAACATCTTACAATCCGGGGCAGAGAAGTCTGACCCCTTTTCCCATGCGGGCTGTCCCCGGTTTATGCCTGGAGTTCCGGGATCTCGATTTCAATCCGAGTGCCTTCACCCGGCTTGCTGTCGACGTACATCCGGTAGTCGTTGCCGAACAGGACCTTGAGGCGCTCATTGACGTTGCTGACGCCAATGCCCTGGTCGAGCAGCGTCGCCAGCTTCGAGTCGGACATGCCGACGCCGTCGTCCTCAACCGAAATCGACAGCCGGTGGCCGTTCATATGGCTGCGGACGCGGATCATGCCGCCGTCGAGCTTGCCGCCCAACCCGTGCCGGATGCAGTTCTCCACCAGCGGCTGCAACAGCATGCTCGGCACGAGCTTGTCGAGCGTGTCGGCCGTGACGTCCTTCTCGAAGCGTAGCTTGTCGCCGAAACGCACCATTTCGATGGCGAGGTAGTCTTCAATGAAGTTCAGCTCCTCTCGAAGCGGGGAGAAGTTCTCGTGCTTGCGTAGCAGTCGTCGCAGGATGCTCGACAGCTTGTAGACAACCCCGCGCGCCTGGTCCGGGTCGGTCCGGATCAGCGACGAGACGGAGTTCAGCGTGTTGAACAGAAAGTGAGGATTGATCTGGCTCGCCAGCGCCTCCAATCGAGCCTGCATCAACAGTCTCTGCTGCTCTTCGAGCTTGATCTCGTTGCGGGTGTTGTTCCAGATCTTGAGCGGCAGGGTGACGGCGAACAGCGTGGCCGCGTACACCACTACTATCGCCAGCGGATGCGGCGACGGCCACTCCGGGTGGAGGTGGAAGACGGATTGCGGGAAGAAGTACGCCAGCGTCTGCCGCAAAAACTCGGCGAAGATGATCGCCAGCAGGAAGAACATCTGGAACGCGGTCCGCAGGTGGTCGTGGCCGCGCTGGAAGAGCCGGTAAATGCTCCGGTCGAAAAAGGGCGAGAAGCGCCAGATCTCTTCGGTGTCCGGCGCCAGGTCGCGCAGAAGCCCGCCGAGGACCCCGATGCCGGCGAGCAACGGCAGCGTGAGGTACTCGTGGTTGAATGTCGCCGGCAGGGAGATGAGAACGCCGGAAAGCAGTCCGGTCACGTAGCCGCCGAGGATGCCCGCCACCAAACTACCTTCCAGACCCAGGTCCACCGCCTGGTAGGAGCCGGTGACGACCCGCACAGCGACGCCGGCGCCGAAGATGCTCGAAAAACTCAGCGCCAGAAGGAGCCGCTGGTTGAGCGTCCGCTGCTCGCGCATCAACATGCGCTTGAAGGCGTTGGAGCGCACCAGGATGCTGGCCAGCGACGCGACCACGCCGATCTTCACCAACAGGCGGATGAGGTGCTGCTCCAGCATGCCGCTTTGTCGAACATTATAGAATGTAGGTTAGCCGGCGGCCTCCGGCCGGCTGCCGGCTGCATCTTGTTCTCATCCCTTGCATGAGCGAGCCCGTTTCCACTCCGAGCCTGCGGAAGGTGGCCGAGGCGGACTTTCCGACCCGCTTCGGGCATTTCCGTATTTATGGCTTCGAGGGCTACTACTCCGACCGGCGCGAGGAGGCCGTCGTACTGGCGATGGGCGATCTCGGAGGCGAGCCTCCGCTGGTCCGGGTTCATTCACAGTGTCTCACCGGCGACGTCTTCCACAGCTTGCGCTGCGATTGCCGGGCGCAGCTCGAGCTCGCACTCGAGCAAATCGCCGAAGAGGGACGCGGCCTGCTGATCTACGAGCACAAGGAAGGACGCGGGATCGGGTTGCTGAACAAGCTACGCGCGTATGAGTTGCAGGACGCCGGCGCGGACACAGTTGAGGCCAACGTGCAGCTCGGCTTCGAAGCGGACCTCCGCAGCTACGAGCTGCCCGGCGACATCCTGCTGCACTTCGGCGTGCGCCGCGTGCGCCTGCTTTCCAACAACCCGGACAAGATTCAGGCGCTAGAGCGCGCCGGCATCGAGGTCGTCGAGCGGGTTCCCTGCCAGGTGGAGCCGAGCGGCACCTTCGAAGCCTACCTTCGCACCAAGAAAGAGAAGCTCGGCCACATGCTCGAAGGTTTCTAACCGAAATGACCTCTGTCCAGACCGCTCCTGCCGTGCACCCAAGGGGCTCCCGGGCCCGTGTCCTCCTGACCTCGGTGTTCGGCCCGTACGCTCGTGACGACGAATACGGCAGCCGCGCCATCAGCCCGATGGAGCTTTACCACAACCAGGTCACGCGGATGCAGGGGGAGTTCTCGCTGCGCATGTTCCACCGTTCCTGGGGGCTCATGATGATCCAGGAGAATATCCCGGCCCCGTCCACCCTGCTCGATTTTCCGACGCGGGATCGGTTTGCCAGCGAGCTTCAATCCCATCGCTACGACATCGTCGGCATCTCCTCGATCATCGTCAATGTCGGCAAGGTCCGGGAGATGTGCCGCATGGTGCGGGAGCTTTCTCCTCATTCCGTTGTCGTCGTTGGCGGGCACGTGACGGCGATTCCCGGCATCGAGCGGCTGGTGGATGCCGACTACATCGTGAAAGGGGACGGCATCTCGTGGATGCGCAGTTATCTGGGCGAGGATCCCGCCGCCCCTATCCGCCACCCCGACATCGTCTCCGGTTTCGGCCACCGCGTCATGGGTCTGACGCTGCCGCGGCGCACCGGCTCGACTGCGGGAACCATCATCCCCTCGGTCGGCTGCCCGATGGGATGCAACTTCTGCACCACCTCGGCCTTTTTCGGCGGGAAGGGGAAATTTCTCAACTTCTTCGAAACCGGGGACGAGCTGTTCCGGGTAATGTGCGACGTGGAGCGGCGGCTCAAGGTGGATTCCTTCTTTCTGATGGACGAGAACTTCCTGTTGCAGCGGCGCCGCGCGATGGAGTTGCTCGATCGCATGGAGGCCGCCGGCAAAAGCTGGATCCTGTATGCATTCGCCTCGGCCAACGCGATTCGCATGTACACGATGGAGGAACTGGTGCGGCTGGGGATCTCCTGGATCTGGATGGGCCTGGAGTCGCCGCGGTCGCCTTATGCCAAGCTGCACGGCATCGACACGGTAGACCTGGCGCGCCGCTTGCGCGAGCACGGCATCAAGCTCCTCGGCTCGACAATCGTCGGCTTGGAACACCACACCCCCGACAACATACGCGAAGAGATCGAGCACGCCGTCTCCCATGAGACGGACTTCCACCAGTTCATGCTCTACACTCCAGTGCCCGGCACGCCGCTTTACGCGGAAATGGCCGAGCAGGGCCGGTTGCTCGACGTCGACCTGGCCGACATCCACGGCCAGTTCCAGTTCAATTTCCGTCATCCGGCCATCTCGCGCGAGGAATCCAAGAAATTCCTCGACTGGGCCTTTCTGCGGGATTTCGAGCGCAACGGACCCAGCCTGTACCGCATCTGCCGGACGACGCTCGAAGGCTGGAGGCGTTACAAATCCCACGCCGATCTCCGGATCCGGAGGCGTTTCGAAGCCGAGCTGGCCTCGCTGAAGAACGTGTACGGGGGAATGCTCTGGGCGATGGAGCGGCGCTTGAGTCGCACCAACGCGGTCATCAGCCGGCAAATCCGCGAGCTGCGCCGCGCCTGCGCAGCCGAGCTCGGGTTCACCTCCCGGCTGGCTACCACGCTCCTGGGGCCGCTGCTGCTTTGGACTTCCCGCCGCGAAGAAAAGCGCCTGGCCCGGGGCTGGACTTACGAACCCGAAACGTTCGTAGAGCGCAAGAACTGGACGCTGGCGGGGTAGCGTTGGTCAGGCAGGGCGCTCAACGGCGGCAGGCTTCGCTTCCTTACCTGCTAATCGTTGCACGCCGCTGAATCGGCGGGTTCGCGCTTGACCACCACTACGAACGACCGGTCGTCGATATGGGCTCCCCAGAGGTAACCGAGGAATCCTGACCCGGCAGTGACACCGGCGATAAACGGTTTCGCTTTGGGATCTTTCGCCCCGCCTTCACCGAACAGTTCGAGTGATATGAGCAGCATGGCCGCAACAGTGCCGGCCGTCCCCATAACCACCGTGAGGACCCCTCTCCAGACCCCTTGCTTCCTGACGACCTTTACGCGGCTGAGCAGCTCCCTCTGGATTTTAGTCTGGCCCTTTGGAAGCAGCGCCGGGGCTGATGACTTGCGAACGTCTATTTCGATGCCATCACTGGAAACCTTGATGACGCGCCCGCGCACGCTCACTCCATTGAGAAGGACTGTCTCGATCTTCCGGCCTTCAACCAAAGCCGGCAACTCCTCCCACGCAGCCAGGACGGTGCGTGGCTTCTTCGCCGAACCTAAGGCGACCGGATTGAAGAGAAGCAAGCCTGCGAGCGCGAGAAGTGAAGATGACCATTCGCGGAACTTCATCGGCACCCTCCGCAACCCGGCAGCGATGCCTCCGGCCCACAATGCCTTCAGGCGGTGTAGTCCGTGATCGCTGCAAAGTGTGCACGAGCGGCGGGCCGCTGAACGGCCCGTCGCGGGGCAAGTGACGGTGCGCTGGGGAACATGCGGGCTGTCCCCGGTTTTCCGGTTTTACGCCGTGCGCATCATCTCGGTTTTGGCCTCGGCGGCGCCGGAGGTGATGGCGGCCTGGGCGGCGGCCAGGCGGGCGATGGGCACACGGTACGGGCTGCACGAGACGTAGTTCATCCCCACCCGGTAGCAGAATTCCACCGAACTGGGCTCGCCGCCGTGCTCGCCGCAGATGCCGACCTCGAGCTCAGGCCGCGTGACGCGGCCTTTCTTCACCCCCCAATCGACTA
>CAYZJD010000174.1:0-9101 GCA_964478455.1 uncultured Solibacteraceae bacterium | reverse complement strand
ACAAGCGCTGTGTGCTCCTTGTGGTGGAAAAGGAATGCGTCGCCTTGTCCCACGGGCAGCGCGATGAAGTCGAAGCTGTCTGTCACGCAAACCTCCAATTGAAGCAGGATATCCAATCCTCGAAAGTGGCTGCCGGGTTACGGATGCCTCTCGCCACAACCGGGACGAACGCCCCGTGCCCTTACACGACCGCCACCGGGGATGTCATCTCGGCCGGGGGGCGGAGGTATCAAGTTAAAGCAGACCGGCCAGTGAAAGACGGAGTCCTATCCCAGGTTTACTCTGTGGCTCCGTGCCTCTGTGGTTCGCTTTGACTCGGTTCACGATGGCCGCGCGGAGCGGGCTTATTGGGGCCGGTGTTCGCGCAGCAACCTCAGAAAGGCGGCCGGCGTCACAATCCGTAATCCGCGGTATGCCCTGAGCGTAAGCAGGTCTCTGTCGCCGGTCACGACGTATTGTGCGCCGGCTTCCAACCCGGCGGCGAGGAACTTATCGTCATCCGGGTCCCGGCATTGCCGCACTTCCGCCGTGCCGAGGGTCATGACGCTCTGCGTCGCCAGCAATTCGAGCAATTCCGCTACTTCCGCATCGCTCAACCATCGGCGCTCTCGCAACCTTTCGTACGTAAGCACACGGCCAACTTCCTTCAGAATGGCTGGCGAGAGCACGAGGTCAAACGCGCCGCGTTGCCAGGACCGAAGAATACGATCCTCGTTCCCGCTCCGGATCAAGGTTGCGGACACCAGGACGTTGGTGTCCAGCACTGCCCTCATGAACGGGAGGCCTTTTGAGCCCGCACCGCTTCGATCGTCTCGCGGATGAGTTTGCGGATGTCGCGGGAGGGCATGGGGGCGGACCGGGTTTGGGCTTTGTCGATCAGCGCAGACAGTCTCTCTCTTGCGACAGCTTTCCGGACATCGCGCGTTTCCACGTAAAAGCGCAGCGCTTCACGAACCAGTTCCGACTTGGTCCGGTTCTCCTCTATCGCTACCTGCTCGGCCTTCTTCAGGAGCGGTGGCGGAAGCGAAATGGTGATGAGCCTTCTTGTCCCTGGCACGTGGCGTCCGTTAGTAATACATTGTATTGCCACGCGGGGGACTGCGCAAGACCGTCAAGAGACGGCTGTCGGCCGCCACAGCCACCTCTGTGTTCTCCGTGTCTCTGTGGTTCGCTTTAGCTCAGTTCGCCCGCGCGCCCTCGGCCGTCGCGACCGCCTCGCTCGGCGGCGGCATCGGGTTGAAGCGGACGGAGACGAGCCTGGAAACTCCGGGTTCCTGCATGGTGACGCCGTAAAGGGCCTCGGCCGATTCCATGGTCCGCTTGGCGTGGGTAATGACGATGAACTGCGTCTTCTCCGACATCTCCTTCAGCAGGCGTGTCAGCCGCTGGATGTTGGGCTCGTCGAGCGGCGCGTCCACCTCGTCGAGGATGCAGAAGGGGCTGGGCTGGTAGCGGAAGATGGCGATCAGCAGCGCCAGCGCTGTCAGGGCCTTCTCGCCGCCCGACAGCAGCAGCACGTTCTGAAGGCGCTTTCCGGGCGGCGAGGCGACGATGTCGATGCCCGACTCGCCGGCGTTGGTTTCGTCGGTCAGCCGCATCTCGCCGGCGCCGCCGCCGAACAGGATGCGGAACGTCTCGCGGAAGTTGGCGTTGATGGCCTCGAAGGCCTCGCTGAACCGCTTCCTCGTTTCGGCATCGATGTCGTGAATCGCCTGCTCGGTATCGCGGATGGAATCGAGCAGATCCTGGCGCTGGGTGTTGAGAAAGTCGTAGCGCTGCCGCGCTTCTTCGTATTCTTCGAGGGCCTGAGGATTCACCGGGCCGAGGGCCTCGATGCGCGCCTTGAGGTCGTTGTGCCGCTGCTCGACCTCGGCCAGCTCGACTTCATCGGGAACCGTCTCCTCGCCGCCCGCGATTTCGGCGATGGGGACGTTGAAGTCCTTGCGGCTGGTCTCGTCGAGGAACTTCAGTTCGGCCTGGCGGCGCACAAGCTCGACTTCGATCTGCGCCCGGCGTTCCTGCGCCTGCTGCGCCTCCAGACGCATCTGGCGGAGTGCTTCCTCGAGTGAAGCCATCCCGGCTCGCTGCCCTGTCTCGAGCTCAGCTAGCCTGGCGGCCTCCTCCTCCCAACGCGCAATATCCCCGGCGAGCGAGGTAGCGCGCAGATCGAGTTCGATATTGTCGGCGAGCAGTCGCGCCCGCTCGACGCCGAGGCGCTCCATCTCGGAGGCGATTTCCGTCCGCCGCTCGGCGACTTCGGCGAGCTGGCCCTCCAGGCGCCCGCGAGCGGCCTGCTCCGCGCGCAGACGTTCGTCCAGTCCCGCGAGCTCCGCCCGAAGCGCCGCATGCTCTTCGCTTATGCGGGCCGTGTCGGTCTGCCGCGCGTCGAGTTCGGCGCGCGCCTGCTCGAGAGCGGCCTCCTGCTCGCGCCGCGCCTGCTCTATATCGGCAATGCCGGCCGCGCAGGCGGCGCGCTGCGCCTCGGACCGCTCTCTTTCGCCGCGCAGCCGCTCGAGCTCGAGCCGCGCCACCGACAACCGTGAACTGGCGCGGGCGAACTCTTCGGCGAGCTTTCGCAACTCATGGTCGAGCGCGAGCGCTTCTTTCTCCTGGCTCTGCTGGTCCGCGCGCATCCCTTCGAGCGCCTGTTCGAGCGACGCGATCTCCCGCTCGAGCTTCTCGATCGACGCGGCAGCCGTATCGAGTTCCTTCTGGCGCAAAACCACCAGCGTGTTCAGCTCGCGCAATTCGCGCTTCAGGCCGAGCGGACCGCTGGCGCCTTTCTTCCCGCCGCTTACCGCCTGGCCGTGGTAGCACACGCCGTTAGGGAGCAGGAAGAAGAGGTCCGGATATTGTTGCGCGAGGCGCTGCGCCACCTGCGGTTCTTCGGCGAGGAAGCAGCGCGCCAGGCGCGGCAGCAGCTCGGCCGGGGCGTCCGTCAGGCCGTTGGTGAGCCGCAGGACTTCGCTGAGACGCCCGACGATGCCGGTTTCCGGCCCGATGGGCGGCTCTTCGGCCCGGGAGCGCCAGCCGGTCGATCCCTGCTCGGGATGCACGAGGAACGTTGCGCGCCCTTCGAGGTCGCGGCGCAGCAGGTCAATGCCGCGGCCCGCCTGGCTCCAGTCCTCGACGAGGACGTACTCGAGTTCGTCGTGCAGGAACTCCTCGGCAGCCTTCTCGTAAGCCGGATCCACCTCGACAAAATCGGCGAGCACGCCGAGCGGGCGCAGACCCTCAGCCTGCCCCTGCGAGTAAGCGGTGAACAGCCGCTTGACGGCCTCGGTGGTGTAGGCGCGGTGGGAGAGGATCTCTGCGAGCGAATCGCGGCGGGCGCGGGAGTCCGAAAAGTCCGCCCGAAGCCGGTCAAGCTCGTGGCGCGCTTCGGCGGCGCGAGCACGCCGGGCGGCTAGCTCCGCTTCGGCGCGCTCGCGCCGCGCGCCGATCGACTCCAGCTCCAACTGCCGGGCGTTCATGCGCTCGCCGGCCTCTTTCTTGAGGGCGGTGAGGCGCTCGATGTCGGCCGCGGCGGACTGCTCTTCCTTGCGCGCGCGCGCCTCATCGCGCTCGATGCCCGCCAGGTATTCGTCGATCTGAACGAGCTGGTTCTTCAGCGTGGACGACTCGCCGAGCAGCCGGAGCACATTCTGACGCGAGCTTTCAATGAATTGCTCGGCGGCGCGAAGCGCATCCTGCAACTGCTCGCGTTCCCGGCTCTTGGCCTCAAGCCGCTCGCGCGCGGAAGCGGCCTGCGCTTCCAGCTCTCGAACGCGCGCCGAGTGCTCCTCCCGTTCGGACTCGAAGCCGGCGATGCGGGAGGTGAGTTCGCTCGTCTCCGCTTCGCCCTGCACGAGCCGTTGCTCGATGGAGGATGCCTGCTGCGCCTGGCTCTCGATGCGGCCCCGTGCCCGCTCGGCCTCGACTTGCAGTTCGGCCAGCCGGCGACGCGCCTCGGCCAGTTCGTTCTCGGTACGGTAGCTCTCGGCTTGGAGCCGCGCATAGTCCTGCTCTTTCTCACCGACGCCCGCGGCGATCGTCTGAAACTCGGACGTGGCCACATTGAGATCGAGCGCGGTCTTGGCCGCTTCGCGCTCGAGCAGGCGGTAACGGCCCGAGAGCAGGCGGCGCAGGTGGCCGGTGAGTTCGGCCTTCAGCTCTTCGTAGCGCCGCGCCTTGGATGCCTGGCGCTTCAGCGAATTAGCCTGCCGCCCGACCTCTTCGAGGATGTCGAAGACGCGAGTCAGATTCTGCTTCGCGCTTTCGAGCTTGGCCTCGGCCAGGCGGCGCTTCGTCTTGAACTTCGTGACCCCGGCAGCCTCTTCAATAATGGAGCGGCGGTCCTGCGGCTTGGAACTGAGAATCTGCCCGATGCGGCCCTGCTCGATGATCGCGTAGGATTCCGGCCCGAGGCCGGTACCCATGAACAGCTCCTGGATGTCGCGCAGCCGGGCGAGGCGCCCGTTGACGAGGTACTCACTGTCGCCCGAGCGAAAGAGGCGCCGGGTAATGGTGATCTCGCCGGGCTTCTCGTGAGCGTGGCCGTCCGGCTTGTGAGAGTCTCCCACCCGGGCCTGAGCGGCTTCGTGCCCATTTGTGCCGGAGGCGCGGGTTTCTCCGTGGCCGTTGGTTTTCGAGGGCGCGTGGTGGGTCACGTGCAACGCGGGATCGACCAGGGTGAGCGTTACCTGGGCCATGCCCAGCGGTTTGCGCTCGCGGGTGCCGGCGAAGATCACGTCTTCCATGCGGGCGCCGCGCAGGGACTTGGCGGATTGCTCCCCCAGAACCCAACTGATGGCGTCGCTCAGGTTGGATTTGCCGCAGCCGTTCGGGCCGACGATGGCAGCGATGCCGAAGCCGTTGAACCGCATTTCGGTGCGGTCACAGAACGACTTGAAACCCTGCAATTCCAGCCGCTTCAGTTTCAGCAAAGCCTGTTCCCTCGTTTCTTCGGCCTGACTTTCCGCGCGCCTCCTCCGCGGCTCGGGGGATTGCCTCTATGGTAAACGGAGGAGCCCGAAAAGTAAAGCGGGGTACAGCGGGCTGGGCCATACTCGAAATCGGCCCAACATATAGGGCAACAAGTGGGGCACGTCTCCTGACTTGCCCCTGTCCTCCCTCCTCCTACCTCACGTACTTCTCCACCCACTCCAGGTGACGCTGCATGACGTCCAGCATGAACTTCGGTTCGCGCACTCCGTGCGGGGTCCGGGGGTATACCACCATCTTGACCGTAGCGCCCTGTCTTTTCAACGCGTTATAAAGTTCGTAGCCCTGCGAAATCGGTACCCGATCGTCGGCCTCGCCGTGGAGGATGAGGGCAGGTGTGGTCGCGCCCTTCACGTAGGACATCGGCGAATGCGCCCGGTAGGTCTCGAAATCCTCCCATGGCTCGCCGCCGAAGTAGTCGGGCAGGAAGCTGGGGATGTCGGCGGTGCCGGTGAAGCTCCATAGGTTGGTGACCGGTGCCCCGATCACGGCTGCCTTGAAACGGCGGGTGTGCCCGATCACCCAGCTTGTCATGTAGCCGCCGTAGCTCCAGCCCATCACGGCCAGGCGATCCGGATCGGCTACACCTATGGCAATGGCGTAGTCCACCCCCGCCATCAGATCGTCGTAGTCCCTGCCGCCCCAGTCCTTGACGTTGGCGAACCGGAAGCTCTTTCCGTAACCGCCCGATCCGCGAGGATTGGGCCGCAAGACCGCGTAGTCCCTGGCGGCGAAGGTGGCCAGCGGGTAAAGACCGGGCCGGCCGATGAAGTTCTCCATGAACACGCTGGCCGGCCCGCCGTGGATATTGAGGATCAGCGGGCAGCGCTTTCCTTGCTCGTGGCCGGCGGGGAGAGTGAGAAGGCCCTCGATCTCGAGCCCGTCCTTAGCCTTCCAGCGAATGACCTGCGTTTCACCCAGCGGCAGCTTGGGCATGTCCAGGTTGGCGGCGCTGACACGCGCCGGCATCGCGCGAGCCGCCGGTCCGGAGCCCATGCCCGCCAGCGGCAGCAGGCACGCCTCTGGAGCCTCGGATGAACTCTCCATGCTGAAACCGATGTGCGTGCCCCCGGAATTGAGATTCGCGCCGCTGAGAACTCCGCGCGCAGGCTCATGAAGCAGCGCGGCCGGGCCATCCACCCCGATCGCGTAAACCGCGCTGCGCGTGAGCTTTGCTTCAGTGAAGATGACACGGGACGAATCGGCCGACCATCCGAGCAGATCCGGGCGTTCGTCGAACGTCCGAGGCAGAAGGCGCTGTTGACCGGTCGTTCTGTCGAGCAGCGCGATGTGCTCTTCGCCGGGCCAGCGCGGCGGATCGGAACTCACGGTGTAGGCGAGGTATCGTCCGTCAGGAGAATAGTACGCTTCCGATTCGGCGGCGCGCGTCGCCGCTAGTGGCTTCACCTGGCCGCGTTCGACTTCGACCTCCGAGACGTCCGACTTCGTCCAGTCGTCGGCGCCCGGCGTAGGCCGGTGCGAGAACGCGAGGAAGCGGCCGTCGCGGGACCATTCGAGCGCGGTGACGTGATAGGGCGCCTCGAACAGCTTGCGGGCGGCGCGCTTGCCTTGCTCATCCGCCTCGACAGGCACGACCCAGAGCGCATGGTTTTTCGGATTCTCGTCGACCACGCGAAAGTCGCGCTTCTCTTTCTTCGCCTTCTCCTCGTCTTCGTCCGGCTTGCGGCCGGCGAAGGCGATCCACTTCCCGTCGGGCGAGACCCTATAGGAACCGATGGCACCCTCCCAATCCGTGATGCGTTCGGCCTCGCCGCCGGTGACCGCGATGCGCCAGATGTTGGGCTTGCCGGAGCGCTCGGACTGGAAGTAGATGAATCGCCCGTCGGGAGCGAATGAGGGCGCGGTGGCGCCTTTCTCGCCGCGCGTGAGCTGCACCCGGCCGGAGCCGTCGGCGGCCGCGAGGAAGATCTGCGACACCATTTCGCTTTTCTCGGTCTCCATGACGGCGGCGGTCTGCGTCCACACAACGAGCCTGCCATCGGGCGAGGGAACGACGCTGCCGACGGTCTGGACCTGCATCTGCAACTCCGGGGTCCAGGACTTGGGCGCCTGCGCCCAGGCAGCCGTGAGGCAGAAGAAGAAGGAAAAGATTGCGCGGCCCATGGTCCCATCGTAGCCGAGGGAGCGGCCGGACAGCGGCCGCGATCTGCACTGCGAGAAGCTCATGAGGGCCGTCGCCTGGAATCCCACGGCGAAAGAGCGATCAACGCTTTCTTACGGCGGTACCCACTTGCACGGCGGGTCACAACCGTCTAATATCTAGATAGAATTATGCGCGGTATCGAACTCAAGCTCAAGCAAGCCAGCGCGGTGCTGGGAATCCGGCCGAAAGACCTTCAGAACCTGGTGCAATTCGGGGTGGTCAGCCCGCGTCGGCGCAGGCATGTGTACTGGTTTGACGAGGGCCTGTTGCTCCAAGCAAAGGTGGCCGTTTACCTCAAGGAATCCCTCGGGACGCCGACGCGGCTGCTCAGGAAGTTCACTAGCGCTCTGTTCCGCGATAGCAGACGGGCGCTGACGGGCAGTTTTCAGACAGTTCGCGTTCTTTCCCGTCCGCGAAGAGGACAGACTGCGATTGAGATCTCGATTCCGATGGTATCACTGGCGCGAGAACTCGAAGGACAATTGCCGATGGCGAAAGCGCATCCGGATCTGCCGCGCGGGCGGAAGCGGCGCGGCTGGAGAGAGGAGCTCTTTGAGACCATGGAAGCGGCGGCAACGGATCTGGCGCCCCTCTCTGATGAGCAGATCCTCCGCGCTTTGAAAACGGCCGCGCGGCGGAAAAGCAGGTCCCCGGAGATCACGATCGTTGTCGAGACGGAAGAAGAGGCGGCCGCGCGGCGTCGTTGACACATCGGTCCTCGTTGCGGGCGTGGCCGGCTTCAGAGAGTCCCGCTCCCCCTCTGTGGCTCTTAGCGCCAGGCTACTGCGTGACTGGATTCACAGGGACTCCCTCCACGTGGCTGATTTCAGAGGAGGTTCTGGCTGAATACAAGCGAGTCCTCCGGCGGCTGGACTGGCGCGTCGCCGGACCCAGGAGACGATCCATTCTGCGCCTGCGCCGAAATCGGACAGGCGGACTTCATCGTCACCCTGAATCCCAAGGATTTCCCTCAACGCCTGCTGCGGGCGAGGGTGACATCCCCGGAGGGTGTGGCAGCGTTTCTGGGCCGGTCTCGCATGTGAAGCTGGACGTGAGCGCCGGCGCACCCGGCGTGCCACGCCTACAATAGAATGACACTCCGGATGAAGATCCTCGTTCTCAATTGCGGCAGCTCGTCGGTGAAGCTCCAGTTGATCGAGACGGACCGGCAGTTGATGGAGCGCGCTGGAGACAGGGTCCTGGCGAAGGCCCTTGTCGACCGCATCGGCGCCGCCGA
Organism: uncultured Solibacteraceae bacterium; assembly: GCA_964478455.1. Lineage (GTDB taxonomy): Bacteria > Acidobacteriota > Terriglobia > Bryobacterales > Bryobacteraceae > CAYZJD01. The sequence goes on along the minus strand of CAYZJD010000174.1, from coordinate 717 downwards.
CGCCGTGTTCCGGTGCGAGGCGGCCGGCGGACCGCTTGAGGAGAGCCGGCAACCGGTCGCGGACCACGCGGCCGCGATCCGCATAGCGGTGGAACGAATCACGGCGCTCGCCGGCGACGGCGTCATCGACGGGGTCGGGCACCGGATGGTCCACGGCGGAGAGTACTTCGCTCACTCGGTGCTCCTGAACGAGGAGGTGGCGCGAAAGATAGAGGAATGTAGCGAGTTCGCGCCGCTGCACAATCCGCACAACCTGCGTGGTTACTACGCCGCGCGCAACCTGCTGCCCGGCGCGCCGCAGGTAGCGGTCTTCGACACCGCCTTTCACCAGACGCTGCCGCGGTGGGCGTTCCTTTACGGGCTGCCGTACGAAGCCTACGAGCGCCACCGGATCCGGCGCTACGGCTTTCACGGCACGTCCCACCGCTACGTGACCGAGCGGTACGCGCAGCTTCGCGGCGGGCGGCACGAGGACTTCAAGCTGATCACCTGCCACCTGGGCAACGGCTGTTCGATGACGGCGGTGGATCGGGGCCGGGCGGTGGACACTTCAATGGGCTTCACGCCCCTCGAAGGCCTGCTGATGGGGACACGGGCGGGCGACGTGGACGCGGCGGCGGTGTTGTACCTGATGGACCGTGAACACCTCGGCGTCGAGCAGGCGCTCGCACTGTTAAACCAAAGGAGCGGGCTGCTGGGCGTGTCGGGCATCAGCAA
>CAYZJD010000173.1:0-9132 GCA_964478455.1 uncultured Solibacteraceae bacterium | reverse complement strand
CTTCGAGCCCATCCATCACCGGCATCTGCACGTCCATCAGCACAAGATCGTAGGCGGACTTCTCCAAAGCTTCGAGAGCCTCCTGCCCGTCGTTCACCGCCACCGCCCCATAGCCTCGTTTCCCAAGGATTCCCGTAACGACTTTCCGGTTGACGGGGTTGTCCTCGACGACCAGGATTCGGGGGGTGGCGCCGGACGGCCGGCTCTCCCCGGCTGCGTCGCGGCCTGTTCCCTCGACCGGGACGAGCTCCGCAACCGGCTCCACAAGCGGCAGTTCGAGCATCACGTGGAAAGTCGAGCCTCGTCCGAGCTGGCTCTCCACCCAGATTCGGCCGCCGTGCAGGTTGACGATCTTCTTGGAAATCGACAGGCCCAGCCCGGTTCCTCCATACTTTCTCGTCACACTGCCGTCAGCTTGAGTAAACTCCTCGAAGATCGTCGCGAGCTTGTCAGCCGGGATACCGATGCCGGTGTCCTCCACCCTCCAATGAAGCTCGACGACCCCGGGCCGGGAGGCGCGGCTGGACGCGGACAGGCGAACGGATCCATGGTCGGTGAACTTCACGGCGTTCCCCAACAGGTTGACAAGAACCTGGCGCAGACGGAGCGGGTCTCCCAGCAACCGTGGTGGCATCTCCCGGGAGATCGATTGGGTGACGGAGACACCCTTCGCCGCCGCGCGCGGCTGCACGGCCTTCAAGCAATTCTTCATCAGCGTGCGCGGATCGAAAGGAACCTGCTCAAGCGTCATCCTGCCGGCTTCGATCTTGGAAAGATCGAGAATGTCGTCCACCAGAGCGAGCAGGGAAAGCGAACACTCCTTCGCCGTGATCAAGTCCTCTTGCTGCTTCTCCGCGAGCGGGCTGGCCAGCACGATGTCGATCATCCCGAGAACGCCGTTGAGCGGGGTCCGCAGCTCGTGCGACATGTTCGCCAGGAACTCGCTTTTGGCGCGGCTGGCGCTCTCGGCCCGCTTCATCGCCTCCTGGAGGGCCATCGTGCGCTCGCGGATCTTCTGCTCCAACCCCTCCTGGTGTTCCCGCACCGCTTGCTCGGTGGCCGCCAGAGCTCCGATCATCTGGTTGAAGCTCTCCCCCAGCTTCTCGATTTCGTCGCTTGTGTGGGAGACGGGGATCGGTTCGCGGCAGCCCCGCCCGGCAGCCGACAGGGCACTCTCCAGCACGACCAGGGGCCGGACGAACAGCTTGCTGGTAAGCCTCGCCAGCGCCACCGCACAGACCAGCAGAACCAGGCAGAGGAAGATGTGCTCGGCAATGGAGAAATACTGCCTGGAAAGACGGAAGGAGATCTGGGCGGAGGTCATCCACAGGACCAGGATGGCCGTGAAGACCGAGAACTTCGTCGCCAGCGAGTGAAACTTGCGCGGTTTCGACACGTTCCCTTTGTGGCTACCAGGCCTCTCTCGTTCTTACCGTCCATTGGGCAGTCCTCCTCTATCGGGGAAAAACCGGGGACAGCCCGCATGTTTCCGCGGCACAAGCCGTGGAAACATGCGGGCTGTCCCCCAGCCTGTGGCAGAATGAAGGGAGTGTCGGATACCCGCCTGGCGACCACGCTGTGCGGCATCCCTTTGAAAAACCCCGTCCTGGCCGCCTCGGGCACCTTCGGTTACGGCATCGAATTCGCCAGCCTCGTTGACCTGAACGCGCTGGGCGGCTTCATCGTCAAGGGGCTCTCCCGTGAGCCGATGGCCGGGAACCCGCCTCCGCGCATCTGGGAATCCGAAGGCGGCATGATCAACTCGATCGGGTTGCAGAACGTCGGCGTCGGCGCCTTCATCCGGGAGAAGCTGCCTCACTTGCGGGATTTGCGTACGGCGGTGTTCGCCAACGTCTTCGGCTACTCGACCGAGGATTACGTCGAGGTGGTGAGAGCGCTTGAAGACGCCGGCGGGCTGGCCGGGTACGAGTTGAACGTCTCCTGCCCGAACACGCGCCACGGAGGGATCTACTTCTCGAGCGATCCCGGCCTGCTCGAGGAAGTGGTGGCAGCCGTGCGGCGCGTGGCTCGCCACCCGTTGATCGTCAAGCTGTCGCCGAACGTGGCGCGCATCGAGCCGCTGGCCCAGGCCGCGGAACGGGCGGGCGCCGACGCTGTCTCGCTCGTCAACACGTTCATCGCCCTGGCGGTGGATGCCCGCACGTGCCGCCCGCGGATCGGCGCGGGCTTCGGCGGGCTGTCTGGTCCGGCCATCAAGCCGATCGCGCTCCGACTTGTGTACGAAGCGGCACAGGCGGTGCGCATCCCGGTGATCGGCATCGGCGGAATCGCCAGTGGCGAGGACGCGGCTGAGTTTCTGGTAGCGGGCGCCTCGGCCGTTGAAGTTGGCACCGCTACGTTTTGGGATCCGCGGTCGCCGCTGCGCATTGTTAGGGAACTGGACCGGTTCCTCCGGAAGGAACGCATCTCGAACGTGCGCGACCTCGTCGGCACGCTTCAGTTGGGTGAGGTCGGAAATGAAGAAGACCGTCGCGACTGAACACGCTCCCCGGGCCATCGGCCCCTACTCGCAGGCCGTCATTTCGAACGGCTTCGTCTTCCTGAGCGGCCAGATCCCGCTCGATCCGGCGACCAATCAACTGGTTGAAGGCGGCATTGCCGGGCAAACGGAACGAGTCCTCGAGAATCTGAAGGCCGTGCTTGAAGCGAGCGGCTCCTCGCTCGAGCGGGTCGTCAAGACGACCGTGTACCTGAAGGACCTGGGGGAGTTCGCAGCGATGAACGAAGTCTACGCCCGCTACTTTGGGGAACACCCGCCCGCCCGAGCAACCGTCGAAGTGGCGCGCCTTCCACGGGACGTACGAGTCGAGATCGACGCAATCGCCGAGACCGGTTGAACCGGCGCTATTGGTGCGCCGTGAACTGCGGCTGTGGCGGGTTCAGCTTGACCTCGATGGTCTTCTCCTCTTCCTCGATCTCAAACTCCTGGCCGAAGGTCTGGTAACCCTTGGCGATCACCATGACCACGACTTTGCCCTGCGGAATGGGCGGGATCTGGGCCACACCCTCCTGATTTGTCCGCAGTTCCCAGTTGGTGCGGATCTTCTTACCGAACTTGAGCTTCGACCTGCCCTTGACGAACTTCACCACGACGCTGGCGCGCTCGACCGGCTTGTCGTAGATGTTCCTCACTTCGATCCGTAGTCTCGTCGTGGGTGAATCGGCGAGCAAAGGAAGGGCCAGCAAAGCCAGGAATGCGAGAGGAAAGAGCCGTCTGCGCATGCTTGAATTATCGCAAAGCTCCGGGGGCGCCGCCCCGGCTCAGGCGATGTCAGGAACCAGGAACCGGCGTGGGACGCCGGCGGCGCGGGTGACGGACTCAGCGGCGAGGTAGCCGCTGCGCACAGCACCCTCCATCGTCGCGGGCCAGCCAGTGCGGGTCCAATCCCCCGCGAGGAAGAGATTCCGAATGCGAGTGGCCGCCACGGGGCGGTGCGCTTCCAGACCCGGACGGGCGGAAAAGGTCGCTCGCGCCTCCTTCACGACGTGTGCTTTCTCGAGCGCTGCGGCACGGGCGAGAGGGAAGAATTCGCCGAGCTCCTTGACCGCCAGTTCGATCACCTCGGCGCGTCCCATATCGAGGAGGCCCCGCGAAGCGCTGACCACGAGCTGCACGTAACGGCCGCCGCTCTTGTTGAAGAGCCACTGAATGGTGCGGTCCAGGAGGGCGGCGTGCGGAAGCTCGGTGATGGGCCGGTCGAACCAGAGGTGGATCCCGGTGATGGGCGAGTGCTCGAAGGCGCCGTGATCCAACTCGAGTTCCGGCAGTAGTTCACCGGCGCGCTCGAATGGCAGGGCGGATACGTAGTAATCGGACCGGTGGACCTGGCCGTTCACCTCCACGCCGTCCGCTTTCTCCCCGCCGGCGAGGATGCGTGACACCGGCGACCGGAAGCGGATCTCGACCGCCTCCAGCCGCTCCCAGGCCTCGGCGGAGTAAAGCTCGCCCAGCGGCGTCGCCGGCACGCCCATCTCATACGAGCGGCCATGCGCGAGGAAGCCGAGCCAGAAGACCTGCAAGCCGTGGGAGGCGGCCATGCGATCGAGCTCTTCGTTGACGGCGCTAACCAGCACCTGGCGCCAGAACCGCTCGATGGCGCGTGGCGGCTGCCGCTTTTCCCGCAGCCAGTCGAGCATGGTGATGCGATCCAGATCCGTACGCGCGGCGCGTTCCCTACGGACCGTCGCCAGCGCCCGGGCAATGGCGATCTTGTCGGCGGGCCGCAAAAAGCGGAGCCGCGCGAACGATCCGAGGAAATGCAGCGGCGCAGGGAGAAGACCCGCGCGCAGAACAGACAGCCGGCCGCCAGGCTCGAGGAAGAAGAGCTGCCGGTGGAAGCGGATCCTGTCCAGTACGCCCATCCGCCGGTAGAAATCGAGCAGGTTCACGCAGCAATGCAGCAGGATGTGCTGGCAGTTGTCGATCAGCTCGGAGGACGGGTCGGCGGGCGCCAGGGGGAAGGACGATGCGCGCCCGCCGAGAAAGCCGCGCGATTCGAAAAGCGTCACCCGGTAGCCCGCGCTGCCGAGAGCCGCAGCGCACGCCATGCCCGCGAGGCCGCCCCCGATGACGGTCACAGTGGGCATGGGCCTGCGAGCCTGATGTTCGTCAGCGGCGGATGTGGCCATAAACCCTGACCACGTTCTCGATCATCTTCAGGCCGCAGTCGCCCTCCAGAGTCAGGATGGATTCGGGGTGAAACTGCACGGCCTCGATGGGGAGATCGTGGTGGCGGACGCCCATGATCACGCCGTCGTCGGACTCCGCCGTTACTTTGAGGCAGGCCGGCAAAGTCTCGCGCTTCGCGAACAGCGAATGATATCGTCCGACCTTGAGCTTCTCCGGCAACCCCTCGAAGACTCCTTTTCCGTCGTGGGTCACCAGGGAGGGCTTGCCGTGCATCGGATAGCCGAGCACCTCCAGTTCGCCGCCGAACGCCTCCACCGTTCCCTGCAAGCCGAGGCAGACGCCGAACACGGGGATGCGGTTCTGGGCGGCGAACCGCACCAGGTCCGGCACGCCGAAGTCCTTGGGCCTGCCGGGGCCGGGCGAGACCAGGATCAGGTCCGGCGCGGTCTCCGAGATCAACTCCAGGGGGAAACCCGCGCGATAGGTGATCACCTGGGCGCCCGTCTGGCGGGCATAGTTCGCCAGCGTGTGGATGAAACAGTCGTCGTTATCCACCAGGAGCATCCGCACCCCGTCGCCCACGCGCCTTCTCGCGCGTCCCCTCGTCCTCGCCGGTTGCTCGGGTGTCTGAATGGCGCGGAAGAAGGCGGTCGCCTTCATCCGTGTCTCCCGCTCCTCCTTTGCCGGATCGGAGTCGTACAGGATCGTCGCGCCCACCGGATACCTGGCGATGCCCTCGCGCAAGTGGATGCTGCGGATATGAATCCCGGTGTTGATGTCGCCGTTGAGCGAGATCATGCCGATGGCGCCGGCGTACCAGCCGCGCGCGGTCTTCTCGAGGTTTTCGATCGCCTGGGCCGCCCATTTCTTCGGCGCGCCGATCATCGTCACCGACCACATGTGAGTGAGGAAGGCGTCGAGCGAGTCGAAGCCCGGCTGGAGGATCCCTTCGACGTGATCGACGGTGTGGAAGACGCCGGCATACGATTCGATCAGCCTGCGCGCGATGACCTTCACGGATCCCGGGACGCAGACCCGCGATTTGTCGTTGCGATCCACGTCCGTGCACATCGTCAGCTCCGATTCCTCCTTGGCCGAGCTCAGCAGCTCGCGGATGTTGTCCGCGTCCACCAGCGGATCGCCCGTGCGGCGCGCCGTCCCGGAAATCGGGCTGGTTTCCACCCGGCTGCCCTCCACCCGCACGAACATCTCGGGGGAGCAGCCGATGAGCTGCTCGTCGCCGAATTGGAGAAAGAACTCGTAGGGGCTGGGGCTGATCTGCTGCATGCGCCGGAACAGGTCGGAGGGCCGCCCGGAATAGGTCGCGCTGAAGTCCTGGCGCAACACCACCTCGTAGTAGTCGCCTCGCCGCATCCCCTGCCGGACGGTCTCGACGTTGGCCATGTACTCTTCAGGCGTGTGGTCGCAGGTGATCCCGGCAGGCTCTCTGGCCGGGGGCGGCGGGACTGCTTCGGCGGTCCGTTCGAGCGCCAGCGTCGACAGGTCCTTGTGCTCGAAGTCGTACTCGTAGCGCTCGATGACTTCTTTCTTGCGGTCCATGAAGCAGATGTCATCGCAGAGGAACAGGCGCAAGTCCTTCTGCCCGCTGCGCGGAAGCTTCAACTCGATGGGGTCGAACTGGAACAGTAAGTCGTAGCCGAACGCGCCCACCAGCGCCAGGCGCGTGTCCTTGTCGTTGCGGAATTCCTCGATCAGCGTGCGGAGAATGCTGAATGCCGAAGGCTGCTTGCTGCGCTCCTCCTCGGGAAACAGCTTGGGCAGTGGCTTGAGCCGTCCCCTGAGGTTTCCTGCATGCGGGTCCAGCGATTCCCAGTGTGGATGGCCGGCAAGAACAGGAAACAGCATCCGGTTGAAGATCTCTCCACGCAGATTCAGCGCCCGGAATTCCATGTCACGACCCGACGCTGCGATTTCCAGGAGCGGGCGGATCGCGGCGATGTCCCACCGCGAGTACCGCCCCGGGTACTCGTATCCGGACGACAGGTAGATGCCGCGGAAGGTGTCAAGATCGCGCAGCAGGCCTTCCAGTCCCTTCTTGTACGGAAGCCTTGTGACGCTGCGGAGGACATGAATCCCGCTGCGCGTCGAATACCTCAACTGGCGCATGGTGCCCCTTCAGGATGGCCGCTAATCACTCAGAATAACATGCGAGGAATTGTGGACCGCTGTCGGCGACCAGCGCGCAGACCGCGCCGCCGGCGAGTCAGGCGAACACCAGTCGCCAGAACGTGTTGGTCAGCGCGTGCGCGACCATCGCCGCACGGATCCCGCCAGCCTGTTGATACGCCCGGCCATAGAAAAGACCGGCCAGCGCCGCCACCAGCGCGAATCTCCAGTTCGGAAACGACCGGAACGGCAGGTGCGCTGCTCCGAACAGCAGCGACGCAATGAGCAGCCCGGCGGGATCGCTTCGCAGCCATCCGCAGAGCCACCGTTGCAGCAGCCCGCGGAAGAAGAACTCCTCCGAGAGGGCCACCACCCACAGCATCCCCAAGAACGTTCCCGCAGTTACGGCCGGCGTCCTCCACCAAGGGCCGGCGGGCGGCTCGAACCGGGCAAAGCCCGACAAGAGGGAGAGCGCGGCTCCGAGAGGAACGAAGTAAAGGAAGTTCCGCAGTCCGATCCACCACTCACGGCGTTGCGGCAAGAATCCGAAACCGATACCCTCCGCGCCGCGCAGCAACAGGACCGCCATCACGCCGGTGCGGATCCACATCAAGTGCCCAAGCACGTCCACCCGCAGGCGCGGCCACGGAGAGGCGTAGATTCCGGTGAAGACGCGAGCCATCAGCACCACGGCCATGAGCGCGAGGAACAGGACGTCAAAGGCCGGCTTCCGAGGCGCGACAGCGTACCAGAAGCCGGCCAACCCGGCCAGGAGAAGGAGCACAGCGAAAGAGCGCCACCGGAAAACACCCCACGGGACGCTGTAAACCAGATACGGGAGCGTGGCGCTCGCGGTCAACGCCGCCGCAAGCCGCCACCCGGCCAGTTTCTTCCGCGCCCCCTCCCTCAACAACTCGAAACCAGGGAAGAGGAAGAAGACCGCCTCGATCAGGAAGGCCGCGATCACGGCCGCCGCGACAGCCGCCGGTATACTCAGTTGTTGGCCGTAGATCCAGCCGGCAATGCACAGCGCCGCCCAGACAATCCCCAGCGTGGCGAGGAAAGCGCGCGGAGCGCCCTGCATCCGCATCATCTTAGCACTCGCTCCGGCTCTTTCTTTGCCAGCGGCTGAGCAGGCTCCGCGCGATCTGATCCGCCACGTTGCCGAACGGGAAGCTCAAACCGAGCGCGAGCGCGGTAACTACACCTATCGCCAGACGGTCGCCGTCGAGGAACTCAACGCTATGGGCTTCCGCACCGGGGAATACCGGGAAGTGCGCGATGTTATCTTCTCGCCGGCTGGAAAACGCACCGAGCAAAGGATGGGCCCGTCGCGGAACACGCTCACGCGGCTCATTCTGACCAAGGAGGACTTCCGCGATATCCGCGAGATTCAGCCCTTCCTGTTTACGCCGGACCAGCTCCGGCTGTACGACATCCGGTTCCGCGGCGAGGAGACGATCGAGGAGGGCGAGTGTTACCTGCTCCAGGTGCGCCCCAGGCAGACTCTGGAAGGGCAGCGGCTTTTCGACGGCCTGTTCTGGATCGCCAAGCAGGATTTTTCCATCGTGCGCAGCGAAGGCAAGGCCGTGCCGGAGATACTCCGGACCAAGTCAGAGAATCTCTTTCCCCGCTTCACAACATTTCGCTCGCTGGTCGATGGAAAGCACTGGTTTCCGGCCCGGACTCACGCCGACGATGTCCTGCCCTTTCGCACGGGTGTGCAGCGCATCCGGCTCACGATTCTCTATTCCAACTACAAGCGCTTCACCGCCGAATCCCAGATCCTGTTCGGGGAGGAAGTGCGGGGCCGGTAGCGGGCGTCCGCCGAGACAACAGGGCCGCTACCGCCGGGAGCGGCCCTTCATTCCCTCAGCCCGCGGCCGTGGTCATCCACAAGGCGCGGGCTAAGGACGCTTCTGTGTGCTTCCTAGTAATCCATGTCATGGCCGTGGGGGCCGGGCATGGGTTCCTTCTTCTTCTCCGGGATCTCGCACACCAGCGCTTCGGTGGTCAGCATCAGCGCCGCGATGGAAGAGGCGTTCTGGAGCGCGGTGCGCGCCACCTTCGTCGGATCGATCACGCCGGACTTCACCAGATCCTCGAACTGCCCGGTCTGGGCGTTGAAGCCGAAGTTGGCGTTATCGTTGGCGCGCACCTTCTCGACGACAATGGCGCCCTCGAAGCCGGCATTGCCGACGATCTGGCGGATCGGCTCCTCAGAGGCCCGGCGCACGATGTCCACGCCGATCTGCTCGTCACTGCCGAGCTTCAGTTTGTCCAACTCGGCCGCAGCCCGCAGCAGCACGACGCCGCCGCCCGAGCGGGCACAGGCGTCGATGGCCTTCTGGATG
>CAYZJD010000172.1:6149-9142 GCA_964478455.1 uncultured Solibacteraceae bacterium | reverse complement strand
AAGCGCTGCGCGAACTCGTCCCCGACGCCACCTGACAGGAACGGCAATGAAGTCTCCAGCCCCAGCCGCCAGGCGCAGACGCGGGCCGAGGGACTGCCTCCGCTCGCCCCGCCTTCGCGTCTGCTGCGACAGTTGCGGCGCAGTACCCGACATTGCCCATTGCCCGTTGCGGCTGCAGGGCTGGTTCTGTCCCACGCACTGCCCGGTCTGCAACTCGCCCGAGGACGAACCGCGAGAGGTTTAAGCAATGGCGCGGGCCAGGGCCAGTCTCGAACTGAAACAAGCCTGGATGCGCGAGCGCCAAGGCGTACCCGATGCGGTACCCCTGCCCGCCTTCGCCGAACGGCACTATGCTCCCGTGGAGATCGCTAAAACGTGGAGCTTGAGCGCGGATGTGGTGCGTCGTCTCTTTGAGCGCGAACCCGGTGTCCTGGTAGTAGGCGGCCAGACGCGCGGCAAGCGCCGCTACGCGACCCTGCGCGTCCCGGAGTCGGTCCTGGAGCGGGTTCACCGCCGGCTGTCGCGTGTCGGTCCTTGACAAGAATGGGTTCGTGACACAAGATACCGACCATGACCAAGAAGCGAAGCCACACACCCGGTTGCTTGCTCCTTCTGCAAGCGGATACTCAGGACCCGCGAACTGCGCCGCTACTTGACCGACTGTCCGAGGAGGCCGAAGTAGCGTTATGCTGACCATCTATCGCAGGCACCTCCGGAGCTGCCCGCACCGGGACGAGGGTCGCAGGTATCGCCGCTGCCGCTGCCCCGTCTGGGTTGACGGAAGCCTGAGAGCCGAAAAGATCAGGGAATCCCTCAAAACTAGAAGCTGGGAGCAGGCTCAAGACAAAGCGCGAGAGATGGAAGCCAACCCTGATGCGGAGCCGGAGCCGGAACGCCTGACGATCGCTGACGCCTGCAATCAATTCGTCAAGGATGCTGAGGCCCGCCACCTTTCTCCGGCGACCCTCGACAAGTACCGCCTTCTGTTCCGCGACCTAAAAACATTCGCGGACGGCGCGGGCTTCCGGTTCCTCATGGAACTGGACCTCGCGGCCATCCGAAGGTTCCGGGCATCCTGGCCCGACCACAATCTGTCTGCGCTCAAGAAACTGGAGCGCCTGCGGGCCTTCTTCCGCTTCGCCTGCGAATCGGGATGGATTCGAGAGAATCCGACCGCGAAAATCAAGAATCCGAAGGTGACAGATCCTCCAACAATGCCTTTCACGCAAGCGGAGATGGTTCAGATTCTCGCTGCGTGCGAGAAGTACAAAGACAACTACGGCCAGACAGGGAAGGCGAACGCCAAGCGCCTGCGGGCCTTTGTCCTGCTACTGCGGTACAGCGGTCTTCGGATCAGGGATGCCGTTACCCTTCCGTGCGACAGGATCAGGGATGGCAAGCTATTTCTGTACACGCAGAAGACGGGCGTTCCCGTCTACTGCCCGGTTCCCGACTTCGTGGCCGACGCTCTTTCGGCCTGCCCGAAGACGAACGCGAACTACTTCTTCTGGACGGGTGAGTCCAGCCCCAAGAGCGCGGTCAGCGACTGGCAGCGGAGCTTGCGAAAACTGTTTACCTTGGCAGGCGTTCCCGATGGGCACGCACACCGATTCCGGGATACCTTCGCTGTGGAGTTGCTCCTCGCCGGCGTCCCGCTCGAACGAGTCTCGGTCCTCTTGGGCCACCGCAGCACGAAGGTCACCGAGCGCCACTATGCGCCCTGGGTGAAGGCCAGACAGGAGCAACTGGAGTCCGATGTCAGGCGAAGCTGGAGCGAAGATCTGATCGCCCTTCGGGAAACGAAGGGTACACCTGAGGTACATGGCCGAAGCGAGGTCGTCAACTGATTGAAAACAAAGGCAGGTTGCCTGGTGGAGGCGGCGGGAGTCGAACCCGCGTCCGAGAAAGCCTGCCACCCGAAGCCTACGTGCGTAGCCGGCTCGGTTGTCTCGGCCGCCGCATCAGAGCCGGCAAGAACGGCGACGGCCCAGCCCGATTGGATCTCAGCCTGCGGCTCCGGACCGAAGCCCTCGGCCTATCCCGCAAGATGACGCCGCTCAGCCGCCGCGCGGGCTCAAGCGGCTGGGGCGGCCGCCTAAATCAATTAGGCGGCGTAGGCAAACTGCGTGTTGGCAGTTGTGGTTTTCCGATCGTTTAACGGGAGCTCGGAACCCGGCACGCCTTCGGATCACAGTTCAATCCCGTCGAATCCGTTGCGCCCCCTTTCCAAGCACATGGTAGCACGCCTGGGCCACTGCGGAAGGGAACGCGAAGACACGGCCGCCCGGTTTCCTGTAGGATCGAGAATTAACGTCTCATGCCGCAGAGCACGGCCGCGCCCGAGGTCGAGGTCGTCCAGCGCCAGCAACTGGCGCCGCTCTACAACGTCGTCCTGCTTGATGACGACGAGCACACGTATGACTACGTTGTCGAGATGCTCATGCGGCTGTTTCTTTACGCGGAGGCCGAGGCGTTCGGCAAGGCCGTGGAAGTGGACACCACAGGCCGCACCATCGTGATCACCTGCGAGCTGCCCGAGGCCGAGTTCGCGCGCGACCAGATTCACGGCTACGGCGCGGACTGGCGGATGCCCAACTCGAAGCGCTCGATGTGGGCGATCATCGAGCCGGCGGCGGGGAATTCGTAGTGCGCGGGTGCGGGAAAGCGGGGATTGCGTAGCCTGTCACCGGTTTTCAGCAGATGCGGGGTAGTTGTTCGCCGCTGAGCATGTCCAGCACGCGGTTGCCGCCGATGCGGCTGCGGAGGATGACCGTGCCGCCTGAGCCGCCGGTGACTTCGCCGATGCGGACGGCCCGCGCGCTGATCTCGACCGAGAGGAGCACTTCAAGGGCGCGCTCGGCCTGAGCGGCGGGCACGAAGGCAGCGAAACGGCCTTCGTTGGCGACGTAGAGCGGATCGAGGCCGAGCAACTCGCAAGCCGCCCTGACGGTCTCCTCGACGGGCACCACCGCCTCCTCGACGCGCATGCCGAC
>CAYZJD010000172.1:0-6139 GCA_964478455.1 uncultured Solibacteraceae bacterium | reverse complement strand
TCACCGGGACGCTCATCCCCCACGCCCTCGCCGCGGCCTGGTCCGACGCCGCGCGCCGCGGCGATTTCGTTGAGCGCGCTCGCCAGGCCGCCGCGGGTCAAGTCGCGCAGGCAATGAACTTCGATGCCGGCCTCAAGCAGTGCCTCCACCGGTTCCCAGAGGGGTGCGGCGTCGCTCACCACCGGCGCCTCGAACTCGAGGCCCTCGCGCACCGAGAGGATGGCCACGCCGTGTGCGCCGAGGTCGCCACTGAGCAGAATGGCGTCGCCGGGCTCGACTGCCGCCGGCGAGATGTCGCCCTCATGCTCGATGATGCCGATGCCCGCCGTGTTCAGAAAGATGCCGTCACCTTTGCCCTTGTCCACGACCTTGGTGTCGCCGGTGACGAGGCGCACGCGGGCGCGGCCGGCCGCCGCTCGCATCGATTCGACGACCACGCGCAGCGTCTCCATCGGCAGGCCCTCCTCGAGGATGAAGCCCGCGCTCAGGAACAGCGGCCGCGCGCCGCACATCGCCAGGTCGTTCACCGTTCCGTAGACGGCCAGGTCGCCGATGTTGCCGCCCGGGAAGATTAGTGGTCGCACGACGTAGGAGTCGGTGGTGAACGCCAGGCGCGCGTTGGCGATGCGTAGCGCCGCGCCGTCGTGGCGGGCCTGGAGAGCCTCATCGCTGAAGGCCGCGAGGAAAACGCGCTCGATGAGCTGGTTCATCAGCCGGCCGCCGCCGCCGTGCGCGAGCTGGACGTGCTCGTCACTCGCGCGGGGCAGGGGACAGGTGAAGTTCAGCAGGTTGCTGGGGTCGTCTGCCATACAGGTAGTAGGCCGCGCAGGCGCCTTCGGAGGAAACCATCGGCGCGCCGAGCGGCGTCTCGGGTGTGCAGTGCGTTCCGAAGGCGGGGCACTCGCGCGGCTTCTTGAGGCCTTGCAGCACCAGGCCGGCGATGCAGTCGGGAGACTCCTCGACGACGCCCTCGGCCACGGCGAACTTCGTCCCGGCATCGAAGGCACGGTACCGCTCGCGGAGGCGCAGCCCGCTCGAGGGGATCTCGCCGATGCCGCGCCACTTCCGTGGCGAGACTTCGAAGACCTCGGCCACGCGCTCGCGCGCGGGCAGGTTGCCTCCGCGTCGCACCGAGCGCGAGTATTGGTTCTCTACCTCGGCGCGCCCGCTTTCGAGCTGCCTGACCGCCATGAGGATTCCTTCGAGCAGATCCATCGGCTCGAAGCCGGTCACCACGATCGGCACGCCGTGCGTGCGCGCGATCGGCTCGTACTCCTCGTAGCCCATCACGGTGCACACGTGGCCGGCGGCGAGAAATGCCTGGACGCGGCAGTTGGGCGAGTCCAGGATCGCCTCGATGGCGGGAGGCACCAGCACGTGGGAAACAAGCAGCGAGAAGTTTCGGAGGCCTTCGCGCGCGGCTTGCCAGACGGACATGGCGTTGGCCGGCGCCGTTGTCTCGAAACCGACAGCGAAGAAGACCACCTCACGCGACGGGTTGGCGCGCGCCAGCGCCAGCGCATCCATTGGTGAGTACACCACCCGCACGTCCGCGCCTTGCGCCTTAGCGTCGAACAGGCTCCTTGACGAACCCGGCACGCGCAGCATGTCACCGAAAGAACAAAAAATGACTTCCGGGTGCGAGGCGATGGCTACCGCCCGGTCGATCAGCTCGACCGGCGTCACGCACACGGGGCAGCCCGGGCCGTGAACCAGCGTGATCTCTTCGGGCAGGAAATCCTGGAGGCCGCTCTTGACGATGGTGTGCGTCTGGCCGCCACAGACCTCCATAATGGTCCACGGCCGCGTCACCGCGGCCCGAATGGCCCGGGCCAGTTTCGCGACACCGCCGGCGTCGCGATACTCGTCGACGAACTTCACGTTGCCGCCTCGCCCTCCTCCAGCTCACCGAGCTGCTCCATCTCCCGAAGCGTCTCGAAGATCCGTTGCGCCTCCTCCTCATCCACCACGCTGAGCGAGAAGCCCACGTGCACCATGACGTAATCGCCCACTTTGGCCTCCGGGGTGTAGGCCAGGCAGACCTGCTTGCGCACGCCGGCGAAGTCCACTTTCGCGCGGCGCAACCCGAGCGGGTCGTCTTCGATCTCGATCACTCTGCCAGGCACAGCCAGACACATCAATCCACCTCGATCATGGCAGGCCGGAGCTCTGCCCCGCTGCCAGCACTGCCTGTCCGAGCGCGATCCCGCCGTCGTTAGCGGGCACGCGCTGGTGCGTGTAGACGCGGTAACCGCGCTCTTCAAGCAGCGCGGCGGCGCGCTCCGTGAGATAGCTGTTCTGGAAGCACCCGCCGCTCAACGTTACTTGAGGTACTCCAATCCGTTCGGCCACCGCCACGATCCAATTGACCAGCGCATTGTGGAACCGGGCGGAGATCAGGGCCTGATCCGTTCCGCGCGACGCGGCGGCTCGCACGGCTTCGATCAGCGGTGCCCAGTCAGCCACCCCATCGCTCTCCTCTAGACGATAGCATTCCGCCGTTACTACGCCGCCGATGGCCCGCTCAAGCTGCATCGCGGCCTGACCTTCGAAACGGTTCTCGCGCGCCACGCCGGCGATCGCCGCTACCGCGTCGAACAAGCGGCCGGCGCTGGTGGTGAACGGCGAGTTAACGCCGCGCTCGAGCATCCGCAGCAGGACCGCTTTGCCGGGCTCCTCCGGCACTGCCTGCGCTCCGAAGGTCTCCCAAAGCAGGCTCGCCGCCGAACGCCAGCCTTCTTTGATTGCCGCCTCGCCGCCTGGCAGCCGGAACGGCCGCAGATGCGCGACCCGCTCGAACGCACCTTCGTGGACGAAGAAGAACTCACCGCCCCAGATTGTCTGGTCGAGTCCGTAACCCGTCCCGTCCCAGGACACGCCCAGATAGTCGCCGCGCACGCCGTTCTCAGCGGCGCACGCGGCAACGTGCGCGTGGTGATGCTGGACGGGGACTACAGGGAGCCCCGAAGCGTTCGCCCACCTCGTGGAGGCGTAGTCCGGATGCAGGTCGCAGGCGACCAGGCGCGGCTCGAAGCGGTACAGCCGGCAGAGGTCTTGAATGGCGCGCTCGAACGCGGCCCGCGCCTCGGCCGTATCGAGATCGCCGACGTGCTGGCTGACTACCACCTGCCGGCCGAGGGCGATGGCCACCGTGTTCTTAAGGTGTGCGCCGACGGCGAGCACCGGCGGGAGAGCGCGCTCCACCCGGACCGGCAGCGGGGCATAGCCGCGAGCGCGGCGGATCACGCTCTCGCGTCCCCGGCTCAGGCGAACCACCGAATCGTCGCACGGCCGGGCGATCGGCCGGTCGTGCACAAGGAAGAGGTCGGCGATCTCTCCCAGCCGCGCCCGAGCCTCCTCGTTATCGACCGCGATCGGTTCATCGCTCAGATTGCCGCTCGTGGCGACGATCGGGAAATCGATCTCCTTCATCAACAGGTGATGCAGGGGCGAGTACGGCAGCATCACGCCGAGGTACGGCGAGGACTTGGCCACGTTTGGCGCGACGACGCAGCCGGCGCGCGGTCTCAACAGCACGATCGGCGCCGCAGTCGATCGCAGTAGCGCTTCCTCGCCGACGCTCGCCTCACAACAGGCGCGGACCATCTCGATGGAGGGCATCATCAGCGCGAAGGGTTTTTCCTCGCGGCGCTTGCGCCGGCGCAAACGCTCTACCGCTTCCTCGTTTCGGGCATCGACCAACAACTGGAAGCCGCCGATACCCTTCAGCGCAACGATCTGCCCCCGCCGCAACGCCTCGGCTACGTCGGCGAAGGCGCTTTGTCTTTCTGATTCCTTGGTGTCCTTGGTGTCTTGGTGGTTTGATTCCAGCCACACTCTCGGGCCGCACACCGCGCACGCGTTCGGCTGCGCGTGGAAGCGGCGGTCGGCCGGGTTCGTGTACTCGCGCCGGCAGGCGGCGCACAAGGGGAAGGCCCGCATCGTAGTGTTCGGCCGGTCGTAGGGGATGTCGAGAACGATGCTGTAACGCGGGCCGCAGCGGGTGCAGTTGGTGAACGGGTAGCCGAAGCGGCGGTCAGCGGGATCGCTCAGTTCGGCAAAGCATTCGCGACAGGTGGCGAGGTCCGGCAGCAGGCCGGCGGTCTTTTCGTCGGCCGCGTCGCTCGGACGAATCTGGAACTGCTGGAAGCCCGCCGGCGCCAAGTAACTGGCTTCCCGCGCCAGCACGACCGAAGCCGGCGGCCGCTCGGCCTCCAGACGTTCGAGGAAGCGGTCGAGCGACTGGCGCGGGCCTTCGACCTCCAGCGACAATCCGGCGCTCGAATTCAGCACCCAGCCGGCGAGGCCCATCTCCGTGGCGAGCCGGTAGACGAACGGGCGGAAGCCGACTCCCTGCACCACGCCCTGGAGAGTAACGCGCAGGCGTTCAATCGCGAGACTACCGCCGCTGTCCGTCAATTCGATCCGCCAGCCAGCTCAGCCAGGCCTCCATGCCCTCGCCCGTCCGGCAGGAGACAGGAAACATCTCCGCATGCGGGTTGACTTCACGCACGTGTCTCTTCAGTTCATCGAGCGAGACGCCGGCATAGGGGAGTAAGTCGATCTTGTTCAGCAGCACGACGTGGGAGGTGTGGAACATCAGTGGGTATTTCTTCGGCTTCTCGGCGCCCTCGACGACGCTGTAGACCATCACCCGCAGGTGCTCTCCTAGGTTGTACTCGGCCGGGCAGACCATATTGCCAACATTCTCGATGAACAGCGCGTCCAGCCCGGTCAGGGAGAAATCGGGGAAAGCCTTCGCCACCATGCGCGCGTCGAGGTGACAAACGGTACCTGTGGTGATCTGGTGTGAAGGCACGCCCAGGGCGCGGATACGGTCTGAGTCGATGGTGGTCTGGAGATCACCCTCGATCACCGCCAGCCGGTAGCGAGGGCTGAACCGGCGGATCGTCGCCTCGAGCACCGACGTCTTGCCGGCGCCCGGCGCCGACATCACGTTGACCGCCAGCAGCCGCTCCCGGTCAAACAGGACGCGGTTGGCCTGGGCCGCCTCCTCGTTCGCCTTGAGGACGTTGGTGACTACCGGGATTCGCTGCATTCAACCCCCAGGGAAACCACCATGGCACCAAGACACCAAGAAGACGTAACGGAAGCCTTGCTGTCTTTGTGTCTTCGTGGTGGATCCCACTATTCGATTTCAATATACTCGACCTGCAACTCGCGGCCCGAGAGAATCTCCAGCGGGGCGGCGCAGGACGTGCAAAGCATCACGAAGTCATTGACCGCCTGTCTGGCCGCCTCACCGCATCGCGGGCACCTCGTTTCGAGCGGAACTTCCTCGATCTCGAGCTCCGCGGACGCTGCCAGGGTGCCCGCGCGCGCCACTTCGAAGGAGAACTCGAGCGCATCGCGCACTACGCCGGCGAATTCTCCGAGCAGAAGCTTGACGCGGGTGATCCGGCGAGCGCCGTGCTTGAGGGCCTCGGTCTCGCTCAGCGCGAGGATGTCTTGTGCGAGCGAGAGTTCATGCACAAAACTTCAGGATAACCGTGTCGGCGCGCCGACTTCCCTGGCAATGCGCGCAGCCACTTCATCCACCGCCAGCAGGACCTCCGTGGAAGGAGCGCCACCCATCTCGAACTGCTTGCCCTCGATGCCATAGATCTGCATCCGCGGCGGCAGCAGGTCCAGGATCTTCGCCAGTTGAATCGCCTCGGCCACGCCGAAGGCGTGGGTGGAACAGCGGAAAACCCTTGCCGGGACGGGCTCCGTATGGGCATCGATTCGGTGAATGGTCCCCGGTTTCGCGCCGCAATGAACCGCATCGATCAGGATGACCGTGTCAGCATTCTTCCACGACTCCATCAACGCCGCCCCCTCGCCGCTCTGTTCCAGAACGCGGACGTGCGCGGGGGCCGCTCCCTTCAGGCGCCGAGCAACGACAAGCCCCACTGCATCGTCGCGCCGGTACTCGTTGCCCAAGCCAATGATAAGCGTGCCCGATTTGGCGAGCGGCACGACGATTCTCACTCCCGTTCAATATGGAGTCTCAGGAAGTGCGTGGCGCAGGAGATGCACGGGTCGTAGTTGCGTATCGCCTGCTCGCACTGCCAGGTGAGTTTCTCCGGCGGCAGCTCAATATACTTCGGAACGAACTGCCAGAGGTCGCTTTCGATGC
>CAYZJD010000171.1:0-9299 GCA_964478455.1 uncultured Solibacteraceae bacterium | reverse complement strand
ACACGATTCCGGCGCAAAGGGAGATTACGATCAAGCACCTGCTGACGCACACGGCCGGGCTGACGTACCATTGGAACCCGGATCTGGGCCCGCGCTATCGGGAGGCAGGGGTTTCCCACGGATTACTGCAATACGACGGCACGATCGGTGACAGCGTGAAGCGGCTGGCCGGGTTGCCGCTGTTGTTCCACCCCGGGGAAAAGTTCCAATACAGCCTGTCGATCGACGTTCTGGGGCGGTTGGTGGAGGTTGTTTCCAGCAAGAGCCTGGACGAGTTTTTCCGGTCGCGGATTTTCGAGCCGCTCGGGATGAAGGACACTTACTTCTACCTGCCCGCGGACAAGGTTTCCCGTCTGGCTACGGCGTACACGTGGTACGAGGGGAAAGGCTTGAGTAAGTTTCCGGACAAGCCGATCGTGGAAGGCTCCTTTGAGTATTCAGCGGACTATCCCTATCGAGGGCCGAAGAAGCTGTACGCCGGAGGCGCCGGGTTATCCTCGACCGCCGCGGACTACGCCCGGTTTGCGCAGATGATGCTGAACGGCGGCGTGCTGGATGGGACGCGGCTAGTGAGCCGCAAGTCAGTGGAGCTGATGAGTCACGACCAGCTCGGGAAGGTTGCTCCCGAGATGGGCTTCGGACTTGGGTTCGGCGTGTCGGGAGTCAAGGAGCCCCTGGAGGAACTCGGCTCGCCGGGTAAGTACGGGTGGGGAGGATTCTACTACACGGGATTCTTCATCGACCCGAAGGAGCAGATGGTCGGCGTGTTCATGGCCCAGCTCCATCCGAGTGGGGGATTGAACCTTGGGGAGGTGGTCGAGGTGTTGGCTTCGCAGGCGATCGTGGATTGAGGCGGGGGCTTCCGCGGCGGTCGTGGGTATGCCTGTGTGGCAAGCGCTCCCGGGTCTACGTTCGTCGCAGCCGCTTGTTGTGGGCGCTGCGATGATCTGCATCAGCGGCTGGAGCTGCGCGAGCTCGGCCAATGGGCCGCAGCAAGCTGAGTTTCCCTTTCCTGACACCCCGGCCGGGCGCGCGGCTGCGGCGTACATTCAGGCATTCAACTCGCAGGACGACGAGCGCATGAAGGCGTTCCTGCGCGAGTATCGCCCCCAGTCGTACCTGGAGGAACGCCCGATAGAGGAACGCATTGGCCAATATCACAGGCTGCGTGAGACCTTTGGGACTCTGAGCCCGCTTCGCACCGCCTTGAGCCTCGATCTCCAGGTCACGTTTCTGACGAAAGGATCGAATGTAAAGGGCCCCCTGGTCTTTCGCTTCCAGGTGGACGAGGCGCCGCCTCCCAAGCTTGCTCTCCTCACGACGACCGGCGTGGACAACGCCGGCCTCCCCGATGAAGACATCCTCCGCGTAGCCGACAGGGCGCAACCCGTCGACGGCAGCATCATCGAGGAAACGACGCGGGCGGCTGCCCGAATTCTCGATGAGAAATACATCGATCCGGCCATCGGCAAGGCGATGGCCGACACGATTCTTCGCCGCCTGGCGGGCGGCCGGTACGCCGATGCAAGAAGGGCGGGCCAGCTTGCCGACGCGCTCACCAGGGATGCGTTCGACGTTTCCAAAGACAAACACATTTGGATAGAGGCGGTGAATCCGCTCCGCGTGCAATCCACCTATGCCGAGAACCGGCCGATCGAGGAGCTCCGGCGAGAGAATTACCATTTTCGGAAAGTCGAAGTATTACCCGGCAATGTCGGCTATCTCAAGTTCGATATGATCCACGACGACCGGGAAGCGCAGGACATTGCGGCCCGTGCCGTGGCCTCGGTCAAGGATTGCGACGCGCTCATATTCGATCTGCGCGACAACATCGGCGGAGAGTGGGAGAGCGGGCGGCTCCTCTTGAGCTACGTTCTACCCGAGGGCACGATCGTGAGCAGAACGTACGACCGCGACGGCCGATTGGTCAGCACGAATGCGACGCTCAAGGAACTCCCTGGGGCGCGATTCGACGCGTACGTGCCGGTGTATGTGCTCACGAGCGGCCGCACTGGATCAGCGGCAGAGGGGTTCGCATACGCGCTCCAGCGATCCCGGCGGGGCACGGTGGTCGGAGAGACCACGCTCGGCATGGCCCATCCCTCCATAGAGGTGACGGTGAACTCACGTTTCCTGATATCTGTCCCGATCTATCGCGTTGAGAGCGCATTTGCCGAGAAGTCGTTCGAGGGCGTGGGTGTCATTCCGGACACCAGCATCCCCGAGCAGAATGCGCTCGATGCGGCCCTGAAGGACGCCCAGGAGCGGATTCGCAACCGGCGGCAGGACGGGCGGCGCAACTAGCTCGCGGCAGGGCCACTTCCTCACGCCGATCCAGGAGAAGGTGCCTCGAGTCACTCGCCCGCCCAGGGCGGCCGGATCCCGTTCATTCTCGCGTACGCGACGAGCTGGCCCATGTGCTCGTTCAGGTGAACGATCATGCGCAGATAGAAACCGTAAACCGTGCGCGGCTTTCCGAAGAAATCCACCGCGCGGTCGAGCGATTTTACGGTCTCGGCACGCCACGCGGACGGCACTGCATCGCAGCCGCGTTGGAGCCAGGCAAGGATGTCCCGCTTCGACGTGATTTCTCTCTCCCATTTTTGGATCGTCGGGACATCGGGAGCTTTCTCGAGCCCGCCCGGCTGTTTCACCCCCGCCAGTCCCAGGAGCATCAGATTGCCGCCGGCTATGTGCATGTAGACCTCGCCGAACGAGCGAATTCCGGGAGCCGGCCGCCAGGCCAGCTTATCTTCGGGCGTCGCCTCCGCCAGTTGCATGACATGCCCACAGGAGTACTCGAATTCGCCGGCGTACTCCTTGGGGGCAGCGGCCTGTTGAGCTGCCAGAAGACCCGTGGTGAGCAACACAAGGACGATTGCTTTCGGCATGAGACCTCGCTGGAGGCCCAGTATACTGCGTCCGATCATGGGCCACACCGAAACAATGGGCGGGCTGGCACGCGCCCGCCTCAATTACTCTGACATCCTGCATCAGCGGCGGTGTTTCTTCCACCACCTGCAACCGGCCAAATCGCCGTTTGCCTTGGCGCTTGTGTCCTTTCGGTGGTCGTGTTATTGAGGTGGGCGTGGGATTTTTTGGCGTCCTGCTTTGCCTCGCGTTCGTTCTGCCTGCATCACCCCAAAGCTGCGAGGCCACCGCTTCCACGCGAAAGGTTCTGGAAGAACTCGAAACCCCGGACAACATGCACCTGCCGGCAGCACGGCGTCAGGAGCTCAGACTGGAGTTGCTGCGGAAGGCGCTGGCCGCCGCGCCCGCTGACGTTCTGCTCCATGAGGCTTACCAGAACGTGCGTCTCGCCGGGATGGAGTACAACCGCGCTGCGCTGATCGCCGAGTACGCACAACTTCTCGCAAAGAACCCGCGCGATCCCGTCTTCCTGTATCTCGCAGCAAATGCGCAAACGGGCCGTGACACGAAGGAAGCCATCGCCAAGCTGAATCGCGCGCTCGAGCTCGCTCCGGATTTCGGGTTGCCTCACCTGCTGCTGGCCCGCATCTATTCGGCACGCGCCTATGAGAACACCGACAGGGCGGCCCGGCACCTGGAGCGGTTCGCCGCATTGTGTCCTGGGAACGTGCGCACCCTGCCGACGCTACGGTGGAGCAAGGACAAAGAGTTGATAGAGCGCGAGGCCGTGCGTCTGCGCAAGAATGTCGAAGCGCGTACGGATTCCGAAGCCGTCGCCGCATACCCCACGCTGTGGAGCCTCGAGGCCGCGCTCGAACGCTCGGACCGGCAATCCGAAAACCGGGCGCGCATGCGCCGTGACGTAGAGCGGCTGTTCAGCCCGGAGTTTACCCGGAATTCCGCCTGGCTTTCCACCATCCGAGCATCGTCCTCTTTTGACGGCGCACTGGCCGGCGTCCGCCGTAAGGCCGAGGAAGAACTCGCGGTGCTGTATCCCGATTCCGGCGCCGCCGTGAGCGTGGAACATGCGAAAGCGCTGGGCGGCTCCCGATACCCCGCCAGCGGCACGCCCAAGGAGATCGAAGCGTACTGGCGGCAGACCTGGCGCGTTACACTGCCGCTCGTCCGCAAATGGCCGGCCGTTCAGTGGCTGGCTTCTGTAGCTGCGCGCGCTGTGACTGAGGACCACTCAGCCACCCCTGAACAGGTCTCTGAGGTGATCGGCCTGTTTCAACAAGCGGTCCGGCTGGATCCCGACGGCTACCGCACGTTGCCTCCGATGCCCATCGATGTTGCGGAGCGCCTCGTGAAACGCGGCGGCCCCTTCGATTCCGTGCCCGAGTTGGTGTTGGCCGGTTTCGCCGCTGCCGACCGCGAGCTTGGGCCCGACTCCGTCAGCGATCTCACCAGTGCTGCCGGTGACTCCCAGCTTCGCGACACGTGGTACCTGATGGGCTACATGCCGTTGGCGGAAGCCTACGTGTGCCTCGGACGGTTGTCCAGCGCGAAGGACGCCCTGTTGAAGGCCGATGCCAAACTGCATGCCCTCCGTCCTCCCGCGAACGCCAGTTCTGAAGAAAGAAGCCAATTTGGCGAACTGGCCGCGGAGTTCTGGTTTGTGCGCGGACTCTATGCCGAAAAGGATGGCCGCAAGATGGACGCGCTCATCGACTATCGCAACGCGCTTGCCCTCTTTCCGCCACGCCGACCGAGCCCGGACCGTCGAGAAGAGGTCATGGCTGCCGCCGAGCGGCTTTGGAAGGACCTCGGCGGCACGACGCAGGGATGGAGCGACTGGGCCACCCAGAGCTCGCTGGCCAGTTTCTACGCGGGCAGCGGCGGAACAGAAGCTTGGTCCAAACTAGCGGAATCGTCCCCTGGCCTCATCCTTACCGATACTCTCGGCAATCGCTGGAACCCGCAGGACCTCGCGAAGAAAACGGCATTCGTCGTGTTGTGGGCGAGTTGGTGCGGCCCCTGCCGCGCCGAGTTACCGTACGTGGAGAAACTGTACCAGCGCTTCCGCACCCGCAGCGACATCGCCGTCCTGGCATTGAATGTGGATGACGACCCCAATGCGATGAACACGACCCTGAAGGAGTTGGGCGTCTCCATTCCATCGATCGCGGCCCGTGATTTTGCCTACTCGATTGTCCCGGCGATGGCGCTGCCGGCCAATTGGATCATCACCGCGGGAAAGACCGAGATGTTCCAGGGCGACGCCAACTCACTCGAAGTCTGGCTGGAAAGCGCCGCCGCCGCGATTGAGAAGGCCGCGCAAAAGTGAAGCGGCACGTGCCAAACGTATCAACTCCCGCATGAATCTCACCAAAGGTGGGTATTGAACCATCACGGCGGTCAGCGTTACTCCGGGATCACTGCGTACGAGGAAACAATGGGCGGGTGGCACGCGCCGCCTCAGTTGCGAGTTCTGGCTGGGACGGGCCGAGCGTAGGATCGTGCCTTCGCCTTGTCGCGCTCGGCGACTTCCTTCGCGCGGGACTTCGCGATGCGTGCGATCAATTTCACGGGGACGGGCGCGGAGAGCGGGAAGCGGATGGTGCCCTTGCTCAGCTCGTACGGCGCAAGCTCGTCCTTGAACGCCGCCTTGACGTGACCGGTGGCGGGGTAGAGCGAGTAGTGCTGTTTCCACCCGGCGAAATAGAGCACGGGACGACCGTGCAGTTTGTACGTGGGCATATTGTACGAGATCATCTCCTCGGCGCCGGGCACGGCCTTACGGATGGCGCTCCGCACGCGCTCGAGTACGTCCTGCACAGCCTCGGGCTGCGAGGCGATGTAATCGTCCACGGATTTGAAGTTGGTCTTTGCCATCGTGATGCCAGCGCTCCGGCTTCGGATTCCGCGCCCCATGGGCGCTGAACTGGCGGCAGAGGTTTACGTATTTTCGCACGGGGGATTCAGTGTCCACCCGCGGGAGGATTCTGGTGGTGGCGCACACGGAGCACAAGGACACGGTGCGGATCATCAGTGACAGGCGGGCAACGCGTCACAGACAATGGTTCTATGAAGAAGGCTACCCGTAAACCGATAGATGATATGCATCCGGAGTACGATTTTGGCTCGATGAAGGGAGGCGTGCGGGGTAAGTACGTCAAGAAGTACTGTGCCGGGACAAATCTCGTGCGCCTGGACCCTGAAGTGGCTGAGGCCTTCCCGACGGATGCTGCCGTGAATCAAGCGTTGCGGGCGGTCCTGAGCGTCAGCAAAGCCGTGCGGCCGGCTAGCAAGGCGTTGCGCCGCGTGCGTCAAAAGACGGCGTGCCGGTGAGCGCGAGGTCGTTAGACATCAAGCGACTGGGGGAGGGTGGGGCCCTCGTTGGGTATATACTTCCACGAACGGAGGGCGGTTGCTCAGCGTGGTGTTCACGGTGAGGGGAACGCTGGTTCGGGTGATCTCGGCGCGGGACATGAGCCGGAACGAACAGAGGCTGTATGAATTGAAACTGAAGCTTCCGTTCCTAGATTGACACATGAGAAGCAGAACCATGCAACCGACGCGGTTCGGAGTTTGTACAGACAACAGGGGATACCCTGCGTCCCTCGACGTCCACAAGCTGTACCGAGTAATTCCAGACGCGGAAGCAGCCAAACATGGCTACATTCGTGTGATTGACGAGAGTGGAGAGGACTACGGGTATTCGGCGGACCGTTTCTTCATGTTGGAGGTGCCCGAGGCCCTGGCCAAGGTTCTGAGCACCCGTTCCGGCATTCATCCCCGCCGGGCTAGCCGGGCGTTCGAGCCGGCTGTCGTTTCGGGCCGGCGGTTGAACGCCTGAGTTGGGCACTCGGGAGAGCGCAAGAAGCAAACCATTTTAGCGGCTTCGGCTCGACGAGGATGCCGTACAGATCTGCCATCTGAGGCCTGCCCCACCCGGCCGGTACAGCCCAAAAACTCCACTGGCAGACGGAAGCGTCTGCCCTACTACCTGCGGTGTTTTTTCCACCAGACGTCGGGGCGGGCGCCGGGGCCGAGGTGCGGGTTGGGCTCGACCATGATGCCGTACAGATCGGGGCGCCGCGCTTTGATGTAGCGCTGCCCAGGGGCGAGTTCGAGCTTCGCGGGGTCGAGGGTCGCCACGACGACCTCATCGCCGAGGCGGCGGCACTCGGCGAGCACTTCGCCGAAGCAGTCCAGGATCATCGAACCGCCGGGCTTGATGGTGCCGCTCTCGACACCGATGGGGTTCGGGTAAACGTAGAAGACGCCGTTCTCATACGCGCGCGACGGCAGCCAACGCATGATCCAGCCGCGGCCCTTAGGGCCGTCGAACTCCTGGCGGCAGCGGACCGGGTCGCGGTCGCGGTTGTGCCAGATTTCCGGCTCCACGACGCCGCGGCCGGGCATCGGCGACGGGAGGCAGCCGGTGACGTGCGGGGCGAGGATGATCTCGGCGCCCATCATGGCGGTGATGCGGGGGTTCTCCACAAGGTTGTTGTCGTAACAGGTGAGGATGCCGAACTTCGAGCCGAGGAGGTCGAAGACGGTGAAGCGGTCGCCGTTGGTGATGTGCTCGCTGATGAAATCGTGGATCTTGCGGTGTTTGGCGACGAAGCCGTCGGGGGAGACCACGACGTAGCAGTTGAAGAAGTCGCCGCCGTCGCGCTCCACCAGCCCGGCGGCGAGGCACGCCCCGAGCGCCCGTGAAAGTTCCATGAGCCGCCGGGTGCTCGCGCCGTCCGGAACCGGCTCGGCAAGAGCGGCGATTTCTTCCCGCGAGAGCGTTTCCAGGAACGTGTATCCGGAGATGGAGCATTCGTGAAAGCAGACGAGTTCCGCGCCTTCCGCGACAGCCTGGTGAGATAGTCTATCGATAACAGAGAGGTTGTAGTCCTTGTCGGCGTCGCGCGGCTCAAACTGAGCAGCACCGATTCTGATCTCGCGCATGTTCGAAACATTACAACGCAAGCCAGGGCGGCCGCGCCACTTGTTCGTGTGGCTGCTATGGGCCGTCGTGGTGACCGCGGCACAACCCGTGCGGATGGAACGGCATGCGATTGTCGAACACAGCAGGCGGTTGATCCTGGGCGCGGAGTGGGATGGCAACAACCTGTTCACGTGGGGCGATGGACTCGCGGTTTGGCGCGTGCGCGACGGCCATGGCGGCCCGCTGCGGGACGGTGTCTTCGGGGAAGCCGGCTGCCTTCTGGACGTGGATCGCGACGGCCGCACCGATGTTATGTTGCAGGAAGGGCGCGGGCTGGGGCGGCTCGTGTGGCTGCGGTCTTTCCAATGGACTCCGCACGTGATCGACAAAGACGTCGAGACGCCAGAGATCAAGCCCGCCGAACTGTTCGGCCGACGCGGGATCCTGGTGGTTCACCGCTACGGGCAGGTTCGCTTCTATGGAATCCCCGCAGACCCGAGGGAGCGCTGGCCCTATCGCGAGATTTACTCGTTCTACACGCCGTCACGGCAGGCCGGCCTGCTGCCGGCGGACGTGGACGGAGACGGGCGAACGGACATCTTTTGCGGCAACTACTGGATCCGGAGCCCGGCGAGCTTCGAGGAATCCTGGCGTTTGTTCGCAATTAACACCTACAACGAAACGCCGGCCTCGGCGACACTGCGGCTGGCGCTCGCCGAGCTGGCAGGGAACGCGGCGCCCGAACTGGTAGTCGCGCAGGGAGAGATGGAGCGGGCGAGGCTGGCGTGGTTCGAGAAGCCCGCCGATCCGACGCAGCTTTGGGTGGAGCACCGGCTGGAGATCCGGCCGGGCTTGCGCTTCCCGCGCGGGCTGGCGACCGCCGACCTGAATGGCGACGGCAGAACCGACATCGTTGTGGGCGAGAACGGCGGCCGCTCGCCGCGGCTGCTCGTGTTCCGCAACGAGGGCGGCGGGCGATTCACGCCGCAGAAGATCGCCGAGGGGAACCGCGTTCACTCGCTTTGGATCGAGGATGTGAACGAAGAGGGCGCGCCGGACGTGCTCGCCGTGGGTCCGCGCTTGGTCGAGTGGTGGGAGAACCGGAGCTACCGGCGCAAGTAGGCGTCGTCGCCGCGAAGCCAGTCCTCGCGGACGGGCGAGTTGATGTCGATCGCCACGGAGTCTTCGAGCGCCTCGACCATGTGAGGGGCGCTGGAGGGGATCATCAGCATGTCTCCGGGCAAGAGGAGGACTTCCTTGCCGTCCACGACGAACCGGACTTTGCCGGACTCGATGATGGAGAGCTGCTCGTTGACGTGGTGGTGCAGGGGCACAATGCCGCCCTGGCGGAGGTAGATCCTGGCGACGGTCATCTTCTCGCCATGAATGACCTGGCGGTCGAGAGAGGCGTTCATTCGCTCGCGCACAACGGTGTCCCAGCGATAGAGCTGCATAGCGCGGGTATTCTACCATGGCGGGG
>CAYZJD010000170.1:0-9358 GCA_964478455.1 uncultured Solibacteraceae bacterium | reverse complement strand
TGGAGCCACACCTCGTCGGCGGTAAACGACAGGATCGGGGACAGCAGCCGCACCAGCGCGTACGCCAGCCGGTACAGCGCCGTCTGAGCGCTGCGTCGCGCCTTCGAGTTCGGGGCAGCCGTGTACAGCCGGTCCTTGAGCACGTCGAAGTAAATCGCGCTCAGGTCCGTGGTCGCGAAATCGTAGACGGCATGGTAGACCTTGTGGAACGCCATCTCCTCGTACCACTTCCGGCAGCGCTTGACGAGATCCTCGGCGCGGACGAGGGCCCACCGGTCGATCTCCAGTAGCTCGCCCCCGGTAAGCGCGTCCTTCCCAGGGTCGAAATCCCACAAGTTGCCGAGCGCGAAGCGGAATGTGTTGCGGAGTTTTCGGTACGCCTCCGAGAGCCGCGCGAGGATAACGTCCGAGATGCGTGCGTCCTCGGTGAAATCCACCGAGGCGACCCACAGCCGCAGCACCTCCGCTCCGTACTGCTTGACGATTTCCTCCGGTTCGATGACATTGCCGAGCGACTTGGACATCGCGCGGCCCTCGCCGTCGAGCGTCCAGCCGTGGCAAGCGCACATCCTGTAAGGGGAGCCCTGCTTCAGCCCCACGCCCACGAGCAGCGAACTGTGGAACCAGCCGCGGTATTGATCCGGACCCTCGATGTAGAGGTCCGACGGCCACGGCAAGCTATTCTCCCTCGTGAGCACCGCCAGGTGGCTCGAGCCGGAGTCGAACCAGACATCGAGAATGTCGGTGCCCTTGCGGAATCTCTCTCCGCCGCAGCGGGCGCACCGCGCGCCCGGCCCGAGCAGCTCTTCTTCGGTGCGCTCGAACCAGACGTCGGTAGTCCGCTCGGCGAACAGCGCCACCACGCGGTCCAGATGCTTGCGGTGCGTGAGCGCTTCGCCGCACTGCTCGCAGTAGAAAGCGATGATCGGCACGCCCCATACGCGCTGCCGCGAAATGCACCAGTCGGGACGTTGTGAAACCATGCCCGCGATCCGCTCTTCGCCCCAGGCCGGGAGCCACTTGGAGTTTCGGATCGCCGCCAGCGCCTCGCCGCGCAGGCTGTTCTTCTCCATGCCGATGAACCACTGTTCGGTGGCGCGGAAGATCGTCGGGTTGTGGCACCGCCAGCAGTGCGGATAGCTGTGGTCGAGCCGGCCCTCCGCCAGGAGCGCGCCGCGCTCCCGCAGGATGCCGGTCACCACAGGGTTTGCGTCCCATACCCTCTTGCCGATGATCTCCTCGGGCAGCCTCCCGCCGGCGCCCTCGGCGTGGAACATCCGCCCGTCGGCGTCCACCGGGCAGAACGTCGCGATCCCGTACTCCTGCGCCGTGCGATGGTCTTCCTGGCCGTGGCCCGGCGCCGTGTGGACCGCGCCCGTGCCTTGATCGAGAGTGACGTACTCGGCGAGCACGCCGAGCGAATCCCGCTCGATGAACGGATGCCGGAAGACGGCCCTCTGCATCGCCGAGCCCGCGAACCGCGCCAGCACTTTCGGGTCGATCCAACCGCATTTCTCCACCGTCGCCTTCAGCAGGTCTTCAGCAACGATGTACGCCTCGCCTGCGGCTTCGGCGGCAACATACTGGAACTTCGGATGGAAGGCCACCGCCATGTTGGCCGGCAGCGTCCACGGCGTCGTCGTCCAGATCACGGTCGAGACCCGCTTGCCCGCGAGCGCGGGATGGATCGCCGCCGGGTCCGATTTCAACGCAAACTTTACCCAGACGGAAGGGCTCGTATGGTCTTGGTACTCGACCTCCGCTTCGGCCAGCGCCGTGCGGCACCGCATGCACCAGTGCACCGGCTTCAGGCCCTTGTACACGTAGCCCCTGTCGAGGAAATCGACGAATGCCCGCGCGATCACCGCCTCGTACTGCGCGCTCATGGTCAAGTACGGCTCGTTCCAGCGTCCGAATACGCCCAACCGCTTGAAGTCGCGGCGGTGGAGATCGACAAACCGGGCGGCATACTTGCGGCACTCGTTGCGAATCTCACCGGGCGTCATCTGCGCCTTGCGCGGGCCCAACTCGCTGTCCACTTTGATCTCGATCGGCAGCCCGTGGCAGTCCCAGCCCGGCACGAACGGGGCATCATAGCCCGCCATGCTTTTGGACTTGACGATGAAGTCCTTGAGGATCTTGTTGAACGCGGTTCCCAGATGGATGTTCCCATTGGCGTAGGGCGGCCCGTCGTGCAGTACGTACATCGGCCGTCCGGCGCGCGCTTTCCGGATCCTTTCGTACAAGGCCATCTCCTCCCACCGCGCGAGCATCTTCGGCTCGTTCTGGGGCAGGTTTGCCTTCATCGGAAAATCGGTGCGGGGCAGATTGACAGTCCTTTTGAGATCGATACTTCGCAGGTCCATTTGTGCCGGGTTCAATCACTATGGTACACGAGCGGTAATGACGGCCGCGCTGTTGTTGACCCTGGGCGTGACCGCATCCTCGCTGGTCACGGTCGTTGCTCGGGACCCGAGAGGCAAGGAGCTTGCCCGAGGCCCGGCAGTCTTCATCAGCAAAGACGGCCAGTTGCTCGCGAGCGGCCACATCCTGCACCGGGCTGCCTCCGCCAGGGTGGAAACCGCAGCCGGCGCCGTCTTCGAGGCAAAGGGCGTGGTGGCGGAATCTGTTTCTTCGGAGATTGTGCGCCTGGCGGTCGATCTCCCGCCATCCGTTGAAGTCGCGCCAGCGGTCTTGGCTTCGACGCCGCTCGAAAAAGGACAGCGCGTTTCGGTTGCGGGATCCGAGGGCGTCGTCTCCGCTGTCCGCAGCGTGCCCGACTTCGGCTCCATCTTTCTGCTCACCGCGAAGGCCGGCCCGAATGTGGCCGGCGCGCCGGTGTTCAACGCCGCCGGGGAAGTCGCCGGTGTTGCGCTGTGGGAGTCGCCGCCGGAGAACACGGTATTCGCCGCCGCCATCGAGCCGCTCATGGCGCCCGGACCCGGGCCGCTCAAATCGATCGCCGAATGGAACGCAGGCCGAATGAAGCCGGAGGCCGAGTCGCTGTACCGCGAGGGTCTTTCGCTGCTATTCCTTGAAGACTTCGAAGGCGCGCTCGACCGTTTCGCCGGCGCTCTCGAGAAAGATCCGCGCTCAGCCGCCGCCGCTTTCTACTCCGGCTTTGCTCACGGCAAACTCGGCCGCGTTGAGGACAAGCTCGCCGCCTTCCGCGACGCCGTCCGCATCAAACCGGATTGGGCCGAGGCGCATTACAGCCTCGGCGTTTCTTACGCCCTCCTTGGCCGTGGAACGCCCGCCCGCCGCCAGCAT
Source organism: uncultured Solibacteraceae bacterium (assembly GCA_964478455.1). GTDB lineage: Bacteria > Acidobacteriota > Terriglobia > Bryobacterales > Bryobacteraceae > CAYZJD01. The sequence continues at coordinate 6,088 of CAYZJD010000170.1, read as the reverse complement.
GCGATCCTCGCGAAACTCGACCCGCGGCTCGCCGAGAAGCTTGAGATCCTCATCGACGCCCTCACACACGAAGGCCACGACGACGAGCACCCGCCTAAGCCGCCGCCTGCCAAGACCACGCCGCGCGCGCTGTTGCCGGAGTTGCCCGCAACTTCACCGATGCAGTCACATTATCCGTTCCCAACTGCCATGGGATAATCCTGATTCTGCTGTGCCGAAGCCAAAGAAAGACGAACAGCGCCGCAAACAACTGAAGCTCCGAGAGGCCGCCAAGAGGCTGGAGTTCGATCACAGCGAAGCCGAATCGCTTTATAGGCGGGCGAGCCAGTTGTATCGGCGAGGCGACCTGCCGGAAGCCGCGCGGCTCGCGAAGAAGGCCCTGCTCCTCTGGCCAGAGCACGTCCACACCCTGGCCCTGCTTGCGCAGATCCACTCGGATGCCGGGCACCATGCAGACGCACTGTATTACTTCCGCTTGTTGCGGAAGCAGGACCCCGACCCGCGGCTGATATACAACTGCGCCCTGGCTCAGTCCAAGCTTGGCAAGCACGAGTTGGCCCTCGCCGAGTTCCGCGAGTTTCTGGCAAAGACCGCTTCTTTCCCCAAAAAAGAATGGTTCTCATGCCGAGAATCGGCCATTGAGCTGGTCAAGGAAGTGACCGCAAAGCTTCAGGCGGACGCCGCCCGGACTCCCCCGCCGGCGCCCCAAATTCCGGAGCCGCCTGTTTCCGCTCCAGCTCCGGCACACGCGGGAAAACCGCCGGCGGTGGCGGTGGAGTTTCTGCCGGCCCCGGCCCCGGATTTCGACTTCGCGCAACCGGGGATCCTCTCCGACTACTTCCTGCGTCGAAGGTTCCTTGAACTGAAGCGGGAGCAGAACTTTGAAGACTTGATCTGCCTGCCTTCTCTGCACGGCGTTGATAGCTACGTCTACCAGCACGAAACCGTGCGCAAAGTCCTTCGCCACTTCCAGGGACGAGCGTTGCTCGCCGACGAAGTCGGGCTAGGCAAGACGATTGAAGCTTGCCTGGTGCTGAAGGAGTACTGGGCCCGAGGCATGGTGCGCAGGGCGCTCATCCTGGTTCCTCCGTCGCTCGTTCAGCAGTGGAAAGGAGAGCTGACGGAGAAATTCGGCTTCGAGCCGGTCTTGCCGGACGGACCTGACTTCCGCCGCGACCCTGACCAGTTCTGGAAGCGGCAGCCGCTCATCCTGGCCTCCATCGCGATGGTCCGCCTGGAGCCCCACGCCTCCTCCCTGGCCACCGTTCCGTGGGACATGGTGATCGTGGACGAGGCCCACTGTTTGAAAAACCGCACCAGCGCCAACTGGCAACTGGTCAACTCCCTCCAGAAGAGATTCATCCTGACGCTCACGGCCACGCCCGTGGAGAACAACCTCCTCGAGCTTTACAGCCTCATCACTTTGCTCAAGCCGGGCTTGCTCGCTACCGAGCCGGAATTCCGCAAGACGCACGTCGCCGCCGGACGGTCGAAGACCCCGAAGAACCCCGAGCGGCTGCGCACGCTGCTGGCCGAGGTCATGATCCGCAATACGCGCGCCGCTGCCGACGTATGGCTGCCGCCGCGGCTGGCGGCGAGCGTGATCGTGCCGCCCTTGCCCGGCGAGGAAGAGTTGTACGAAATGGTGTCGGCATTCGTTGCCGAACGCTACCGCGGCAACGGGAAAGAGGGGCGTTCCGATCTCGCTTTGGAATGGCTTCAGCGCCAGGCGGGGAGCAGCCCCCAGGCGCTCTGCCGTTCGGCGAGCCGTGCTCTGGCCGAACAGGACCGGCTGAGCGGCCGCGATCGCCAGGAACTGGAGGCCATCCTGGATCGGGCATCGCAGATTCCCGTCGGCGGCAAGGGACAGCAACTTGTCCGTGTGCTGGCCGCCCGCGAGGGGAAGGTTGTTGTTTTTACCGAGTTCCTGCCCACACTGGAACATCTCGCCCGTGTCTGTGAGGACCACGGCGTACGCTACTCCCTCTTCAGCGGCGATCTGTCTCGAGCCGAAAAGGACGCGGCCGTCACGCGATTCCGGGATGAAGTCGACGTGCTCCTGTCCACGGGATCCGGCGGCGAGGGCCGCAACCTCCAGTTCGCCAACTGCGTCATCAACTTCGATCTGCCGTGGAACCCGATGCGCCTCGAGCAGCGGGTGGGACGCGTACATCGCATCGGCCAATCTCGCGAGGTGTTTGTTTTCAATTTCTGCCAGGCCGGCACCATCGAAGAACAGTTGCTCCGCGTGCTGCACGACAAGGTCAACATGTTCGAGCTGGTGATCGGCGAGATGGACGCGATCCTGGGTTCGCTCCCCGAAACCGGGGACTTCGCGGACATCGTCCTCCAACTCTGGATCTCAGGCCGGCGGTCCGGCGCGCCCCAGAAAGCCTTCGACGAACTTGGGGAAATGCTCCTCGCAGCAAAGCGGCACTACCTGGGAACCAAGAAGCTGGACGAGGAACTGTTCCAGCGCTACTTCGAGGTGTAGAGGATGGCCGGAATTGTCGAATGGGCTCAGGCTCTTCTTCTGAGCCGGGGCGCCCTGGCCGAGAGCGACCAGGAAAGCGTCCTGCGCGCCATGCTTCCCGCCGATGTTGCGGCCACGCTCGGCGCCGGCGACTGGCTTTCGCTCAATTTCACGCCCGGTCCCGGCGCGGACGATCCGGGCGAGTGGCTCGACCGGCTTGAGGCGCTTCTGCCCGCGAAGCCTCGCATCGTCGGAGGCAGGCTGCGGAATCCCCCACCCGTTCTCCCGCTTGACGATGAGGCCGTGTTGAGCCGCGACCTGGTGGTGCAGAACGGTGTGTACCGTTTCTCGGAGAGTTCCGCCGGTTCGGCGGTCTACTTGGTGTTCACTTTCCAGTACACCGTTGAATCCGACGAACGCGCAATCGGCCTTGTGACCGTGTGCCTGAATTCCACGGCCCGATCGGTGGTTGCCCAGCCGGAAGTGCTGCTGCGTCTCGTCCGGGAGCAGTTGGAGGAAGATCCGGCATTCCGGGCCAATCCTGAGGAATTGACACGGATCTACCCGGCCGCCCTGAAAGCCGCCCGGCGGGAAATCCGCAAGTTCGTCGTGGGTTTGGAAGAGACTGCAAACCGCCGCCTGGTCCGCGACGCCGAGCGCATCGAGTTCTACTATCGGCGGTTGCTCGCCCAGATCGAAAAGAAGATCGAACAGCGGCAAACGAAGCATCCGGAGGATCGCGGCGCGTTGGAAAAGGAGCGAAGCCGCCTGCACTCGACCGAGCTCGATCGAAAAGCCAAGCTCGAGGACCTCGTCCGGAAGTACTCGCTCCGCATTCGGATCGACAGGGCAGACGTTCTGGCTGTCAGGCTTCCAGTGCGCGAAATCACGGTGCGGCTGATCCGCAAAAAGACCGAACGCACGCTCGGCCTCCACTGGAATTCACTCTTGCGGCTGCTGGAACCCGTTTCCTGCGAGCACTGCCTGGGCCAGGCTCACCCGTTGTTCTTGTGCGACACCGCTCACTGTCTCTGCAAGGAGTGCTGGGCGCCCTGCTCCGCTTGCGGGAAGTACTTTTGCCCGCTGTGCCAGCGCCGCTGCAAGTGCGAAGCCGGGGCGCCGTAGCCCTGCGGGGGAACGGATCGCCGCCGTGTCCACGGGGCTTTCAGACGCAGGCTTTGCCTTTTTCGGCGCCCCCCTTGGAGCGGTCGCGGGGGTTCAGCTACGAACTATGGAGTGGCAGGTGCTCTTCCCAAGGCAAGGTGCCCAGAGCGGTCCGGGCACGCTCGATCTCCCGCAGACTGTAACGCGCGAACAGAGCTTCGAGATCCTGCTCTTTGGCGAGCTTGTAGAAGGCCTTTTCCGGAGCGAGGTAAACAAGCGTCTTTTTGCCTGCCCCGATCAAGTTGAGGATGTTGTGGAACGTGCCCTTGCTTCGGCCGTCCCAAAGCATAACTCCGCACCTGGCCTCCCGGGCCATAGCAATATCCTTCGCGGCGTAGTACGAGAAATCTCGTCTGCTCGATTCCGGCCGAATCCTTCGAACCGGCCAGTTGCCGACATTGTTCCGGCAAGTTTCCGTGCAGAAGACGGTTACATTTTCGTAGCCGTGGTCCGCGAAGTGCTTCTGGACCGCCTTGTCGGCGCCGTTCGCATCCCCGATGAAGATGTGGCAGCCGCGGTTCATGAGATCATCGAGCCGTTCCCGAATGACCGCGTTTAGCCTCGATACTGCTCGCGATCCCCCGATGAAGACGGTCGTCATAACTTGCTCCGCGTTCGGGTGAGAGTCAGAAGGAACACGGCCAGCGCCGCTCCGTCAGAAACGAGTGCGCGGGCGACAGCGGTCGCCGTCGCACCGGACCGATACAGGTCGTCGAACAGCAAGAGCCGCTTGCCCTCGGTGAGGCTTCGATTTACCGCGAAAGCATCCTTCAGAACTGCCGCCCTCTTCTTGTATTCGAACACGTTCTTCAATTCACCCGTGCTCTTCACCTTCGTCACGCACGCTTCACACAGCAGCACGCCGATCTCCTTGGAGATCCGACGTGAGATCTCCAAGACCGGCTGGCTCTTCCTGGAGGTGTTCGAAGGCGGCACAGGCACGAGTGCATCCACCTCGATTCGCCACCCACGCAGGAATTCAACCACGGTCTCAACGATCGGCAGCAGGGCTGACCGGTCCCTCGGTACTTGAGGCGATACACCAGGTCTCCCAGCGGTGGCCGCCTCGTGTCGAACTCGGGATGGCCGTATTCGTTATACCCCAGAAAAGTGCTGCCGCTCGTTTGAAGGTCCAAAGAGTAACCTCCGGCCCACACTCCCGGCAGCTTCCGTGGATGGATTTCTACGGCCACGATTCTCCAACAGTCTACACTGCCAAAACAGGCCCCGTTCCCACACCGCTCGCCACGCGGGCTCTGTAGTCGCCGGTCGCCCTGCTATTTCGCCAACGCCTTCCTGCCCGCTTCGAGCGCCTGTAGAATCGCCTCTACGTCGTAGACGCCGCCACCCCAGGCCCCGCCGCTCACCTCCTGAAGCGCCGCCCACAACCGGGTGTCATTCGGAAGGTTAGGGTCGGGCGCCAGGTCCTCGCGGGGCTGCCGTGACGCCAGCACCCGCGCGCCCTCCTCCGGGCCGAAGATCCTCCCGTCTGCTCCGATGAGGTCCACGGAGCCTTCCATGCGCTTGCGGTCGATCACGATCTCGATCAGGTCCCCGTCCCGCAGCTTACCGATCGGGCCGCCGGCGAGCGCCTCCGGCGACACGTGCCCGATGCAGGCGCCGGTGGAGACGCCGCTGAAGCGCGCGTCGGTCACCACCGCTACGTGCTTGCCGAAATCAAGGTACTTGAGCGCCGAGGTGACCTGGTAGGTCTCCTCCATGCCCGAGCCCATCGGCCCGCGCCCCGCCAGCACCAGCACGTCCCCTTCGCGGATCTCGTGATTCTTGATCGCCGCCATGGCCGCAACTTCGGAGGTGAACACGCGCGCGGGCCCCCCCTTCCGATACACGCCGTCCGCGTCCACCACGCTCGGATCGATGGCCGTGCTCTTCACCACCGAACCCTGCGGCGCCAGGTTGCCCCTTGGAAAGCAGACCGTCGAGGTGAGCCCGCGCTTTGCCGCCGGCTCCGGCGCCATGATCACATCCTCCGGATCGACGCCGTCGCGCTCCTTGAGAAGCGCCCGCAGCCGCGCGCGGCGCTCCGATGTCTCCCACCAGTCGAGTATCCTGCCGAGCGTCTCGCCGGACACGGTCAGCGCGTCCAGTTCCAGCAACCCGGCACGCCGCAGGTGCAGCATCACTTCCGGGACCCCGCCTGCCAGGAACACCTGCGCCGTCGGATGGTTTCGCGGCCCGTTCGGCAGCACGTCCACCAGCCGCGGCACGCGCCGGTTCACTTCCGTCCAATCCTCGACCGTGGGCCGTCGCAGCCCCGCGGCGTGCGCTACCGCGGCCAGGTGCAGGATCAGGTTGGTCGATCCTCCGAAAGCCGCGTGCGTCACGAGCGCGTTGCGCAGCGAAGCCTCCGTCAGGATGTCGCGCATGCAGATGCCGCGCGCCTCGAGCGCCAGCGCCGCCCGCGCGCTTCTCCGCGCCATGTCCAGCCAG